>SXIR01000181.1 GCA_005772765.1 Actinomycetota bacterium
GCCGACCGGCTTTGGGTGTTGTTCGAACGTGACCTGCTGCCGGGTTACGCGTGGGTGTTTCCGCTCCCCGGTGGTCGCGCCAACGTCGGGTTCGGAGTGCTCCGCGCCCAAGGACGCCCGGGCAAGGCACTCAAACGGTTGTGGCCAGACTTGTTGACGCGCCCTTCGATCCGTGGCGTGCTCGGCCCCGATGCCCAGCCCCTCGAACCGGTGCGAGCGTGGCCGATCCCGACCCGGTATCGACCCGCTGACCTCGCGCATCGTCGGGTGCTGTTCGTCGGCGACGCGGCGGCGGTCGTCGATCCGATGACGGGCGAAGGCATCGCGCAGGCGATCGAGACCGGCATGTTGGCAGCCGAAGCCGTTGCCGACGGCGGCGACGTGACCGAGCGGTATCGGCGCGCCGTGCACGCAGCAATCGGGCGGGATCTGCGTTTCGCGTCCGCCCTCAGTCGCGTCTTGTCGTCACCTCTGGGCGCGCGAGCCGCGATTCGAACCGTCGACACGTCGGAGTGGTCGCGACGTCAGTTCGCGCGATGGATGTTCGAGGACTACCCGCGCGCGGCGCTGTTCACGCCGAGTCGATGGTCGACCCTTCGGGCCCGCGCCGGAGTCGGATCCGCGACCTGACGGGCGTGCGCCGCAGACCGGTTGCAGCACGAGTCCGCCCCGACGGCACCGAACTTGACCGACGCCGGTCACGTCATGGCACGATGCAGTCATGGCAATCACCAACTCCGAAGTGTTCATCGCGCGCCGCGCCGACGAGGTCTGGGCCGCGTTCGGCGACTTCCACGGCATCCAGAACTGGCTCCCGGGCCTCGAGTCCGTCCGTTCCGAGGGCGACACCCGCTTCATCGGGATGGGCCCCGGCGTCGAGATCGCCGAAGCGCTCGTCAGCCGCGACGACGCCGCGCGTGCGCTGAGTTACGCCGTCTCGGCCGACGTACTCCCGACGACGAAGTACATCACCACGTGCTCGGTCGTCGACGCCGAGGGCGGCTGCACCGCGAGGATGTCAGCCGACATCGAACCCGATGAGATCGCGCCGATGATCCAGGGCGTCTACGACAACGCGGTCAAGGCACTCTCGGACCACTTCCAGTAGCACGACTGCCGGCAGACCGAACGCTCGGCTCAGCGGGCCGCAGCCTCGGCGCGCAGCCAGTCGATGCCGACCAGACGGCGCTGGACGCGTCCGCCGCGGTCGGCTTCGACGACGGTCGGGGCGCTGCGCACGCGGTAGTTCTGCGCAAGTTGCGGCTCGCGTTCGACGTCGATGACGTGGACCGTTGCGCCGGGGCGCGAACGCAGCGCTTGTTCGACGGGCCCGCATTGCGCGCAGTACCGCGTGGTGAACACGAGATAGGTCGCTTCGGGACCCCGCAACGCCGGCGGCACATCCGGGAGCCCTTGCTGATCACGCTGATCGGCGAGTTTGCGCATCCGCCAGATGCGCGGGGCGAGCGCGAGCACGAACACGATCGCGACGACGATCAGGAACTTCGCCATCACGCCACCAGGTCGATCCGGCGGCGGCGCGCGTACTGCACCCAGATTTCGCAGCCGACGCACAGGCCAGTGGTGGCGGCCAGGCCGGCGAGAAGCGCCACGATCAAGGCGAGCGTCCACGCAACCCCCGGGGCACCCAAGAGGAACGCCATCGAGGCGCCACCGAGGAACACCACGCCGACGGTCGCGGCGAATCGCGGCGGGCGAGGATCCTCGAGCGAACGGGGCGGGGCCAGCCGAGGACGGATCAGTGTTGCGTAGATCCGTAGGACCGGCCCGTACTGCGGTCCGAAGACCGAGCCAAGGGCCAAGACGATCGCGAACGCCGGCACCACGGCCCGCAGATCGATGAGGAATCCGCCCAACAACCCAACGGTGAGCACCGCCTGGTTGACCCGCGGACCTCGGGGGTCGATCGGGGTCGGCGTCGCGGGCATGGCCCCACTCTAATTCCCGACCCCTCAGGTCGGAAATCGAGTTCCGGAACCGACATCGGGGAGATGGTGCAGCGGGTCGTGGACGAAGTACCGGCCGAACGACTCCACCGTGAAGGTGGCACCGTCGCTGCGGGTGCCGGGCCGCAGCCATTGATCACCCCGAACGGCGTCGAACCGTTCGGCCAGCGCAGTCGCAGCCGCCATCAACTCGCCTGCGACCGTCGCGGGCTCCTGCTCGTCGTAGCGGTCTTCGATCGCCGTCGCGTCTTGGTCCCAGTTCGCGTAGCGCGGCCCGTCTTCCTCCAGCATGCGCCGGAGCCGCTCGTCGTAGATCCGAAACACGTCGCGCACGTGACACGCATACTCGAGCGTCGACCAGCGATCGTCGCTCGTTCGCACGGCGACGTCAGGCCCAGCCAGCACGTCGACCCAGACCGACGCAATGTCTCGCACCATCGATCCGACTTGTTCGCGCGCAAATGCATGTGCGTCGAACCCGCACTCGTCGCAGGTTCGTTCGAGCACCCACGTCCAGTTCTTGTCGTCCGGGACGATCGCCATCGCTCATTGCTAGTCGAACATCTGGAACGGGGGTAGTTCTTTTCGCTGCAACGCTTCGCTGCGTACCCGTACGAACTCGCCCATCGTGTCGCGGGTTGGAATGACGAAGTCGCCCCGCCGGATCGCGTCGACAATGCCCGGGGCGACCGCTTCGGGCGCCAGCCCATTGCCACAGAAATCGACGAGGATCGTCTCGATCGCCGTCGCGCTTTCGACGTCGGGACGGACACCCGCTCGGTTGCGCTCGGATTCGCCGATCCTGGTCGCAACCGCGCTCGGACACAGCACCGAAACGCCGATCGGAGCGCCGCTGGCCAACAAGTCGTTCGCGAGCACTTCCGCCAGCGCGAATGCGGCGAACTTGCTCACCGTGTAGACGCCGCTCATTCCGGTCGCGACGAGTCCGGCCATCGACGAGGTGATCTCGATGTGCGCGACGGTGCCGCGTTCGATCATCCGCGGCACGAACGCGCGGATCCCGTGCACGATGCCGAAGACGTTGACCGACAACACCCAGTCCCAGTCCTCGATCGGGCTCTCCCACAACAGCCCACCCCGAAAGACTCCGGCGTTCAAACAGAGCAAGTCGGTGCCGCCGAACTCTGCGTCGACGCGGTCCGCGAGTTGCGTCATGTCGTCGGCTCGCCGCACATCGGTCCGCACCGCGACGGCGCGAGAACCGACGCGATGCACCGCAGCCAGCGTGGTGTCGAGACCCGCGGCGTCGACGTCGGCGGCAACGATCGTCGAGCCGGCCCGAGCGAGTTCGACACAGAGCGCTTGGCCGATGCCACTTGCCGCGCCCGTCACGACAGCAACTTTGTCCTCGAGATCTTCCATGCGCTGATTCTTAGCGCGAGTCGACGCGACCGTGCTCAGCGAGTCGCCGCTGACGCGTCGGGGAGTTGCCGGTCGACTGCATCGGGTTCGAACAACTCGAAGCTCGGCCACTCGACCCACGAGGCCACCATGACCGCCGGGAAGACCTGACGGCGGTCGAGCGAAATCGTCACCGCGTCGTTGTAGAACCGGCGAGCCGCTGCCACCCGATCCTCGCTGACGGTGATCGCTCGTTGGAGCGAGAGGAACGCTTCGTTGGCGAACAACTCGGGCCACGACTCCGCGAGCGCAACCAACGAACGCACCTGTGCGCGGGCGCCGTGATCGGCCGAGGCGGCGTCGGCCAACTCCGGCGAAGTTGGCAACTCGCTCCGAACTCGCGCGAGTCCTTCTTGAGCGTTCTGTTCGTACTGCGCGTAACCCCGAACGACTTCGATGAGATTGGTCAACAACTCGTGGCGCCGTTGGAGCTCGATCGCGATCAGCGACCACGCGCGCTCGGCCTGTCCTCGCACTCGCACCAAGCGGTTGTAGGCACGGAAGATCCAGGAGAAGAACGACAGCCCGACGAACATCAACACTGCGACGAGCGAGAAGCGCCACACGCGAGCCCAGGAATCAACGAAGTGGTAGGCAACCGCAGGATCGCCATCGCTGTCGAGCGTGGGTTCGGCGCGGACCACGAACGCGAGCCCCGCGGCGAGCGCGCCGAAGATCGAGGCCGACCAGGCGGCGAACGCAATGCGGTTGCGAACCTTGCGCTCGGCTTCGTCGGAGATGATGAACTCATCGCCCGCTGCTTCGGTACCGAACTCGACGATCGCGGCGCCAGCACGAACGCGAGTCGGGCCAAGGACGTAGACCGGCTCGTCCATGTCGAGGCGCCACTCGATCTGTCGCCACTTGCGCGAACGACCCGGAACGCTGGTGACGTGTTGATCGATCCCGATCATCTCGGCGTGTTCGGGATCGACCCAGACTTCACCGGTCGAGTCGGCGACACGAAACGGAGGCGACCGCAACTCGGATTCGACGGTCACCCAGCGCGAGTTCTTCCCGCTCCGACGATGCTCTTGCAACTCCCACTTGTAGTAGACGCACGGTGTTGCCGATCCCCTCGCCGCCAACGGCGGATCGAGGCGGGCCAAGCCGTTCGCCTCGGCGAAACCGACCGGCACGTTGGCGCACTCCGACGTCGGGATGTCGTCGACGCGCCACTGTCGGGCGCGCAGCCGGATCGACCACACGAACCACGCGAGCGCGCCGAGGAGGAGGACCGAACGCGGATACGACGTGCCGCGGGCTCGGATCCACGCGGCGACGATCCACAACAGTGCGGCCTGCACCGCGAAGATGATCCACGGGGCCGCGAGCGATGTCTTGCGTCCACCCACGATCGTTCAATCGGCGGCAAGGCCTGCCGACGTGAGTGGTTCGATCGCCGGGCCACGGCCGGGCTCGACGAGGATCTTGACGTGATCGTCAGGCCGCCCGAGTGTCGCGAACGCGTCCGGGACCCCGTCGATACCGCACACCCCCGTCATCATCGGGGATACGTCGACGACTCCTTCGGCGATGTCGGCCAGCGTCTGCATGAACTCCAGCGGGTCGTAGGCCAGGGCGAACTGGATGTTCAACTCTTTGGTGATGCCGACGAACGGATGCACCTGATCGGTCTCCATGCACACGCCGACGACCACGATGCGGCTCTGCGTCGGCGCGGCCCGCATCGCCGAATCCAACATCCCCGGTACGCCGATCGCCTCGAACATGACGAGCGGTCGCGTTCCGCCGGTCAGACGCCGCCATGCGTCGACCGCTGGCTCGTCGCGAGGGTCGACGGCCTCGGTTGCACCCATTGCCACCGCCGTCGCTCGTCGGCGCGGCGAGAAGTCAGCGGCAACGATGGTCTCGACCTCGCGTCGGCGAAGATCGGCGATGCAGGCGAGCCCGACGGGACCGCAGCCGAGCACCACCGCAGTGTCGCCCGTGCGCACGTGTGCCTTGCCGACCGCGTGTCGACCGACGGCCATTGGTTCGGTCATGGCGGCGCGGCGATGATCGAGCCCATTCGGGACCTTCATGCACAGCGCCGCACTCAGTCGCATCAGGTCGGCATAGCCGCCGTTGTAGGTGTTGCTGTACGCGGTCGCTTCGATGCCGGTCGGCGTCAGCACCACCGGAATCGACGTGACGAGATCGCCGACGGAGACGGACGCGCCTGCGGTGTCGGGTCCGAGTTCGAGCACTTCGCCCGCGAACTCGTGACCCATGATGTAGTCACGACTCGGGTCGAACGTGACCGGAACGCCGGCCGCGACGCTCTGCTCGATCATCTTGTGGGCGTGGACCAACGCATGCAGATCGCTGCCGCAGATGCCGCAGGCTTTCACGGCGATCAGCGCGTCGCCGGAGCCGGGAACCGGATCCTCGACATCGTCGACTCGCAACGTTCCCGACTTCGCAATCGCCGCACGCATCCCCGCACCTTAGGTGCGTCGATAGGGTCCGTTTTTCGGACCCTATCGACGCACCTCGCGTTCGGTTGTGCCGTCGATGATTGGACGGTCGCCGAGCGGCGCGTCGAGACGTACGCGTTCGACCTCGAGGCAATCCAGGTTCGTTGGCCTCCCCCGCACATCGAGCACGACCTCGCTCGCAGTTTCGTGCACGGTCACAACCGGATCGGCGTGACAGGAGTTCAACCCCACCAGCAATGTCTGGTCGTCGGCATCGACCTCGACGTATTGAATCGAAATCGGTTCCGTTTCGTCGTCCATCGCCAACAAGACGAGCGCAGTCACCGCGACGCCGACGGCAACGAGCACGCCGAACGCCTTGCCATTTCGTACACCACTCGCAATCCCCACTCAACCAGTCTGCCAGTTCGGGGACTTTCGACCTGATCATTCGGCCCAGCTGGGCTCGGCCCGCTCAGCGTGGCGCTGGTTCCGTACACTGTCCCCATGAGTTTCTGGCCGACGCACGAGCACTGGTCCGTGGCCATTCCCCTTGACACGCCGCACCGACGTCTCGACGTGTTGGCCGACACGGGTGTCGTGGCGCTGACGGATGCGCCGTTCGCGATCGACGAGTCCGAGTACCTCGGACTCGACTACATGGACTGGAAGAGCGGCGGCGACACGAACTTTGCGCCCATCGCAACCGCCGACGGCGAGCTCGATTGCCGCGGATTCTGGGACAAGGACAACCAACACTCCGACAAGGACGCGATCTTCACCGTCAATGCCGACAAGTGCCCGACGCTGCGCGACTACGTGGCCAGCATCGGGGCCAACTACGGCCGAGTTCGCATCATCAAGCTCGAACCGCAAGACCGAGAGGCGGCGCTGCGCAGCTTGCACCGCGACGACAACAACCGGTTCAATCCCGAGGATGAGGGCTGGGTCGTACGGAGCTGGCTCGAGCTGACCGACAATCCCGACAGCTACATGCTGTTGATGGACAACGGACCCGACGGCTTACCCGACCCCGCCACCGAGCAACGCATGCCGTTGCACCGCGGTGCCCGATTCGTCGTCGACACCCAGCGGTTGTGGCACGTCGTCGTGCACCCCGGCGCCGAACCGCGTTACGCGCTCATCAGCAGCCTCGAAACCAGCCCCGAACTCGACACCTTCATCGCCGCAAACACCTGAGGCGTCTTTTTGTTGCGCAGAGC
>SXIR01000182.1 GCA_005772765.1 Actinomycetota bacterium
CGCGCGGCTTTCGACCTGGAACACTCCCACCGTGTCGGCCGCGCACAACAGGTCGTAGACCTCGCGCTCTTGGGGAATCGTCGCGAGGTCGATCTCGACCCCTTCGACCTCGCGCACCATGTCGACCGCAAGATGCAACATCGTGAGCATGCCCAGCCCCAGCAGGTCGAACTTGACCAACCCGGCGGCCGCGCAATCGTCCTTGTCCCATTGCAGAACCGAACGACCTTCCATACGAGCCCACTCGATCGGGCAGAACTCGATGAGCGGCCGGTCGGCCATCACCATTCCCCCTGAATGAATGCCGAGATGGCGAGGGAAGTCGAGCACTTGGCTGGCCAGCTCGAGCGCGAGCGGTGGGATCTCGGGCGGGCGGGTGGCACTCGTGATGTCGACCCTGTCGGGTGAGGTCACCGCGTCGTTCGCGGTGCGCACGAAACGACGGTCGTGTCGAGCAGTCGAACGCTGGACCGGCGCGCCGCCGCGATGCACCGACGCCGCGAGTGCGTGGGCTTGCGGGTCGCGTGCTGCGCTCTGGTCGACCAGCTCGGCAAACGCCTCGGGCCCGGCGCTCCACCGATCCACCCACTTCCCGAGCGCGTCGGCTTGACCCGGCGCCACCCCAACCACCTTGGCCATCTCGCGCAATGCCGAGCGCGGCCGATAGGTGACGACGTTGGCAACCTGTGCCGCCCGTTCGCGTCCGTAGCGGTCGTAGACGTACTGGATCACCTCTTCACGGCGCTGGTGCTCGATGTCGAGGTCGATGTCGGGCGGGCCGTCGCGTTCGGGTGACAAGAACCGCTCGAACAACAGCCCCAACGCGACAGCATCGGCCTTGGTGACTCCGAGCGCGTAACACACCGCGCTGTTCGCGCTACTCCCCCGCCCTTGGCAGTAGATGTCGTGCACCCGACAGAACTCGACGATGTCGTGCAAGATCAAGAAGTAGCCCGCGAAACCGAGTTCGTCGATGACATCGAGTTCGTGGGCGATCTGACGTTGCGCTGCGTCGTGATGTGCATGCTGCGGCGGATACATGATCGCCGCGCCACGCCGGACGAGTTCGCGTAGCCAACTCATCGGCGTGTGTCGCTCGGGCACAGGATGGTCGGGCAGATTCGGTGCCGCCAGCTTGAGATCGAAGGCACACGCACGCGCGATCTCGACCGTGCGTTCGACGGCACCTGGCCAACGAGCGAACCGTCGCTGCTGCTCACGAGGATGGCGAAGATGCAGCAGCGGCGAGGCCGCAAGCCATCCGTCCATCTCGTCGAGGCTGCGGCGCGCCCGCACGGCGGCCAACGCGGTGGCCAGGGGGCGCTGCGCGCTCGTCGCGTAGTGCACGTTGTTCGTCGCGATGACTTCGACCCCGGCCCGATGAGCAACCTGCGCCAACGCGTCGTTGCGGTGACGATCGATGGGATCGCCGTGATCCCAGAGTTCGACGAGCACCCGATTGCGACCGAACGAATGCACCAGCCGATCGAGTTCGCGCCGCGCCGCTGCCGGTCCGTCGGTGAGCAACGCCGCGGGGACCGCCCCTTTGCGGCAGCCACTGAGCACGAACCACGAATCGTTGTCGGCACTCGTTCGGTCCCCGTTCAGATGCACTCCCGAGCGCGCGACCTCGGCGAGTTGCTCGAGGTCGAGTCGCGGCGCGCCCTTCTCACCGCGTAGCTGCGCGTCGCTGATGGCTCGCGCCAGCCGGCTGTAGCCAAGCGGGCCTTCAGCAAGGACGACCAGATGGTCGCCGCGAGGGTCAGCGATCCCGTTGGCCGGACGAGTCGCACCCAAGGTCAGTTCGGCCCCGAACACGGTGGGAAGCCCCAGCGGCCGTGCCGCTTCGGCGAAACGCACGACGCCGTAGCAACCATCACGGTCGGTGATCGCCAGACCCGCCAGACCCAGCCGCGTCGCTTCTTCGGCCAGTTCTTCGGCATGACTTGCCCCGTCGAGAAACGAGAAGTTCGAATGGCAGTGCAACTCCGCGTATTCGACCTCGCGCACCGCCATCTCCCCGACCATCTCCCCGACCATTTCCCCCTGGACAACCGACGGGAGACTACCGAACACTTGTTCGTGTCGTCAACGGGAGGTGGACGATCGGGTCAGACTGCGGCCATGACGCGCACCATCGACGAGATCCTGACCGCGGCACGGGCCCTGGGTCCGACCATCGAAGCCGCCGCCGACGACATCGAACGCAACCGGCGGCTCCCCGAACACCTCATCGCCGCGATGCGTGCGGCCGGGGTGTTCTCGATTGCCTTCCCGCGGGCATGGGGCGGGCCGGAGTTCGACCTGGTGTCGCAATCACGCCTGATCGAGATCCTCGCCTATCACGACGCCTCGGTGGCCTGGATCGCGATGATCTGTTCCGACAGTGGCCACTACGCAGCCCGCCTCGACGAGGCCACCGCCCGCGAGCTCTACCCCGACGTCGACCTCCTGACCTCCGGCTACCTCTACCCCGCCGGCACCGCAATCGAAACCGACGGTGGATACCGGGTGACGGGCCGTTGGCAATTCGGGTCAGGTTGTCTGCACGCCGATCGCATCGTCGGTGGGTGCCTCGTGCACAACGCCGACGGCATCAAGTTCGACGCGCGGGGCCGTCCCGAGATGCTCGCGGTCTACCTCCCACGCGACACCATCACGATCCACGACACCTGGTACACGACCGGGCTCGCAGGGAGCGGCAGCAACGACTACTCCGCCGATGACGTCTTCGTACCGAGCGAGCGCACCTTCGACCCGTTCGTCGCCGGGAAACGCCCAGAGCCGCTCTACCGCTATCACGGCGTGTTCTTCTCGAATCTTCCCGCGGTCGCGATTGGCTGTGCCCAACGCATGCTCGACGACCTCCAGTCGCTCGCGATGGCAAAGGTGTCGATGCCATCGATGGTCGCGATGAAAGACGAGTACCGAGTCCAGCTCGCGCTCGCCGAGGGCACCGCGGCGATCGGCGCCGCCCGCGCCTATCAGAACGAGGTGCTCGCCAGTCTGTGGCAATCCCTCGTCGACGGGGACGCTCCGACCCCATCGCAACGCGCGGCGATCTCGCTGATGTCGGTGCATGCCATTCGCACCGGAAACGAGGTCGCCGAACTCGTCTGCGAGGCGGTCGGCGCCGCGTCGATCTTTGCGTCGAGCCCGTTCGATCGACGTCGACGTGATCTCGCCACGACGAGCGCGCACATCATCGGGCAACGCAAGACCCTCGCCGCGGCCGCACAGTTGTTGTTCGGCGACGAGCCCATGTTCAGCTTCGTGTAACGCGCCCTCCAAGTTCCGGTGTTCGGCGATCGCATCGCCGGGTCAGCTCTCACGCTCGACACGGTTCGGACGTAGGGTTCCCCCAATGACGACCTTTGGATTTCAGCTCCCGAACTTCGACTACGGCACACCCGACGCCGAAATGTTCGCCGGAGCCGTCGCACGGGTACGTGCCGCCGAGGCGGCCGGGTTCGAGAGCGTGTGGGTGATGGACCACTTCTACCAACTGCCCCCACTCGGTGGCGCGCCCGCGCCAATGCTCGAGGCCTACACCCTGCTCGGCGCCCTTGCCGCGGTGACCGAACGCGTGCAACTCGGCACGCTCGTCACCGGAGTGACCTACCGCAACCCTGCGATGTTGGCGAAGCAGGTGACCACGCTCGACATCATCAGCAAGGGCCGCGCCATCCTCGGGATCGGCGCGGCATGGCACGACATCGAACACGTTGGCCTCGGCTTCGACTTTCCGTCGGTCGGCGAACGCATGGATCGTCTCGAAGAGGCGTTGCAGATCTGCCGCGCGATGTTCACCGAATCCGCGCCCAGTTTCGACGGTCGGCACTACCACACCCGCGAAGTTCGCAACGTGCCGCAGCCGCTCCGCGGTGACATTCCGATCATGGTCGGTGGTGGCGGCGAGAAGCGCACGCTCAAGCTCGTTGCCCAATACGCGCAGCTCTGCAACGTGAGCGGCGACGTCGCCACGATCCGCCACAAGCTCGCCGTGCTGCGCGGACACTGCGACGCCATCGGACGCGACCCGAACGAGATCACGACCACCAGGCTCGCGTCGTTGTTCTTGACGAGCTCACCCGACGAAACCGCCGGTACCAAAGAGTTCATCGTCAGCGCTGCCGGCCCCGAAGCACTGACCGGCTTCAACATCGGCCAACCCGCCGAGCTCGTCGCCCAAGTCGAAGAACTGATCGCCGCCGGACTCGACACGTTGATCTTCAACATCCCCTTCGGCGCCCCCGATACCGTCACCCAAGTCGGCGAACTCCTCGTGTCGACGTTCGGAGAGGGGCGCGCGCGGCTGGGCTCGACCCAGCGAACCGATGCGCTTCGTGACGATCAATAGACCCCGTCGAGATGGGCGCGGCCATGTTCGATGGAAACGAGGCAGGCGGTCTCGGCGGTGTCGTCACCGATCGTGATCTGGAACAAGGCACGACGGTGACGTTGTCGGATGTCCCACCAACGCACGTCATGGATCCACGGCCCGCACCAACCACGCACGGCTCCACCGCCATCGGGAACGGCGGCCGCCCGCAACCAGGCGGGTGGGCGGCGCAACTCACCCCGCCCGTTCACCACCACCGGATATCCGTCGCGGTCGAGCAATTCGGCGGGTGACGGCGGGTCGAACACCTGCGTCGGCGCCGGGTCGGGCAGTCGACCCGGCCAGACCGCCACCTCGCCGCCGAGGTGCAGCGGTCGGCGGGGTTCGCGGGGTTCACCCCACGGCACGAACGCGACTCGTTCGGCGGGCGTACGGCCGCCTTGCACCACGAACGTACCGACCTGATCGATGCCCAACATGCCCTGCAACCGACCGAGCACCCGATCGGCCCGTTCGGCCGCGGCGGCATCGCCGCCCCACAACCCCATTTGCCGTTCGCCGCTGGCAACGACCTCTTCGGGTACGAGCCGCAGCATCACCAGCGCGCCGGTCGTCGAGTCGACGCCCATCTCGCTCAGCACCGCGAGGTCTTGTTCCGCACGTACATCGCCATCAACGATGCGCGTCCCTCGCTCGTTGGCATCGAGCCAGGCATCGAGCTGCCAACGGACCCGCTCGGCGAGCGCGGTCGCGCTCAACGCACCTTCGTGCCGCCACACCCGCACGAGTTGTTCACCGTGTTCGGTTTCGGCTTCGACTCGCACCCGCACACACCCCACCCCGCGGCGGGCCAGCGCCGCGAGCAACCGATCGGCAAGCGCTTTGGCTGCAAATGCCGCGGTGTCGACGCGGGTGACGGGTGGGTCGAACTCGTGACGTTCGACGAGATCGGGTGGCGGCACCGACAGATCGACCGGTGCCGGGTCGAGTCCCCGTGCGAGTGCGTGACGGGTCGCGCCCAACGGGCCGAACCGAGCCAGCACGTCGGCCGAAGGCAGGTTCGCGAAGTCGCCAAGCGTGTGGATGCCGAGCCGCTCCAACAACCCGGCGAAGTCGGCGTCACCGAGTGCGGCCAAGGGAAACGGGGCCAAGAATCGAGCGGACGAACCGGGGACGACGACGAGACAACCGTCGTGATGGCGTGCTTCACGCGCGGCCAACCGGGCCGCGAAACTCCCATCGGCGATACCGACGCGCACCGAACCCGCGTCGTCGCCGAGCACCGCTCCCACGATCGCGTGCACGTGCTCGCCCAACGCGAGATCGCCCCCGAAGTAGCGGGCCGGGCCACGGGTCGGGAACCCGAGTCGGCCGGGTGTGTCGATGGTGAGGCGCGGCGTGACGGTTTCGCACGCCCGCGCCACCACTTCGAACCGACGGGCTTCGCCCGAGAGGTCGGCCTCAACGAACTGGTCGACGCCACGGGCTTCGGCTTCTCGTTTCCGAAGACCGGGAACGACACCGAGCGCACGCGCAGCGGGCGACGCCGCCCGAACGAGCTCGCGTGGGCCGACGCGTTCGAGCACCGCGAACGCAGTGTCACGACGACTCGGCTCGGCGTTCCACGCGGTGATGATCGGCCAGTCGGCCACGCGGACACACGCCGAACGCACGGTGCGCGGATCGGAGTTCATGGGTGCATCACGGTGCGGCTCACGAGGCCTGCGCGCACCAGGTACGACGATGCCCCTGTTTGCTGTCGATCTCGATGAGCAGATCACGATGCACGAGCAACCCCTCACCCGCTTCGAGCCCATGCCAACGACTGGCCTGACCGTGGATCCGCAACGCGGCCTCGGCGGGCCAGCCCGAACCGACCACGACCAAGATGCCTTGACGTTCTCGGGCCCGTGCAACCAGTCGACGAGCATCGGCATGACGCAATCGCTGGGGCACCGGCGCAATCACCAACCGAGCCCCTTCGAGGAGGGCGCTCACCACCACCGGCCAGCGATCGCGTGTCACCCGCCGCACGACGGCACAACGTTCGAGTGCAACCCCCGCTTCGGCCGCGGCCAACGCACCGAAATCCCCTGGGCGATCATCGGGTTCGACAACCGCGACCCACTCGCCTCCCGCTGAGGCTGCCGCGAGCAACTGCAGGCTGAGCGCTGGCGCGAGCGGACCATCGATGGCCACGGTGGCACCCCGAGCCAAACCACCCCCCGGAAGCAGGTCACCGAGCGGCGCCGCGACGGGGAGCGCTCGCAGGTGCGCGGGCGCAACCGGAGCGACGCGAGGGGCCAGGGCAGCCAGCTGGAGCCGACCCGCGGCCCGTTGACGATCCGTCGGCGAAGGCATCGACCCCATGACGTCCATGACGACGGGCTCGACTGGCTCGACCGATACGACTGGCTCGACCGATACGACTGGCTCGACTCCGACTGGCTCGACCGCGGTGCCGGTCACGGCCCCTGACTCCACCCGGCCAGAGTATCGAACAAGTGTTCGCTAGTGCAAGGTCACTGCACCGGTGAGGGTTTGTACGGCAACCCCCGGGCTTCGAACGACCAACCGGCGTCGTCGCCGTAGTAGTTGAAGAAGTGCTCGAGCATCTCGATCACCTTGGATTCGAGGCTCGCCCAGTCGTCGGCCTCCACCGCGATCATGCTGGAGTACACCGTGACCGACGAAGCGCCCAGATCGAACAGGCGGCGGGCCACCACATCTGGGGGCCGGATCGCAGAGTTCGGCGGACGGACGGCGTACCGCTCGATGTCCATGCCGGTGATCGAGCGGTTGAGCTCGAAGAACCGCACGTTGGCGCGAGCGCCGGGGCGGACGGAGACGGTGATCGACTGGCCCATACGTCGTCGAGGATACGCCCCCACGTGCCATCCGCGGGGAAATGGAAGGGCGCTCGTAGATTGCGAATGGTGCCTGACGAAGCCCCGACCGCGAACTGGACCCCGCGTCTGGTCAATCGAGCGATCCTGGTCTTTTGGCTCGGCTTCGCAACGCTGTGGGTGTTGCGCGGGGTCATGCACTCGTTGCGTGGGTTCTTCATCACTTTGTTGGTGTCGTTGTTCCTCTCCTTCGCGATCGAACCCGCCGTGAATTGGCTCGCCTCCCGCGGGTGGCGTCGGGGCCCGGCAACCTTGCTGGTGTTCCTGGCGCTCCTGCTCTCCACCTCGGTGTTCGTCTTCGCGATCGGAACCGTCGTCGTCAACGAGATCCAAGATTTCGTCGACGAGGCGTCGAACTACCTCGACAGCATCGAAACGTGGATCAACGACACCTTCGATGCCAAGGTCGACTTCGAAGACCTTCGCCAACAGATCGAAGACAGCGAAGGCACCAACAGCTTCCTCGAAGACGCCGCCGGCAAAGCGTTGGCGTTCGGTCTCACCGCGCTCGGCGTGCTCTTCAACATGTTGACGGTTGGCTTGTTCACGTTCTATCTGGTCGCCGACGGCCCACGCTTGCGTCGCACGATCTGCTCTCGCCTCCCACCCCACCGCCAGGCCCAAGTGCTCCGCGGCTGGGAACTCGCCATCGACAAGACCGGCGGTTACCTCTACTCGCGGTTCTTGCTCGCGATCATTTCAGCGACCGCGCACTGGATCGCGCTCACCATCATCGGCGTGCCCTATTCGCTCGCGCTCGGCGTCTGGGTCGGCGTGATGAGTCA
The DNA here is from genome assembly GCA_005772765.1 of Actinomycetota bacterium. Taxonomy (GTDB): domain Bacteria; phylum Actinomycetota; class Acidimicrobiia; order IMCC26256; family PALSA-610; genus SXJQ01. Next base: position 8,034 of record SXIR01000182.1, read on the forward strand.
GTTCGTGCCGGTCATCGGCACGTACCTGGCGGGCGCACTCGCGGTGCTCATCGCGCTGCTCGACGATCCGTGGAAAGGCGCGCTCGCACTCGCGGTCGTCGTCGTCTATCAACAGGTCGAGAACTATTTGCTCGCGCCGCGTGTCACCGCCCACACCCTGTCGTTGCACCCAGCCATCGCGTTCGCGGGGGTCATCATCGGTGCCGCACTGATCGGGCCGGTTGGCGCGTTGCTCGCACTGCCCGCCGCCGCGGTGATCCAAGCGCTCATCGCAAGCTTCGGCGACCGCCACGACGTGATCGACTCCGACCTGCTCGCCGAACCGACCCCGCGCCCCGCCGAACATCGCTCGTTCCGCCTCACTCGCCGTAGCCACTGAGCGAGTCGATTCCCGGCGTGGTCGGCGCCGTTCGACCCTCGCCGCTCCTGCGATCGTTCAGTCGACGTCGAACAGGCGCGGCTCGCGTTCGAACTTCAGGTGCCGCCACGGCAGGCTGTCCATGAACACCCAACTCCGTCGGTGGATCGCGCACGGGCCGTAGGCGCGCAACGCCGTCTGATGGACAGGAGCGGGATAGCCGCGATTCGACTCGAACTCGTAATGCGGAAAATGTTCGGCTTCTTCGGCCATCAGCCGATCGCGCGTGACCTTGGCCACCACCGACGCGGCGGCGACCGACAAGATCTTCATGTCGCCCTTGATCACCGTCGTGCAACGCGCACCCAACCCGAGATAGTCGTGCTTGCCATCGAGGATGACCCGATCGGCGACGAAACCGACGGACTCGATCTGGGCCCGCGCACGTTCCGCCGCGCGGCGAAGCGCCAGGGTCATCCCGAGTTCGTCGCACTCCCGATGGCTCGCGTGGCCGACGCCGATCGCTCGCGCCCAGCCACGGATGCGTGTCGCGGCGCGCTCACGCTCGACGGGTGACAACAACTTCGAATCCCGCACGCCGGAGAGGTGGAGGTCGGGAGCAACGACGGCACACACCGTGACGGGCCCCGCCCAGGCGCCCCGACCGACTTCGTCGATGCCAACGACCACCGACTCGCCGGATCTCCAACACGTCCGTTCGAGTCGCAGCGTCGGCGTTGCCGACCGGGCCATCACACCCACCACATCTTGCGCCGCTTTTCCTCACGAACGTCGTCGCGCCCGAAGACCACCGGGAGCATCGCGCCGTCGCTGCGTCGACGGATTCGAAGGGTGTCGTCGTCGAGCACCTCGGTGACCTCGAACCCGCGCGACCACTGGTTGTCGAAGCTGTTGCGTACCTCGACGTGGTCGCCGGTCTTCATGCGGCTCGGGTCACTGTTGCAGGATCGAAACGAGATCGTCGACGGGGATCGCCTGCAGTGTCGTCGTTCGCATGGTGCCTCGCGCGGCCAGCATGATTGCGGCCCTCGCCATCGCTTGCTCGTCGGGCGCTTCGATGATGTTGAGGAAGTCGTACTGGCCGAGGAGCGCGTACTGCGCAACCACCTTCAGGCCGGTCGATTCGACTTCCTCGCGCACCGCTCGAATCCGTTCGGGGTTCTTGCGGAGCGTTTCCCAGCCGTCAGGGCCGAGGTTCGTGAGCATGGCGTAGGTCGGCACGCTCGGCACTGTATCGGCATGCCAGACTCGGGCGTGACCGAAGTCGCGATCCTCGATCTCGCGGACCTCGGACCCACGCCGGTCGGCGCGCGGGTCGACGACGTCGAGGTCGTCGTGTGGCGAACGGCCGACGGATCAATCGGAATCGTCGCTCGACAGTGCCCACACCTCGACTGGGACCTCGTCGAAGGCGTTCCCGACGGCTCGACGTTGCGCTGCCCGGGCCACGGTTGGTCGATCGATGCGGACGGGCGGGTCTACAAACGCAACGAGTTCGGCCGCGAGGACGACAAGGGTTGCACGCAGCATTGGTCCTCGACCGTGCGGGACGGCAAGATATGGACGCGGAGCGAACCTCGACGTGAGGTTCCGGGCGGAGAGACGAGGACCTGATGGATCGACGGTCGTTCTTGCGGTCGGGAGCAATGGCAGTCGGTGCCGGCGCCGTCGGAGGCGTTGGTACCGTCGGGCCGACGCTGCTCTCGAGCGATCCCGCGCACGGCGCGGCCGGACGGTTCCCAGCATCACGCCCCATCACCGACGCGGCGCCGGGCGACAGCGGCATCGACACCGTCGTCGTCTTGATGATGGAGAACCGGTCGTTCGACAGCTACTTCGGCTGGCTGCGCGACGACGCCAAGTACATGCAGACCGGCTTGTCGCGTTTCGGATGGAAGCATCGGGTCAACGGCGAGTCGAAACAGCGCTACCTCGATGCCGGCGGCGACTATCACCTGACGCGCCATTTCACGGTGAACGCCGCCGGCACCGACGCGTTCCGAGGTTGTGGTCACCCCGACCCAGGCCACGGTTGGAACTCCGGTCGGGTCCAGCGCGACCAAGGTTTCGTCGCTGACGGATCGGGCAACGACGACTTCGCTCTGTCGTACTACCGCGGCGAAGATCTGCCGTTCTATCGCGAGCTCGCCTACCGGTTCACGATCGCCGACCAATGGCATTGCTCGATCCTCGGCCCGACCTACCCGAACCGTGAGTACCTGCTCGCCGGGCAGTCGGGTGGCAACAAGACCAACTACCTGCCGATCGCCGAAGGCGGTTTCCCGTGGCCGACGATCGTCGATCGTCTGGCGTCCGCGGGCGTTGGCGTCGCCGATTACGCCTCCGACTTGCCGCCATTCTTGCTGTGGGGCGCGCGGATGACACCGCACCTGCGCACGATCGACGACTTCTACACGGACTGCGCCGCAGGAGCCTTGCCCAACGTGTGCTTCGTCGATCCTGCGTTCAGCGGCGGCAACCGTACCGACGACCACCCGCACGGCGACATCCGAGCGGGCCAACGATTCGTGCAACAAGCGTTTGCGGCGTTCGCACGCTCACCACACTGGTCCAAGGGCGCCTTCATCGTGTTGTACGACGAGTGGGGCGGGTTCTTCGATCACGTGACGCCACCCCACTTCCCTGACGACCGTCGCAACCCGGCCGACGACGCGAACGACTTTTCGCAAGCCGGATTCCGAGTCCCCGCGATCATCGCATCGCCGCGGGCGCGTCCGGGTTTCGTCACCCATCGCCAGTACGACCACACCTCGGTGTTGCGATTCCTCGAATGGCGTTTCCTCGGTGCACCGCCCGAAGGTCCGGGCCAGCCGACCGATACCTGGTTCTTGACCCAGCGCGATCGCCATGCGCACAACGTCGGCAAGACCCTGACCCTCGACGTCGCCGATCCGGACATCGGCTTCGACCTCGATCTTGCGATCGCGTCCCCGTCGGTGCCCTGCGAAGGCGACGCTGCAGGCGCGGCTGCGACGACGGTGCTCGAACCCGACAGCGAACACCCCTTCGCGACCGACGAGGCCAGGGAGTACTTCGCCAGCGTCGGGTTCCGATCCTGAGCCCGATCTGATCGACCGTCCGGCGAGCCGAGACCTCGAACCAGCCGCAAACCAGGCCGCGATGCGAACGGGGGTCCGGTCGCGACCGGACCCCTGTTCGCGCTTGCGTTCCGCAGCGCCGATCAGACCCGCACAGCAGGGGTGTACTGCGAGGTCTCGATCGGGCTCGTCCCCGGATCGCAAGAGCACCCGTCGCCCGCTCGCGCGGTCCAAGGCTCGATGCTGGTGACGAGAGCTGTCCGATTGCACGAAATCACCGTACGAACCAACCGTTACTACTGTGTGCACGAGCGATGAACGCAACGCTGCGAAGATGTTTCCGCAACGTTCGTTGACCTCGTTCGGGGTTGGGCGCTGGTGCGTTCGGTCGCCGACGCCGACCAACCCACGCAGGCCGCGGCGGCGGTGCCGCCCGTCCTGGCCGACACGTTGCTGCACCGCGTCCGCCGTTTCCTGGATCGATGCGTGTGACGAAGCGAGCTCAGTCGAAGCTGGTCGTGATCGTGGCGTCGCCCGACGACGACGGTTCGGCTGCGGTGGCCAGATCAACCAGATGACCCGGAGGTTCGGCGAAGAGCGTCTCGCCACTTCGCTCGGTCGTCGACCAACCGGGAGCCAGCGCCGGGCATCGCAGGGCCATCGGCTCCGACAGCTCCCACAACA
>SXIR01000023.1 GCA_005772765.1 Actinomycetota bacterium
GGACCTCGATGCGGTCCATGGCGATCCCGGTCTCGTCGTGCACGAGCATCGCGAACACCGTGTCGTGGCCCTGCCCGTGGCCTGAGGTACCCGTCCGGACAATGGCACCGCCGTCCGCAGTGATCTCGACCGACCCGAACTCGCCCTCACCACCAGGGTTGGTGATCTCGACGTAGCTCGATACGCCGATACCCAACAACCGCGCATCGCCTCGAGCTCGCCGTTCGGCCTGCTCACGGCGCAACGCGTCGTAGTCGGCGGCCGCGAGCACTCGAGCGAGCGCACCTGGGTAGTCGCCAGTGTCGTAGTGCGCCTTCGTGATCGTCGTGATCGGAAACACGTCGGGCGTGAGTACGTTGCGCCGACGCACCTCCGTGGGGTCCATGTTGATCTCCTGGGCATAGCGATCGACCATGCGCTCGATGGCCGCAGTCGCCTCCGGACGGCCCGCACCCCGATATGCCTCGATCGGGCAGGTGTTGGTCACTGCCGAGGTCACCGCGACATCGACACGATCGAAGGCGTAGACGCCGGGAGCCATCGTTCGGGTGATGAACGGCAGCATTGCACCGAAGGTCGCGTAGGCACCCACGTCTTGGTAGACGTGCAGTCGATACGCAATCAACCGGCCGTCACGCGTTCCGCCGAGTTGGGCAACATGCACCTGGGCGCGGCCGTGCACCAATGTCTGCATCGACTCGGTCCGGGTCTCGACCCAACGTACCGGCGTTCCCAGACGACGGGCGAGCCACGGCAACAACACCTCCTCGGGTGCGTCGCCGCTCTTCGCTCCGAATCCTCCGCCGACGTCGGGGGTGATCACGTGCACCGCCGCGACGTCGACGCCGAGGTTGCGCGCCAAGCTGTCGCGGGTTGCGTGGGGATTCTGGGTACACGACCACACCGTGAAGCGACCGTCGGGCTCGACGCGGGCTGCGCTGGCCCGAACCTCCATCGGACAAGGTGCGAGTCGTTGATTCTCGATCCGCTGGCGCACGACCACATCGCAACCGACGAAGAAATCGTCCTCGGCCTGGCGAAAGTCGGCGGCCATCACCACGTTCGTGCCCGCCTCTTCGAAGAGCTTGGTCGCGTCGTCGGCCACGGAGCGTTCGACGCCGATCACGACCGGAAGGGGTTCGTAGTCGACCACGACCGCCTCGGCCGCGTCGACGGCTTGGGCGCGGGTCTCGGCCACCACGATCGCAACGATCTCGCCGACGAACCGGACCACCTCGCGGGCCACCTTGGGCCGGGCCATCGACGCAGGCACCCGCGGATGCGGGAGCGAGTCGAGCGGTAGATCGATGTCGGCAGCGGTGAGTACCGCAACCACACCGGGTGCCGAGCGGGCGGCGTCGATGTCGACCGTGATGGTCGCGTGCGCCATCGACGCTCGTACGTAGACGACGTGACGCGCGCCGGGGATGGCAAGGTTGTCGATGTAGCGATCGCCGCCGGTCAAGAACCGAGGGTCTTCGGCGCGGAGTACACGGGTACCGAGAATGCTCACGGCCGCAGCATGGCAGAAACCGGACGGGGACGCGAACTGACACCCGGGGCCCGGCCCGATGGGCGAGAATGCTCTTCGCCATGTCCTCTGAGGTCCCTGCACAAACAGTCCACGCACCGCCGCTCCGCGCGGGCTCTGGACTGCCCTACCTCCCCGGACTCGACGGATTGCGAGCGCTCGCGGTCACCGCGGTGCTGATCTACCACGCCGGCATCTTCGACGACAGTGCCGAAGTCGAGCGCGGGGTGCAGTGGCTGCGGGGCGGATTCCTCGGGGTCGAGGTCTTCTTCGTCATCAGCGGCTACCTCATCACTGCACTGCTCCTCATCGAACACCGTTCCACTGGAACCACGGACTTCCGGGCGTTCTGGATGCGCCGCGCCCGCCGACTGCTCCCGGCGCTCTACGCCGTCCTCGTCTTTTGGACCTTGTACGCCGTGGTGTTCCTCCGAGATGAAGTCGCTCGCCTCCGCGGCGACATCGTGGCGGGCGTGTTCTACGTGTCGAACTGGTACCAGATCGACACCGGCTCCTACGTCGGCAACACGATGGAGCTCAACGGTCAACGTCCTTCGTTGTTCAAGCACCTGTGGTCGCTCGCCGTCGAAGAGCAGTACTACATCGTCTGGCCGGTGTTGGTCCTCGTCGGCTTCCGCTACCTCGGACGCGAGCGCATGCGGCGCTGGGTCGCAATCGGAGCCGGCCTCTCCGTCGCCTGGATGGCGGCGCTCACACTCGTGCCCTGGCTGCCGGGTGCGGTCACATTCGAAGGTGCCTTCGATCCGACGCGGATCTACGAAGGCACCGACACTCGCGCCGCAGGATTGTTGTTCGGATCGTGGCTCGCGTTCGTGTGGACGCCGAACCGCATACGCGGTCACATCGACCGGCGGGCGACAATGGTGCTCGACACCGCTGGCGCGATCGCTTTGATCTGGCTGTTCCGGCTGCATCAGACCGTTGGATTCACCGACGCGTTCTTGTATCGCGGCGGGCTGTTTCTCGTGGCCGGTTTGACGGGCGTGTTGATCGTCGTCACCGTCCATCCCGCGTCGCACTTCGGTGCGCTCTTGGGGAACTCGGTTTTTCGGTGGGTTGGTCTTCGCAGCTATGGCATCTACCTGTGGCATTGGCCGATCTTTCAGGTCACCCGCCCCGAGCTCGACGTACCGATTCACGGCGTCGCGAACGTCGCGCTGCGACTCGCGCTGACGATCGTCACCGCTGAGCTCAGCTACCGGTTCATCGAGATGCCAGTGCGGACGGGTCGGCTCGGCGAACTCGTCCGCCAGTACCACCCCCGAGCCGACGAAGGCACCGACGTCACCGCACTCTCCGAGCTCGTCGGCGAGTCACCAGCCGCCCACGGACAGCGCCGACGCCACATGGTCATCGCGGTCGTCGCAGCCGTGATCTTGGTCGGAGGCGGGTTCTCGGTCGTTCGCGCCGAGATGCCGCCCTGCGATCCCGACATCCACCCGACGGGGTGCCTCGAGGACACCGTCGACAACGACGTCATCCCGTCGTTCACGACACCAACCAGTCCCGTACCCACCGAGACGAGCGCCGCCGACCCGTCGGGGACGACCGTTGCAACCAATCCGACCGGTCCCACCACCACGTCGCCTCCTGCAAACAGCCGCAACGTCATCGCGATTGGCGACTCGGTCATGCTCGGTGCGGCCGAAAAGCTCACGCAGACGTTCCCAGGGATTTTCGTCGACGCCGAGGTCTCGCGGGCTCCGGTCAACGGCGTGGCGCGCATTGAACAGATCGCGGCGGCGGGCGGACTCAACAACGTCGACGTCGTGATCATCCATCTCGGCACGAACGGCCGGTGGGGCGACGACGATTTCGACCGCTTGATGCGGTCGCTGGGCGACGTACCGCTCGTCATCGCGGTGAACTCGCGTGTGCCGCGAACCTGGCAGGGCGAAGTCAACAATTACCTGCGCGCCAAAGCCGAGGAATACGACACTGTTCGCCTCTTCGACTGGAACAAGCTCGGCAACACACCCAAGGCGATCGGAGAGGACTGGTTCGCCGACGACGGCTACCACCTGAACGCAACGGGACGGCAGGCTTACGCTGACGGTTTGTTGAATCTCATCGTGCGCGCCGGCCAATGAACGAACTGCCGGTCATCGATTTGGGCGATGCCCTCGACGACATCGGCGTGGCAATCGACCGAGCGTGTCGCGACGTCGGATTCTTCACGGCGGTTGGCCATGGCGTCGCCCCCGACCTCTTCACCGACCTACGGGCCTGCGCAGCCGCATTCTTCGCGCGCGACGAGTTCACGAAATCGGCGATCGCGATGTCGCGAGGCGGCTCGGCATGGCGCGGCTGGTTTCCGCTGCACGGCGAGCTGACCTCGGGAGTGCCCGACGACAAGGAGGGGCTCTATTTCGGGACGGAGTTACCACTCGACGATCCTCGCGTCCGGGCCGGCATCCCGCTGCATGGCCCCAATCTGTTTCCAGACCACCCGAACGAGTTGCGTGATCTCACGCTGGAGGCGATCGCTTCGCTACGCAACGTCGGCGAGCGCGTCCTCACTGCGATGGCCCTTGGTCTCGGACTCCCCACGCATTGGTTCTCGTCGAACCTCACGGCCGACCCCACTGTGTTGTTTCGCATCTTTCGCTACCCGCCGCACACGAGCCGTCTCGGCCCCGACCAGTGGGGCGTTCGTGAACACACCGACTATGGGCTCGTGACGGTGCTCGCCCACGACGGCACTCCGGGACTGCAAGTGCACGCACCGAACGGCTGGGTCGACGGGCCAACCGATCCGTCGACCTTCGTCGTCAACGTCGGCGACATGCTCGAGAAACTCACCCGTGGTCGCTACCGATCGACGCCGCATCGGGTCGCCAACGAGTCCTCACACGATCGGTATTCGTTTCCGCTTTTCCTCGATCCGTCGTGGGAAGCGACCGTGGTGGAGCTGCCGCTGGGAGCAAGCGATTCCGACGCAAGACCGCGTTGGGACGGCGAGGACCCGGTCGCTTGGAGCGGCACCAACGGCAACTACGTGACGACGCGCGTTGCCCGAGTGTTTCCCGATCTCTTCGCCGCGATCGACGAGTGAACCGCGCGGCGGGCTGCGATCAACCGATGCCCGCCTCGCGCATTGCGTCACGCGTCCCCAAGTCGGCGACCGCCGCGATCGCACGATGCGTCGCCCGAACCGCAACTTCGATCGGTTGCCATTTCGAACCGACACCCGCCGTAGCAACCGCAGCGACCCAACCCGCGATCGCCTGACGGCGATATTGCTCCCACGCGTCGTTCGCAGCAATCTCGATGCCGTGCGCAGCGAGGGCGGCACACCACCGATCGATCCAACGGTGCTCATGTTCACGTCGTGCCTCGGTCGTCACCGAATTTGCCAAGAAGTACGCGACGTCGCGCATCCCCGGCGCGGCACCGATCACGGCCCAGTCGTAGAAGCCCGGCGCGGTATCCACGACGTACATGTTCGCGAGGTGCGCATCCCCGTGGACGAGCGTCGGCGTACCTTGCCCAATGACCTCGGCGATTTCGTTGGCGCGTTGACAGTAGAACTCGGCAAACGCGACGAACTCCGCGCCGAGCTGCCCACCCAATGAGTCCATCGCCATCCGAACGAACGGCCCGCCGCCCGCGCCGTAACCGCGCGAACGCCGCGCAACCCACTCGAGCGAGCCGCCGGTTTCGAAACGAACGTCGTCATGGAACGCAGCGTGCAGCGCTGCGAAGTTGTCGATGATCCCGTCGACGATGGCGAGCATCTCGGGGTGATCTGCTGCGATCGCAGCTCCACCGGCACGCGTGAAGTCGTCGAACACCATGACGTAGCGACCGTCGTCATCCCAGGCGGCGTGCAAGGCCCGGGGCTTCATCACCGGCACTTCCGCGGCGATCTCGGCGTAGAACCGAGCCTCGGCCACACCCATGCCATGCTCGTCCACGAAGCTGCGCTGACCGACGTCGAATGGCGCGAGCTTCACGAACACCGTTTCGGGCAGCGTTGGGTCGCCGACAAGCCGAACCCGGGCCCGACCGGTGGTGCCCGAATGGGCGTCTTCGATGGTCGCGGTGTGCACCTCGGCCGACAACACCGACGTGAACCACGTCGCGGTCAACTCCTGGAGTTCCAGCGGAATCGAACGTACTGCCATTCGCGACACACTACGGTCGGCAGGTCGTTCGACCTCCGGAGCCCGACCCCATGCAACCGATCCGCACCGACTGGAACCGCAGACGCCCATGACCGAGTCCGCAATTCTCGCGCACCGCCTCGCTCGACGTTTCGGCGATCTCGACGCGGTCGACGGCATCGATCTCGCCGTCGCCCGCGGCGAGATCTACGGATTCCGCGGACCCAACGGCGCAGGCAAGTCGACCACGGTCCGCATGTTGACCACGCTCTTGCGCCCGACCGCAGGCACTGCGGTCGTCGCCGGTCACGACATCCGTTCCGACGCCGAATCAGTTCGACTCCGCATCGGAGTCGCGCTGCAAGAGGCAGCCCTCGACCCGAAACAGACCGGCCGGGAACTGCTCGACCTCCAAGCTCGGCTCTACGGCCTCAGCCGCCGTGACCGAGAACGTCGACTCGACGAGGTGATCGCCATCGTCGACATCGGCGACGCCATCAGCCGTCGGATCGGTACATATTCCGGGGGCATGCGCCGACGCCTCGATCTCGCGGCAGCACTCATTCACCAACCGGAGGTGTTGTTCCTCGACGAGCC
>SXIR01000183.1 GCA_005772765.1 Actinomycetota bacterium
AGTGGAGCTGATGGGACTTGAACCCACGACCCCTTGCATGCCATGCAAGTGCGCTACCAGCTGCGCTACAGCCCCTTGGTCGACTCAACCATACCGCGCCTCGCGGGCCATGCCCGATCGAATGGTCTCGGCCGCATTCGCTAGGAGGCCATCGACATCTTGATAACGGCGAACACGGCTCCCTGGTTGTCGACCAGCACCGCGAAACGGCCGACGCCCTCCATGTCGAGAGCGGGCATCGCCACCGTCGCGCCCAACTCGACGGCGCGGCTCACGGCGGCGTCGCAGTCGTCCACCGCGAAGTAGACGAGCCAGTGGCTGGGCACCTCGGCCGGGACCTCAGCAGGCATCGCCAAGCAGCCAGCGATGCTGCGACCGTCGAGCGTCAACTCGTTGTACTCGGGCATGCGGTTCGTGCCGTGCCCGAACACCCGCTCGTAGAAGTCGAGCGCCGCGTCGACGTTTCGGGTGTTCAACTCGTTCCAACACAACGTGTTCGGTTCGTTCACGATGTGCGCGCCGATGTGGGCTCGGGGCTGCCAGATCGAGAACGCCGCTCCCGAAGGATCGAACGCGACAGCCATGCGTCCGACGTCGAGGACATCCATCGGCGAGACGATGACCGAGCCGCCCGCTTCGCTGATGAGCGCTGCGGTCTTGTCGGCATCGTCGACGGTGAAGTACGTCGTCCACATGGGCGGACCGGGGTTCATCGCCGGCCCGATCGCGGCAACGGGCTTCCCATCGATTTCGCACATCGTGTAGTGACCTGCCTCCTCACCCTGGTCGACGCAGGTCCATCCGAACAGACCTCCATAAAACGTCGCGGCCTTGGCGATGTCGGTGGTGCCAAGGTCGACCCAGGACGGGGTTCCCGGCGCGTACTTGGTCATCTCGGGCATGGTGTTCCTCCGGGCTCGTGAGTGACTCGATTCGTTGCGGATTCTGCCAGGCCGCTGCGACAACCACCAGGGGTGACCGAATGCACGCCGGTAGCCTCGACTCGCTATGACGAATGATTCGGAATCCGACGTCGACGACACGCCAGTCCACCGTTACGGCGCCGCGCTTGCCCGTTCGATCGAAGCGAAGTGGCAAGACCGATGGGAGACGGACCGGACATTCTGGACACCGAATCCGGCGGGTCGGTTGCTCGACGAACCCAACGCCGATCGGGCGGCCCTGCCCAAGTTGTTCGTACTCGACATGTTTCCCTACCCGAGCGGTGCGGGCCTCCATGTCGGCCATCCGCTCGGGTTCATTGGCACCGACGTGTACGCGCGCTTTCAACGCATGAACGGCCACAACGTGTTGCACGCGATGGGAATGGATGCGTTCGGGTTGCCGGCCGAGCAGTACGCAGTGCAGACGGGTACCCATCCGGCGGTCACGACCGAAGCCAACATCACCACCTACCGGCGCCAACTCCGTCAGCTCGGGCTCGGCCACGACCCACGGCGCGGCGTCAGCACCACCGACGTCCATTACTACCGCTGGACACAGTGGATCTTCCTGCAGATCTTCAACGCCTGGTACGACCGCAGCGCCGACCGCGCCCGCCACGTCGACGAACTCGATGCCGAACTCGGCGCCGGGACTCGGCTACCCGACGACGACGGCGCACCGTGGGCGGAGCGCAATGCACTCGAGCGACGCGCGTACATCGATTCGAAGCGTCTTGCGTATGTCGGCGAAGCGCCGGTGAACTGGTGCCCTGGCCTCGGCACGGTGCTCGCCAACGAGGAAGTCACTGCCGACGGTCGCAGCGAGCGCGGCAACTTCCCCGTCTACAAACGTCCACTGAAACAGTGGATGATGCGTATCACCGAATACGCCGACCGCTTGCTCGCCGACCTCGACGACCTCGACTGGACCGAGTCGATCAAGCTCATGCAGCGCAATTGGATTGGCCGCAGCGAAGGCGCGCGCGTCGACTTCGAGGTCGTCGGACACGACCAGGCGATCTCGGTGTTCACGACACGGCCCGACACCTTGTTCGGCGCGACCTACATGGTGCTCGCCCCCGAACACGACCTCGTCGATCACATCGTGCCGAACGACTGGCCCGACGGCAGCGATCTCGTCGATGTCGACACGGGCCGACTCGGCAACTGGCGCGGCGTGTTCGGAGCGGCGCGCACGCCCGCCGAAGCCGTGCACGCCTACCGCGAGTTCGCGGCGGCGAAGAGCGATCTCGAGCGCACGAGCGACTCGCGAGAGAAGACCGGCGTGTTCACCGGCGCGTTCGCGATCAACCCGACCAACGGCGCGGTGATCCCGATCTTCATTGCCGATTACGTGCTCATGGGTTACGGCACCGGCGCCATCATGGCGGTGCCCGCGCAGGACGAACGCGACTGGGAATTCGCCGAGGCGTTCGACCTACCGATCCTGCGCACCGTGCAACCGCCCGACGGTTGGGACGGCAAGGCGTTCGCAGGCGATGGCCCGGCGATCAACAGCCACAACGACGCCGTGAACCTCGACGGCCTCGGTGTCGCCGACGCGAAACGCACGATTATTCAATGGCTCGAGACGACTGGCGCGGGCGAGGGGACGGTCAACTACAAGTTGCGCGACTGGTTGTTCAGCCGGCAGCGGTATTGGGGCGAGCCATTCCCGATCGTCTACGACGAGCACGGCCCACGCGCGCTGCCAGAGTCGATGTTGCCGGTCGAACTGCCCGAGATCGCCGACTTCGCTCCGACGACCAGCGACGACCCCGACGCGTTGCCCGCGCCGCCGCTTGCGCGCGCCGAGCAGTGGGTCGACGTCGAACTCGATCTCGGCGAAGGTCCGCGCGTGTATCGGCGCGAGGTCAACACGATGCCGCAATGGGCGGGCTCGTGTTGGTACTACCTGCGATACCTCGACCCGACGAACGAAGACGCGATGGTCGATCGTTCGACCGAGCAGTACTGGAGCCGAACGCCAGATGGTCAGTTGGGGAACGGCACCGTCGATCTCTACGTGGGCGGGGTCGAACACGCAGTGCTGCACCTGCTCTACTCCCGCTTTTGGCACAAGGTGTTGTACGACCTCGGCTGGGTGAGCACGCCCGAACCATTTCAGCGGCTCTACAACCAGGGCTACATCCAGGCGTACGCGTACACCGACGAGCGGGGCATGTACGTCGAAGCGAGCGAGGTCGACGAACGCGACAGCACGTTCTGGCACGACGGGGTCGAGGTCAAACGCGAGTACGGCAAGATCGGCAAGAGCCTGAAGAACGTCGTCACGCCGGACGAGATGTGCGAGGACTACGGCGCCGACACGTTTCGTATGTACGAGATGTTCATGGGGCCGCTCGACCAATCGCGACCGTGGAACACCCGCGACGTTGTTGGTGTGCATCGGTTCTTGCAACGGCTCTGGCGTAACTGCATCGACGAGAGCACCGGAGCGGCACGAGTGTCCGAAGCGTCTGCGCCCGACGAGTTGCGACGGGCCCTGCACAAGACGATCGATGCGCTCCGCACCGACTACCCGGCGCTGGGTTTCAACACCGCGATCGCTCGACTGTTCGAGTTGAACAACGCGTTGACCAAGCACGTTGAGGCTGCCGGTGCGGCGCCTCGTGAGGTGGCCGAGGCGATGATCTTGATGGTCGCGCCACTCGCACCCCACGTTGCCGAAGAACTTTGGGAACGCATGGGTAACCACGGTTCGTTGGCGTACTCGTCGTTCCCGGTCGCCGACCCGACCTTGCTGATCGACGACACGGTCGAAGTGCCGTGTCAGATCAACGGGAAGGTGCGCGCCAAACTGGTGGTGGCGGCCGACATCGACGCAACGGCACTCGAAGCCGCGGCCAAAGCGGATCCGAAGGTCGCCGAGCACCTCGCCGGCAAGACGATCGTCAAGGCCATCGTCGTTCCCGGCCGCCTCGTCAACTTCGTCATCAAACCGTAGGTGCGTCGACAGGGTCCGAATTTCGGACCCTATCGACGCACCTGGTCTGGCCCTTTTGGGTCGTGTGTCTGCTGGGTAGATTGCCGCTGATCTCCCCGGATCTCCCCGAGCCTGCACGTTGCCGCGCGCCCAGGGACGGTCCCGATGAATCCACTTGCCCCACCGTCAGGTGTCCCCGCTCTGCCGGGTGACACTGCGCCTCTGGGTGACACTGCGCCTCTGGGCGACACGGGCGCCATGGCGTCTCGACTGCCGTGGCCGCCAGATCCGCTCGCCGACCTCGGTTGGCCCGACCCCGCGGCGCCTGACGAACCGACTCGAACCCGGCGCAGCGCCCGCAGGTCGTGGTCGGCACGCGAACTCACGGATTGGTGTCGCGATCGCCGCAGCGACCCACGACTCGTCGCGTGCGCAATCGCGCTGGTCGCGCTCGGCGCGGGCGCGTTCTGGTATCGATCCGCTGCGGCGCCGGTCGCGTCGCCAGCCCCGTTGCCCACAGCGACAACGGGGAGTGTGGCGACCCCGACCAACAACACGACTGCGACGAACGCCACCGCTGGATCAGCCGATCCGAACCTGAACGGAACCTTGCCGCAACGCGTTGTCGTCCATGTCGCCGGAGCCGTCGTGCGACCCGGTGTCGTCGAACTGCCGACGGGTGCGCGGATCGTCGACGCGATCGACGCCGCCGGTGGTCCGAAACTGCGAGCCGATCTCGATCGTCTCAACCTTGCCGCGGTGATTGTCGACGGTGAGCGCATCTACGTCGCGCTCGTCGGTGAACCGCCCAATGCCGGCACCATGACCGCCGGGCGACCGAGCCCGTCAGTCAGTGCGAACCCCGACGACGCCATCGTCAACCTCAACACCGCCGACGCCGCACAACTCGAGACCTTGCCCGGTATCGGTCCGACGCTTGCAGCCGCGATCATCGCCGAGCGCGATCGCCGCGGCGGCTTCACCTCGGTCGACGACCTGCGCGCCGTGCACGGCATCGGCCCCGGACGATTCGCGGAACTCCAACCGCAGGTCACCGTGTGACCGATCACCGTGCGATCGATCACCGAATGGCCGACGACGATCGCCACGCGGTGCGCGGGC
>SXIR01000184.1 GCA_005772765.1 Actinomycetota bacterium
CGAGTACCGGGCGCGTTCGATCTGTTCGTTCTCCGGTCAGAACGACAGTCCCGACAGCACTGAGCCCTTCGAAGGTGGCCGCGTGCAGTCCTTCGGCGACATTGTCCAAGAAGCGATCGACGTGTACGGCGACGGCAGGGGCGCATCGGCGTTGGTCCCGATCATCACGGGCGAAGGTCCGGGCGTGGAATGCCCAGGCACCCATCGGTAAGCGCAGTCGCGCACGTCGCCGGCCGGGATCTCGACCGGGGTCCCGGCCGGTCGCTCGTCCTTGTCCCTGACGCCGCATCGGCAGCGACGATGTCAGATCGATCGCTCGACCATGTAGGGGATCAACGCTCGGACGAACTCGCCCGCTGGGGTGTTCGCCCGCCGCCCGAAGGCGGCTTCGAAACTGCGCTCGGCGTCCTCGGAGATTCCGGCCGCGAAGTGTTCGGCAAACTGAATGCTCTCGTGGCGGCGCATCAACTCCAGGATCGCCGCGGCGCCATCAGGGGTACGCGCAGTGCGTGGCGTACGAACGAAATCGACAACACGCGAGCGGTCGGAGCCGCCCGCGGCGCGCAACAGGTGCAGCAACATCAGCGTTCGTTTGCCCTCGATCAGATCACCAAGTACCTCTTTGCCGTAGGCCCGCTCGTCACCGACGAGATTCAGCACATCGTCTCGAATCTGGAACGCGGCGCCGAGCAAGAAGCCGAATCGCACCATCGCTTCGAGGTCGGCGCTCCCCCACGATCCGATCAGTGCTCCCACTCGTAACGGATGCACGGTCGTGTACCAGCAGGTCTTGCGCATGACCAGCTCGAGGTAGTCGTCGGGACCGAGATCGACGATGCCATCGCGTATCCATCCGAGTTCGGTCGCCTGGCCTTGAATCGTGTGATACGCCATCGTCGAGAACTCGCCGGCGACCCGTGTCGCGATCCGCGCGCCCAGGGTCGCGACGTTTGCGCCGAGCGCGCGTTGGGCGAGCACCATCAGTGCGTCGCCGGCGTTCAGCGCGAGCGGCAGCCCGTGCGCGTCGTGCAACGTGGCGATCCCACGACGCAACTGGCTGCTGTCTTCGATGTCGTCGTGCACCAGAAATGCGTTGTGCATGAGCTCGATCGCAACTGCCGACGGCAAGGCCTCGATGACGCGGCCACCGAACGCCTCGCACGTCGCAAGGCACAGTGCCGGGCGAATCGCCTTGCCTCCTCGCGCGGGATAGTCGGCAACGACGATGCGAAGCCACTCCTCGGGCCAGTCGAGCGGGACACCCTCCGCAATCGCGGCGCGCACGATGTCGCCATACTCGCCGAGCCTTGCATCGACCCCGAGCAGTGGGGATAGGCTGACGCTCATTGCGGCTGGGGGGTCGCAACCGACGTTTGGGGAATCGTCAGCGTGATCAGCCGCGCGAAGCTCGGTGCAGACGCAGCCGTCATCACGCCGTGGTACACGCCCGGTTGCGCGTCGTCCCGTACGTCCGCTCGAACTGCGATTCGATCGATTTCGTCGCCCAGGTCGACCACCGTCGAGCGAAAGCACTCCGCGGCGACGACCGCTCCCGCCGCCGACCGCGCCGCCCCGACCTCGATGTCGTGCAGCCCAGCCGGCACAACCGTCATCGCGGTTGCGACGCCGTCGATGACGGTCAGGCCCACGCGTTCGGTATCTGGCGATCGCGGCCCCCGAGCGCCGAGATCGGTCCAGACGTCGACCATGCGCTTCGCCGCGGTTGCGAGTTGGTCGATGAACTGGTCGGCTTCGACGCGCAGATCGCGAGTCGAACGAGGTGCGTCGGAGTTCGACGGCTCCGCGCCGAAACGAGGCGCGAAACCGTCTGCGTCGGCTCCGTCGCCGGCCGCGCCGGTCCGCAGAAACCGGCCCAGCAGCTTGGTCGCGGCTTCGATGCCCGCCGCCTGCATCTCCGAAACGGCCTTCAGGTTCTCGACCGGATCGAAGAACTGGGACCGCCTCGCCGACTGCTCATCGCCCACGGCGGGGCAGCGTAGAGCCAAGTTGGGCAACCAGCACAAGACGAACGAAGGACCGTGACCGTGACCGAGCCACACCCAGAACAGCTGCCCGACCGCGCTGCGGCTGCCGCGTTGATCGCAATGGGCAGACGCCTCCATGAGTTGCGCGCCAAGCAGGGCTTCGAAGAAGGCGAGTTTCCGTTCGCGACATTCGACGAATGGGTCGTGGACGACTGGCAGGCCAGCATCGCCGAACTCCAGGATCCGTTACTGAGTCGGTCAGTGATTCGGGTTTTCGAAGCCGACGGCTTCGGCGACCACCTGTCCGCGACGCTGCTCGCGTCCGCACTCGATCCCATCGTTGCCCGCAGCGTCGCAGACTGGGCCGCCGGTTCGGAGTTCGGGCACGAGTCGGTGCTGCGGGCCACGATCCGGGCGTACGATCTCGATCCCACCGACCTTGCCGACGAGTGGGCGCGAGACCCGAGCGACCCTCGGTATCTGCCGTTTCGCGAAATTGCTGATCCGACGGCTGGTATCGACCCTCGGGCGGGGCTCGTCGTCGACCCGGGGTCCGCCACAATTGGGCAGATCTCTGCCGACAGCAAAGGCTTCGTCTTCGACGCCGCCGTCTACAAACAACTCGGCGCGGCCGAGCTCTACCAGGTGGACCCGGCGTCCGGGATCATCACGCTGGGATCGACCCACTACTTCCTCGACCCGACCAACAGCCAGAAGATCGCCGACGGGCGGCCCCAGAACGCGTTCACCACGATGAACGACCTACGCGGATTGCTCAACCCTGCGTCGTGGGACGATTGCCCCGCGATCCGACCCCTCTTCAAGTCGGTGACGTTCGATCCCCCGCCCCCCGCGACGGCGAACCCTGCGTGGAAGGGAGACTTCCGCGAGGTCGTCGACCTCGCCCTCGGCGTTGCGACGTACGGCAGTCTGAACCCGCTGGTCGAGAATCACTTGCACGCCGACTTCACGACCAGTGCAGCCTCCGACAAGTACCGACTCGACTTCTCGCTGATCTTCAGCAAAGTGCTCAGCGTCGACGAAGGTCACCTGCAGGTCTCGCGCATCACGGGACATCTCGCGAACCCGAACTACTTCGGCCGCGCGACCGCGGGCGGCAGCGTCGCGACTGGGCTGCTCAAGTTCGAGTCGATCAAGAAACTCAAGTTCGTGCCGCCGTACCGAACACCAGCCCGCGCGACGATCGTTGTCTGGGCCCTCGGGTCCCGAGCGTTCGCCCGATCGTGCAACTGACCTGTCATCAGCAAGAAAGGACCGCTCACCATGGCCAACCCGAATGACTTCAAAGTCCCGGGCCCGACGTTCGCGCAGGTCGACTCCCAAAGCGGAGCACTCAACGCAATCGCCGAGGAATGGAAGAACAACGCCGGGTATCAGCCGTACCTCGATGCGCTCACGACCTACTTCGAACAGCTCATGGCCGCGGGAACGACCGCGGTTGGTATGCAAACTCCTACCGATGGCGACGTGGATCGCGTCGACCTGGTCAAGTGGTCGCTCGACGTCGCCGCGGGTTACGCAGCCGCCACGGTGAACTATTTGTCGGCTGCCGGTCAAGCGTTCGCACAAGACCTGCAGAAGTGGGGCACGACACCGACCCAGCCGACGGGCACCAACGAACCCCCGAACTGAGTCCGAGCTCATGAATGATTCGGCGGACCGTCCACTGGTCGGCGAACGCCGACCGCTCACGATCTTGTTCAGCGACCTGGTCGGCTCGACAAGGTTGTCGGCCACCACCGACGACGAGGCCTACCTCGACACGATCTTGCGTTACTGGGCAATCGCCGAGTCGGTCATTGCCGACCATGGAGGCTTCCTCGCTCAGCGAGAGGGCGACGGTATCTATGCGTGGTTCGGCTACCCAACGGCAAGCGAACACGACGCGCTGCACGCGATCGAGGCTGGGCTCGCACTCTCGAAGAAGGTGGCGGCGCTCGACCGCGAACTCGACGACACCCTTGGAACCCGACTCCACACCCGCGTCGGCGTGCACACCGGAACCGTGGTTGTGCACGAAACGAACGACGGTCGACCATTCGGATTCGGGTTCACGGTCAACTTCGCGGCCAAGGTGCAACAAGCTGCGCCGTTCGACACAGTGCTCGTGTCCGAGGCCACGCTGGGCGCGCTCCGACAGCCAATCCCGACCGGAACGCGCATTCCCATCGAAGTCTCCGAACTCGAAGGATCGATCGACGCCTTCATTGTGACGACCACGGCATCGGCACCACCGACGGGAGACTTCGTCGGTCGCACAGCCGAGATCGCCCAGCTCGACGAAATGTGGACGGCGGTGAACAACGGATCGGGCGTCGTGGCCACACTGCGAGGGCCTTCCGGTGTCGGCAAGTCACGCATCGTGCGCGAGCTCCAACACCGCCTCGACGGGGAAGCCCAGTTCATCTGGGCGCGGTGCGATCGGCTCCGGCAGGCTTCACCATTTTGGCCGCTGCGTCAGGTGATCGAGCAGTCCTTGGACGGCGAGCTGCTCGCACCGTCCACCATCGACGAACACGCGCTGCGCCTCGGGCTCGGTGACCACTCGCCGTTCGTCCGCCTCGCGGTTGGCTTCGAGGCCGAGACGCCGATCGAACTCGACGCCCTCGTTGTACACCGCGAGACGCTGACCGCGATTCGGCGTTGGCTCGCCGCCGTTGCGCACGACACCCCGACGGTGCTGGTCATCGACGACCTCCACTGGGCCGACGCCGCTACCCGCGAGGTGCTCGAACTCGTCGCGGCCAATCCGGTTCCTGGCATGTTGGTTGTCACGACCCTGTGGCCCGACGCCGCCCCGTTCGCCCGAACGAACGTGATCGACGTCGGCGATCTTCCCGTCGACGACGCCCGCAAACTCGCGACCAGCCTGCTCACGAACGCGTCACACGAACGCATCGACGAGTTGATCGATGCGAGCGCCGGTTCTCCGTTGATCATCGAGGCGCTCGCTCGCCACGGGCACCTCGCAGGCGGCACCGGCGTTCGCGAGGCACTCGTCCCACATTCGAACGTCCCAGTATTGCTCCAGGGCGCGATTCTTGCTCGCCTCGAATCCATCGAGCATGCGATGCACCTCGCCCAGTACGCCGCGGTGGTGGGATCGCGATTCGATCTCGAGGTGGTCTGCCGCGCCGCGGAACTCGACACCGAGGTTGGTCGTCGTACGGCCGACGCGCTGCGGGCGGTTGCGTTGCTCGACGCGACCAACGACCACGACGTGTGGGATTTCCATCACTCGCTGATTCGCGATCTGGCGTACGACTCGTTGCTCACACCCCGACGCCGATCTGCCCACAGCCAAGTCGCCGACGTCCTCACCGATCGCGACGAGCCGGACCTCGCCCTGCTCGCCATGCACCTCGACGCTGCGCATCGGATCGACGAGGCCATCGACGCCGGCATCGCGGTCGGTCACGGGGCGCGAACGCACGGCACCTACAAAGACGCCGAGCGTGTGTTGAGCCGAACGCTCGAACTGCTCGACAACCTCGACGAAGCCGACGAGAACGACCGGACGGTTGCGCGCAAGTTGACCGCGCACCGGCTTCGAGGTCTACTCCGTGTCGCCACAGCACCCGACGCCTACCGAGCTGCGGAGGACGACCGTCAGTCGATTCTCGGGCTCATCGGCCGCGGTACTCCGACTCCCGAGCACGTGGCCGCGTCCGCCGCGGAGTGGGCGAATGCCATGCAGCAAGGTCGGCTCGGTTTGGCGCGGCAGTTGCTCCACCAACAGCAACGAATTTGCGAGGAACACCTCCCGCAGTTCTTGCCGATCAATCGGGCAGGCTGGGGGGTCTTGGAATCCTGGCGAGGCGATTGCCATCGGGCGATCGCGCTCCTCGATCGCGCCGCCACCGAACTCGAGACCGGTCTGAGCCAGGACGAGATCCACGAGATCTGGCCGACCCCAGACGACCCTCGCGTCACGATCGACGCGCACCGGGCGACGGTGCTCACCGCCATGGGGCGAGTCGACCAAGCGCAGCTGCTCACCCAACGTGCGCTCGAACGATCCGGGGCGCTCCCCTGGCCGTCGGGCCCCTTCGGCACCGTGTACACGCTTGCGTACGCGATCGCCGACGACGAACTCCTCGGCGATGCGTCTGCGGCTCTGGCTCGCTCGATGGAAATGAACAACGTCGCGAACCAGCACGGGCTCGACTTCTGGGGCAAAGCGGCGATGGTGCACATGGCAATCGCGGGCACCCTCGCCAATCCGAACGAGGCAATGATCGACATGCTGATCGCGACCAAGGACATGATGCGGGTCACCGGGAGCGAGTCGGTCCTCACGCAGGCGTTGCTGCTCGAGGCAGCTCGCGCCGCGCTTTCCGTCGAGGCCGTCACTCGCGCTGCGACCTATATCGACGAGGCGTTGGCCCACGCCGAGAAATCTGAAATCGGCTGCTTCGCGCCCGAACTCCACCGGTTGCGCGCCCGAACGACCGACGACACGCATGCCGCGGAGGCGGATCTGCGCGACGCGTACCGCGTTGCAATCGAACGCGGACTGCATGTGCAAGCGTTGCGCGCCGCCATGGACCTCGCCGAGGGACGCAACCACACGGCCGATCCCAACCCACTTGTCGCCGTCTTGCCGCTCGTCGACGAGCATTTGCTCGGCCTCGAACGCTCGCGCCGCGCCAGCGCGGCCTGACGCGCGCATGGGGCGGCGAATCGCGATTCTCGGCGGCGGCTTGGGTGGACTCGCCGCGGCGTGGCGGCTCAGCGACCCGGCCCACCGACGCGACATCGACTCGATCACCGTGTACCAGCGCGGTCACCGCCTCGGCGGGAAGGGCGCGAGTCACCGCGGCGTGAACGACCGAATCGAAGAACACGGCCTGCACATCTGGCTCGGGTACTACGACAACGCATTTCGGCTGCTGCGCGAGTGCTACGACGAGCTCGACCGAGAGGTTCGGGCACCGCAGTGCCCGATTGCGACGTGGGACCAGGGCTTCATGGCCGCGCCAGCGGTTGGGGTCGAGGACGGCAGTGGAGGCTTCACCTGGGTCGCCGACTTCGCTGGTAACGATCTGCGGCCCGGCGAACCGATCGACAAGATGGGAACGTTCACGCTGGTCGACTTCGTTCGCCGCTCGTTTCGACTGCTTGCTGATTACTACGCGTCCCTCCAAATGGGGCCGGCGGCCCTCGGCGAAGCCGCCGCTGCGACCGCAGTCGCAGCACTGACGGCGGCGGTGACCCGCATCGAGGCCGAGCTGCGACCGGTCCGCGTGCATCATGCACTTTTCGACGCCGTCATCGACCTGCTCTCGGTTGCGAGCTCGCTGCTCGTCGACACTGCCCGCGCCGACCGCAACACGGAACGGATCTGGAATCTGCTCGACATCATCCTCGCCCAGGTTCGAGGAATCGTTGTCGATGGAGTGCTCGCCAATCCCGAAGCACTCCGAACCATCAACCACATCGAGTATCGCGATTGGCTCGCCCAACACGGCGCGCACCCGGCCACGTTGCAGTCTCCTCTCGTGCACGCCATGTACGGGCTCGCGTTCGGACACCTTGATGGCGATCGGGCTCGCGAGACGTTCGCCGCAGATCGCGGGCTGCTGCTCGCCGCTCGCATGTTCTTCGACTACAAAGGCTCCTTGTTCTGGAAGATGCGCGCCGGCATGGGCGAGGTCGTCGTCGCGCCGATCTATCAGGCGCTCAGCGATCGCGGCGTTCGCTTCGAGTTCTTCCACCGAGTCGACGAGATCATCGGCGGTGAGGGGCGAACCGTCGAGTCGGTGCGGCTCGGTCGCCAGGTAACGCTGCGCGCGGGTCGAACCGAGTACCGGCCGTTGATCGATATCGACGGCCTGCCGTGCTTCCCGGAACATGCCGATCTCGAACAGGTTGACGCCGGAACCGAACTCTTCGAGCACGACCTCGAATCTCACTGGTGCACCTGGACCGATGTCGCCACCGTGGACCTTCGCCGCGGCAGAGATTTCGACGACCTCGTCGTCGCGATTCCGGTGGGCATGCTCGAACACGTCGCGCGCGACCTGATCGAACGGTCGCCGAACTGGAGACAGATGGTCGAGGGCATCAACACGGTGGCCACCAAGTCGACCCAACTCTGGCTCGGGCCGAGCGAGTCCGAACTCGGGTGGCAACACCCAGGTGCCACGATCACCGGACACGCGGGAACCTACGACACCTTCTCGTCGATGAGTCACCTGCTGGAGTTCGAACGCTGGCCCACCGACGTCAACAGCATCGTCTACTTGTGCTGCACCATGCCATCCGATCGTGAGCTCGAGTACGCGACCGACGGAGGTGAGATCGCCACGGCTCACGCGGTCGCCGACGCTGAGCGTTTCATCGAAGAGGATCTCGACCACTATCTCCCGCACGCCTACGACACGGGTTCGTTCCGATCGGACCTGCTCGTCGGCAGCGACCCCGAACGACCGTTGACATCTCAGTACGTGCGCGCCAATGTCGATCCCGCGGATCGGTACGTGCAGTCCGTCCCCGGAACCGACCAATACCGACTACGACCCGACGAGTCAGGCTTCGATCATCTCTTCCTCGCCGGAGACTGGACCGACAACGGCATCAACGCCGGCTGCATCGAAGCCGCGGTGGTGTCGGGACTGCAGGCGGCGAACGCCATCGTCGGGCGCACACGCCTCGACCGCATCACCGGCATCGTCGAATAGCGAAGCGTCAGCGCGCTCGACGGCGCAGCTCGACGGTATCGAGCACCACGATGCGGCCACGAGCAAGTTGCACACACCCGCAACGCTCGAGGTCCCGCAGCACCCGATTCGCAGTCGGGCGCGCGGTTCCGGCCATCGACGCAAGCGCGTCTTGGCGAATCGGGATCTCGACTGGTCCGTCGGCATCGGTCCCGTAGATCCGGACCAGGTCGTGCAGGCGTCGGACCACTCGCTGATCCGAGCTGAGATACAGCGCCTCTTGCACCATCGCCGAGAGTTCGCGTACCCGAGCTGCGAGCGCGATCGACAACATGCGGTGGATCGCGGGATTCGATGCGCACAAGCCATCGAAGTCGCGGCGGTCGAGGACGAGCATCTCGCTCGCTTCCAACGCCACGGCGGTCGCACTGCGACGGTGATCGTCCGACAACAAGGCAAGTTCGCCGTGCACCTCGTCGCGTCCCAAGACGTTGAGCGTCACCGAATCCCCGGTGGGGCCAACGGCCCGAATGGCAACTCGGCCCTTTGCGACGAGGTGCAGGCTCTCGGCGGGATCACCCTCGTGGTAGATGACCTCGTCCCGCCCGAATCGGCGACGGCGCATTGCGGCATGGACGGCCTGGCGTGCTTCGACATCGAGCGAATCGAGCAGCCAAGACATTCACGAACTCCCGTCTTTGTGTCATCGTCGGCACGTTCAGCGCGTCACGTCGGGAACAGACATCGGCGTGCCGCTGTCTCATGATGAAACCGCAGCGTAGGAGATCAGCTGTGGGGGACACCATGACAACGGCAACAGGTTCCGGACCAATGTTTCGCCGGAGGAACACACCGAACTCGCGACTGGAACGCTTCCCCCAGTCGTGGCACTTCGGGTTGGTTTTTCGGCGCACGCGCGGGCCGGCGCCAACGGATGTTGTTCATCACGGTGTGACAGACGATCGAACGCTCCGCGTGACGGAGGAGTTGGATCGGATCGACGAACGGACTCGTGCGGCCACGCGCTGGCACGACCTGGTCGTGGAGACGATCCGCGACATCCGCGACGGGGTTCCGACGACGACCGCCCGAGTCGTCCGGTTCCACGATCCGGCGTCACCGAAGCTGTCGACGAAGTCCGACGATCCTCCGACGTGAAGCTGAAGGTGGCCGGCCGCGGCGTGGGGACGCGGCCGGTCCACCTTCGGCAAACCGGGGCGACGCCGCGGATGCTCGACGACTTCGAGGCGCGGAGCGGTTGCTCTGCCGTCGGTGAGGACGTGGGAGTATGGGTCGATGGACGGTGACCGAGTCCCTCCCCCTGAGGTCATCGACACGTTGCGACACGAGCCGCGTGGCGCGAGCTGGCTCACCTCCGTCGGTGCCACGGCCCGACGGGTCGCTGAACGGTGGGGGCTGACCCTCGGCGCCGTGCTGCCCGGCGGCATGGTGTCGCTCGTTGTGGACGCGACGACGAGCGCGGGCACGCCGGTCGTGTTGAAACTGCAGTACCCGCATCGGGAATGCGCACACGAGGCCGATGCGCTCGCTCGCTGGGACGGCAACGGTGCGATCAGATTGCTCGACCACGACCGTGACGATCACGCACTCCTGCTCGAACGCTGCGAGCCCGGCCGCCGGCTCTCGGAATCACTCACGGGACCGCTTGCGCTCGAGGTGATGATCGACCTGCTGGAGCGGCTGCTCGTCCCCGCGGGCGCACCGTTCACGACCCTGACCGACGAGTGCGAACGGTGGGTCGCGTCGCTCACCGCCGAACGCGGCACGTACTTCGACGCCGACCTCACCGATCTGGCCATCGAGTGGCTGGGAGACCTTGCGCCCACGCAGCGCGACGCCGTGCTCGTGCACCAGGATCTTCACGGTGACAACGTGTTGCGGGCCCACCGGGAGCCGTGGTTGGCCATCGATCCCAAACCGTTGATCGGCGAGCGCGAGTTCGCAGTCGCGCCGATCGTGCGGAGTTGCGAGCTCGGCCACAGCCGGACCGAGGCCGTCGACCGCCTCGACCGCCTGAGCGAACGGCTCGGACTCGATCGCGAACGCGCCCGCCGCTGGACTGTTGCGCAAACCATCGCGTGGGCGTCGGGCTCGTCGATCGCCGCGACGCATCTCGAAACCGTGCGTTGGTTGCTCGCTGAAGGATGAACCTGCGCCGAGGGGAGCAGGGCGTCACGCAATCTGTGCGAGCGCCCCGACGAACTCGGCGGGCCATGACATGAACGGCGAGTGATCGGTGTCGAACTCGACGACGGCGTCGGCGTGCCTCGCCATGGCCCGCTGGAAGTCGGGGTCGATCGACCGATCTCGTCCACAGACAACGTAGGTCGACCGATGGTTGCGCCACGCGGCCGCGCCCGCCGGTTCGCTGACGCACGCCAAGGCCGTCGGGCGAAGGCGTGCAACGGCCGCTTCTGCCTCGGCCGGGTCGCATCGTGCGTAGAAGCAGTCGACCGCGGCCTTGGGGTCGATCGTGAATCGGCCGTCCGCTCCAATTTCCAGCGCGGTGACCAGGCGCGGCTGGGGGTAAGCCGCACTGATGTCGACGAACGACTCGTCGGCGTCGAGCATCATTGCCGCGACGTAGACGAGGTGGTCGACGTCGTCGCGGTCCGCGGCCGCAGCGGAGATGACGTGCCCGCCGTAGCTGTGGCCGACCAGCACGACCGATTCGTCGATGCCATCGAGCAGGGAGCGCACCGCAGCGACGTCGTCGGCGTGGCTCGTCAACGGGAGATCCAACGCTCGGGCAACATGGCCTCGAGCCTGCAGGTCGGCAACGGTTCGATCCCAACACCAGGCGCCGTGCGCCACACCGTGCACCAGGACGTAACTCGTCATCGTCGTTCCCTCTCCACCTTGGCTCGTCGACGCCCCCACGGCGGTCGTTCGATCATCGATCGATTGGCGGCTCGGGCGCAACCCCTGGCCCTGGCAACCCTCGGTTACGTCAGCAGCGCCGGTGTCACCGAAAACCCGACGAAGAACTCCGGGTCCGGATCGCGCCGACAGTGCACTCGTTCGCCGCCCGCGTCGTCGAACGCGAGTTGCCACGAGTGCAATCGGGTCCGACCTCCACCGCGGGCCGAGTCGGCATCAGGGTCGTTGACGGCAAAGAGCGGATCGCCGATGATCGGAAACCCGATCCACCCGAAGTGCACTCGAATTTGATGACGGCGACCCGTGACGGGACGCACACACAGCAACGTGCGCTCCTCGGCCGTCGACAGTCGTTCGAAGGTCGTCGTCGCAGTGCGGGCGTCTTCGGTCGCCGCTGCGGGAGCCAACGCCCAACGGCGGGACCACTCGTCGAACTCGATCGCTTCACGCGGTCCGGCGACCCGGACCGAGTTCTTGCGACCGACGCGCAGGGGCAGATCGATCGTGCCGCGTTCGGGAAGATCGATCCCGCGCACCACCGCGAGGTACCGCTTGTCGATCGTGCGTTCTCGGAACTGCTGGGTGAGGCCCGCGTGCGCCTCGCGCGATCGGGCCAGCAATACCAATCCGGAGGTCACACGATCGATCCGGTGCGCGGGCATCACCCACTCCCCCGCGGCCCGCGCCGCGGCCATGAGATCGTCGCCATTGCGGGCGCCCGTGAGGGCGACGCCAGCAGGTTTGTCGATCACCACGGCGTCGGCGTCCTCGAACACGGTCCGCGTGTCGCGGACGTGCGCCCAATCAGTGATCATGTGCGGAGTCTGACCGCTCGCACCGACGAATCAGGAGTCGCAGGCCGCCGAACTCGGGTCAGCATGCACGCAGTCGAAATGCGAGGTCACGCGCGAACCGTGGGGCCACCAGGCTGGTCGCGCCGCCGTTGGTTCGGATTCGACCTTGCCCGGTGCCGGTCCAGGTGTCGATCCACCGACCGCACCAGCGTCCCGGCGGGAGCTGCAGTTCGACCGTGGCACCGTTGATAGGTCGGGTCGCCTGGGCGTTCCACTGGAACTGCTCGTCCTTGACCCAACCCAGCACTCGCGTGCGGCCGACCATGACCCGCGCGCTGACCCCTTCGGGTGCCGTGCCGCCGGCGTCGACCGTCGTCGCGGCGAACGCCTCGCGGTCGAATCGAACCCCATGGACGAACCGGGCCACGGCGCGGAACATCGGCCGGTACCGATCCCATTCCGGGTGGGTGATGCTGTCCCACCACCACGGCATGGCCGTGCCGAATCCTCCCGACACCACCCCCGCCCAGAGCCCGTCGTGCAGACCGATTCCGGTCGGGTCGATCGCGCGCGTTTCGACGGGACCCCGCGAATCGACGCCCAGCTCGGCGAACAGCACCGGCAAGGTAGGGGCCTGCGACCGGCGGATGTCGGTGAACTCCGGAATCGTTCGGAACAGGTTCGGGGCGTACGGGATGTCGCCGATGCGCGCGTAGTGATGGACCTGCGCGAAATCGAGCCCGCCCTCGGCCCACAAACGCGGTTCGTTCCCGAAGATCGCGGTGCTGGACGAAATCAGATGACGGTGCGGGTCGAGCACGCGAACGACATCGGCCATCTCGCGGTGCCACCCAGCCACTGCGGCCGAGTTGGCCAGGTAGTCGTCCGTGAGATCGACCTCGTTCCAGAACTCCCACGCCAGCAGGTTCGGCGCGTAACCCCAACGCGCCACGATGTACATCAGCCGTTGGCGAAACCAGGCTTTCGCGCGCTCGTCGGTGAAGAAGTCGTGCGGCCGTCGGAGCGGCCCACCATTCGCTGCGTTGTACGGATTCGACGCCCACTCGCTGTTGAAGTTCGTCGAGAATGCGCCGTGGTTCAAGAGGGCAAGTTCGACTTGGATGCCGTTGACGCGCGCGGTGTCGATCGCGTGATCGAGTTGCCATGCACGGTCGAGGCGACCCGAGTAGTCGCCCAAACCGGTGTCGTTCCATTCGATCCCGAACGACCAACTCGCCATCCAGAAGCGAGCGAAGTTCCCGCCGGCCTCACCGAGTTCGCGCAGCCACTGGTCGTACGCGACGGTGCCGCGTCCGTCGTACCAGCCGAGGTTCTCGCCGATGGCGAAGTACGGCGAGCCGTCGTCGAACGCGAGATACCGGTCGCTGTGCGGTGATCGACGCAACGATCCCGGCAATGACGACTCGACCACGTCGAGCGTGCGCGTGGGAGTTCGCCACTCCCCCAGCGGGTCGCGTCCTTCGAGGTACCAGGTCCAGCGCCCGACGAGATCGGGCGTGATCCGAACCTGCCAGTACGGGTCCCCAGATGCGGTGAGGTGCTCATACCCACCGATCAGTTCACGGCGGTACGGCTCGTACCAGAACGCGAGGTAGACCCGAAGCGATCCGTCGGGCGCGCGCGTCACGAGCCGCGACACGACCTCGTCGGGATCGAACGGATTGTCAGGCGCGTAGCGAGGGACGAAATCGATCGCGGTCGGCACGTGTCGGGCGACGGTCCGCGCGGCGCGGGTGACCGTCGGTACTGCGACTGCGCCTACTGTCGAACGACTCCGATCGGCTCGTGCAGCTCCCGTATCGAGCGCGGCCAGAGGAAGCACCACGACAGCCGACAAGAGTCCCACGCCTGCGACCATTCGCCTGCGCTTGGCTCGCATCCGAAGATCGTGGCCGCCAAACGCCGTGTTGGTCAACTAGGAGCGGGCACCGCGAATCAGCGCTCCGGGTCGCACGCCCTGATCGACACCTTCGCGCAGCGTCACCGCACCACTCTTGACCGTCGCGACGTAACCCTCGCTGCGCTGGATGAACCGACGCGCATCGCCGGGCAGGTCGTGGATCATCTCGGGGCGGAACAGGCGCAGACGGTCGAAGTCGATGACGTTGACGTCGCCGAGCTTGCCCGGTTCGAGCGTTCCGCGATCGCCGAGCCCGAACAGGTTCGCCGAGTCCTTGGTGATCTTGCGCACCACCCACTCGAGGGGCAGTCGGTCGCGTGAGCGATCGCGCGCCCAGTGGGTCAGCATGAAGGTCGACGTGCTGGCGTCGCACGTCGTCCCGCAGTGCGCGCCACCGTCGGAGAGACCCCACGCCGTCGTCGGGTGTTCGAGCATCGTGCGCACCGCGTCGAGGTTGAAGTCGGTGTAGTTCAGCAATGGCCGCAGCACCAGTTGACGACCGCCGTCTTCGAGCAGGGTGTCGTAGTAGAGGTCGTACGGCTCGCGGCCGAGCGCTCGCGCTCGGTTCGCAATCGAGTCCTCGCGTTTGGGTTCGTAGTCAGGGTTCTCGCCGAGGGGAAACACCCGCTCGGGATCGATGAACTGCAACATCGACGGATCGATCGCCGCAACTTCTTCGAGGAGGCGAGCCTTCACCGCCGAGTCGCGCATCGCAGCGACCCGCGCTTCGAGTGACTGGATGCCGATCGGACCCCAACTCGCGCAGTATGCGAACGGATGGAAGTTCTCGAGGCCAATGAGCAGGGTCACCGATCGGCCGTGCACCTGAGGATGGATCGGCACGCCATCGGCGGCCGCAGCCGCGCATTCGTCGAGCATGCGTCGCCACGCGTCGGGGTCGTGGTCGTTCTGGGTGAGCACGAAGCTGACCGGTCGGCGGATCTCCGCGGCGAGCTTGCGCATCCACGCCATCTCGCGCTCGGGCGCAGCAAGGTCCTCACCGAGCGCGCCGGCGGGCGCGAGTTCGAAGACCCCGGTACCGAGTTCGCCGAGCACCCGCCCAATGCCGAACAACTCGTCCTCGGCCGCGAAGGTGCCCGGAACGGGTTCGCCGTCGATCGCCATGTGCGCGATCGTGCGGCTCGTCGAAAAGCCGAGCGCGCCCGCCTGCATTCCCTCGCGCACGATTGCCGCCATGCGTTCGATGTCGTCGGACGTTGCGGGCTCGTTCTTTGCGCCGCGTTCACCCATCACGTAGCCGCGGACCGAGCCGTGGGGAACGAGCGAACCGATGTCCATGATCTTTGGTGCTTGATCGACGATGTCGAGGTATTCGGGGTAGCTCTCCCAACCCCACCTGATGCCCTCGCTGAGCGCAGCTCCGGGGATGTCCTCGACGCCTTCCATCAGGCCAATCAGCCAGTCGTGCTGGTCGGGATGGGCTGGCGCGAACCCGACGCCACAGTTACCGAGCACGACCGTGGTGACGCCGTGCCAGCACGTCGGCGTCAGCAGCGGGTCCCAGGTGACCTGACCATCGAAGTGGGTGTGCGGGTCGACGAACCCGGGCGTGACGAGCGCGCCGTCGGCGTCGATCGTCTCGCGCGCGGCACCGCTGACCGTGCCGACCTCGGTGATCACACCATCGGTGATCGCAACGTCGGCCGTTCGCGCCGCAACGCCGGTGCCGTCGACGACGCGTCCACCCTTGATAACCAGATCATGTGCCATCCGCGCAGCCTACCGATCGTTTCGCGAGCGATCTGCGGCCCTCCCACGGCACGACGGCTGCGGAAGGCGGCTCGACGGCGGCGCGTCAGCGGACCGTGCGGAAGAAGGCGCGGACGTCGTCGACGAAGAGATCCGGTTCTTCGAGCGCGGCGAAGTGGCCTCCGCGATCGAACCTCGTGAACCGTGTGACGTTGTAGAGATTGCGGGCCCAGGATTCAGGCATCTTCACGATCTCGCCGGGAAAGATCGCACAGCCCGTCGGCACCGTGACCGGGTCGAACGGAGGGAACCGACCCGACTTCTGCGACTCGAAGTACAACCGAACCGACGAGTTGATCGTGTTGGTGACCCAGTAGACCGACAGGTTGGTCAGGATCTGCTCGCGCGTCACCGCGGTTTCCAGGTCGCCGTCGGGGTGGTGCGTCCAATGATGGAACTTCTCGCCGATCCAACCGGCGAGACCAACCGGCGAATCGGCCAGCGCGTAGCCGAGCGTTTGAGGGTTCTTGCCCTGGATCTGTTGGTACGCGCTGCCCTCGTTCATGAACTCGCCGGTGCTGGCCATGTCGGCTTGCTCGTCAGCGGACAGCTCGTCAGCACCCGGAATACCGAGCACCATGTTGACGTGCAGCCCCGCAACGTGGTCGACGTCGACGACCGCGAGTTGCGACGAGATCATCGATCCCCAATCGCCGCCGTGCGCGCCGTAGCGGTCGTAGCCGAGCCGGGCCATCCGCACCTTCCACGCCTCGGCAACCCGCCGCACGTCCCAACCCGGTGTCGTCGTCGGCCCCGACCACCCGTACCCGGGGATCGACGGCACGATCAGATGGAACGCGTCGGCGGGGTCGCCGCCGTGGCTGCGCGGATCGCGCAACGGATCGATCACGTCGAGAAACTCGCTCACGCTCCCCGGCCAACCGTGGGTCAGGATCAGCGGCAACGCGTCGGGTTCGGGTGAGCGGGCGTGGATGAAGTGCACCCGTTGGCCGTCGATTTCGGTCAAGTGGTGCGGCCAGCGATTGAACCGGGCCTCTTGTGCGCGCCAATCGAACGTGCGCCACGACTCGCAGAGTTCTCGCACGTAGGCGAGCGACGAGCCGTATGTCCAGCCCTGGTCAGCGATCTCGTCCGGCCAACGCGCAGCAGCCAAACGAGCGTGAAGGTCGTCGAGCACGGCGTCGTCGACGTGGATGACAAAGTCGTGGATGGCATCAGTCATGAGCGTGACCCTAGAGGCCACACTGACGGCGCCGCTCGCCGGCGCGAGACTCCTGATCGTGCGCTGGCAAATCGTGGGACGCCATGCCGAGGTCGCGGCAGCCGCCGATTGGCTGCGCGAGAACCCCGCCCGCGTCGTGTGGATCGAGGGTGAACCGGGCATCGGCAAGTCGACCTTCGCCGACACCGTGATCGCCGCTCTCGGTCGATCGCCCGTCGTCGTGCGCGGATTCGAGACGATGCGCGATCAGCCCTTCGGCTCCCTGGCCGCGGTCGGCCACGCCGCGGTCGGAATCGCCGACCCTGGTTCTGCGTACGCGCAGCTCCGCGCATTGCTCACGGAGCAGGCAATGCTTCTCGTCGATGACGCTCAGTGGGTCGATGACGCGAGCGCCGCGGTGTGCGCGCGTTACATCGAGGAGGGATGGGGCCCCGCCGCGGTGACGCTGCGTGACGATGCCAGCCCGGCGGGCCCGCTGGCTGCAAGTTTGGATCACGAGTATTCGCTGATCGTGCGACTCGGAGGGTTGACACGTTCCGACATCGACGACGCGGCCGCGCACGCGCTCGGCGTCACACTCGACTCGGGACCGCTGCAGCAACTCGTCGATGCTTCGCTCGGGAATCCCATGTTGCTGCGTGAGTTCCTGGCCACGGTCGCCGACCGGGAACAACGGTTCGACGTCACCGATGCGACCTACGCAAACCTTCCCCGCTTTCCGGAAACACGCATCGGCCATCTCTTGGATCGACGCCTCGATGCGTTGAGCGCCGAAGCGCGATCGGCCGTCGACGCGCTGGCGGTCGCGAACTGGCTCCCTCGCTCCGAGTTCGAGATGTTGCTTCCCAGCGATCGCCGGACGTCGAGCGCAACGCTGGCCGACGAGATGCACGCGTTGATCGAAGAACGCGATGGCATGGTGCACTTTCGCCATTCGTTCATCCGATCGACCGTGCGCGCCAGCCTGTCGCCGATCCGACGGTTCGCGGCGCTGGAAGCACTGCTCGCGCTCGGCGACGAGGGCGACGACCTGGCTCGTCGAGTCGTCTGGATGGTCGACGCCGGACGCGAGGTCGGGAGTCCCGAACTCCTCCAAGCGGCCCAGGCGGCATTCTCGGCCCGCGACCCGAGTTGCGAGCGACTCGCACGCGCCGCGATCGCAGCCGGCGAGCGCGTCCCGGCAACACTGATGCTGGTTCGGGCTCTCCGCCGATCGGGTTCGCCCGAACGCTTCGATTTCATCGACGACGACATCGTCGCTGCGGCACGTCCCGGACCCGAGCGACTGGTCGCCATCCTGACGCTGGCCGGACATCGCTCCCAGCACGACCGCGACCCCAGCGAGGCGTTGCGAGTTCTCGCGGAGGGAGAAACTCTCGAGACCGATGCGTTCTCGCTCGCCGCATTCGCCGCGGCGAGATCGTTGGTGCTGATCCAACACAAGCAGGTCAACGAGATGTTGGTGGCGGCCGCATCTGTCGTGGCACAAACGGTGAATCCCATGGCCGTCGTCTACGCGACCGAGCACCTGGTCATTGGCCTCGCGCTCTCCGGCGATCCCGAGGCGGCACTCGCAGCGCGCGAGTCGGCCCGTTCGATCGACCCGGCGTTGTACGACTTCCTCGATGTCGACGCGCGGTATCTCGATGCCAACGCGATCACCGCGTTGCGCTGCGTCGGCCGTTTCGATGAGGCGAAACAGGAGGCCGAGTCGCTCTTTGCGACGTGGCACGACTCGCCCGCGACGTCGACTTCGTACTCGGTGCTCGGCTTGACACTCTTCGAGATGGGCGACATCGACCGCGCGGTGCCGGTGCTCGAACGGGGGCGCATGGTCGCCGAACGCGCAGGCCTCGATCAGGATCGCGATCCGTATCTCGTGGCGCTCATCGCCGCCCACTCCATGCGCGGAGATCGCGAGGTCGCGTCGGACTACCACCAGGCATTGCTCTCGACATCTCGCGCCCTCGACATCCCGAGTTATGTCACGATGGCCGAACTCTGGATGGGCGCACGCGGGTGGGTACGAGCCGATCGTCGTTCGCTGCGCTCGTCGCTCGAGCTGCTCGCCGCGAACGGCCTCCTCCAGACCGCGGCAGAGGTCGCACTGGTTGCCGCGATCATGGGCATTGCCGACCCGACCGTGGCCGATCTCGCCTATCGCTTCAGCGAACGACCGAATCCAATGCTGCGGACCACCTACGAGACGATCGTGGCGCTGGTCGACTCGGATTACGACCGACTCCTCGCCAACAGCGTTCGATTCGCCGACGTCGGACGGATGGGCATCGCCGCCGAGATCGCCGCTGCCGCCGCGCGCGTCCCGGGCATTTCCTCCAGCCAGCGACTACCGGCGGAAACGTTGCGAAGCACTTCCCTCGCTGCTGCACCCGGTTGGGTCGTCATCCGCGACGACGCGCGATCGGTCGCCCACCGCTGGTTGACGCCGCGCGAGTCGGAAATCGCCGACCTGGCTGCAGCGGGTGCATCGTCGGCGGCCATCGCCGAACAACTCGCGATCTCGCCTCGGACGGTCGCCAATGCGTTGCAGCGGGTGTACGCCAAACTCAACATCTCTCGCAGAACCGATCTCGAACCTGCGCTCGCGGCCGTCCGACTCGGCCGAGACCGGTCTCGACGCTGACCCGGGTTGTTAGCTTCCCCGCCATGGCGCTCGATCCGCTCGCTTCGTTTCGTCTCGATGAACGCGTGGTGCTCGTCACCGGCGCGAGCTCGGGACTCGGACACCGTTTCGCGCGGGTCGTCGACGCCGTGGGTGCGCGGGTCGCCATCACGGCGCGCCGTCGCGATCGCCTCGAGGAACTCGCGGCCGAGCTCCGAGATCCGCTCGTGATCGCGGCCGACCTCACCGAGGAAGGCGCAACCGAACGTGTGGTCGCCGAAACGGTCGCGCATTTCGGGCGGGTCGACGTGCTCGTCAACAACGCCGGGGTCAGCAACCCGGTTCGAGCGCTCGACGAATCGAACGAACACTTCGACCTCACGGTCGCGACCAACCTGCTCGCGCCGTTTCGTCTCGCACGCGACGCCGCGCGGGTGATGATCGCCGACGGTGGCGGCGTGATCGTGAACGTCGGGTCCGTGTGGGGCGTCGTCGGCGTGGGCATGATCCCCGAAGCCGGATACGCAGCCAGCAAAGGCGCGATCATCAGCCTCACACGCGAACTGGCGGCACAGTGGGGCCGCAAGGGAGTCCGCGTGAACGCGCTGTGTCCCGGTTGGTTCCCCACCGAGATGACATCGAACATGTTCGGCGACGAACGTTCGGAGAACTGGATGGAACAACGCACGCCGATGGCGAGAGGCGGTCGCGAAGGCGAACTCGATGGTGCGCTGCTCTACCTCGCGTCAGCAGCGAGCACGTTCACCACCGGGTCCACCCTCGTCGTCGACGGAGGGTGGACCGCAGTGTGAACAGTTCGTGAGCGGCGGCGTCAGCCTGCCGCGCGAATGTCAGCGAGTGCGGTGGGAGCGAACTCCGCAAACCCGCCGCCGACGTCGTAGCTCTTCACGATCACGCCATCGGGACCGATGAGGTATCCGAAGCGCTTCGAGAAGTTGACCTTCTCGGTACCGGGGTCGCGGGTCCCGTAGGCGACGCCGACTTGTTCGTCGACATCGGACAGGAGTTCGAACTGGTAGTCGAACTTCGTCTTGAACGCGAGGTTGTCGGCAACGCTGTCGAAGCTCGCTCCGAGCACGACACAGTTGGCGGCGGTGAATGCGTCGGCCATGTCACGCAGGCCGTTCCCTTGAATCGTTCAACCAGGCGTGTCCGCCTTGGGGTACCACCAGAGCAGCACGTACTTGCCACGCTGTTCCGACAAGGTCACCGGGTTCCCGGCCGTGTCGGGCAGCGTGAAGTCGGGGGCAGTTGTTCCTTCACTGAGCATTGGCTGACCCTAGATGGTGCGCCGGACACCGACAAGCATCGAGTGACTCGCCGAGCCGCTCGTGCGACCACTCACGCTGCGGACTTCTCGAGGATGTGCACACCGCACGCCGAGCCGAGTCCGATGACGTGCGCGAGGCCCACCTTGGCGCCTTCGATCTGACGTTCGCCCGCCTCACCGCGCAGGTGGTGGCAGATCTCCCAGATGTTGGCGATGCCCGTCGCGGCGATCGGATGCCCCTTCGATTCGAGTCCTCCCGACACGTTCACGGGGGTCGAACCGTCGCGCCAGGTCGCACCCGACTCGAAGAACGCTGCCGCGCCACCCTCTTCGCACAACATGAGGTTGTCGTAGTGCACAAGTTCGGCAGTGGCGAAGCAATCGTGCAGTTCGACGAGGTCGAGGTCGGCAGGTCCGATCCCGGCCTGCTCGTAGGCTTGCGTCGCCGCCCGTCGGGTCAACGTGTTGACGTCGGGCAACACCTGGCAGCTCTCGGTGTACGGGTCCGACGTGAGCACCGAGGCCGACACCTTGACCGCCCGTCGCTGCTGCTCGAGCGACAACGTCTTGAGCTTCGAATCGCTGATCACGACCGCTGCGGCGGCACCGTCGCAGTTCGCCGAACACATCGGTCGAGTGTTCGGGTAGGCGATCATGATGTCGTTCATGATCTCGTCGAGCGTGAACCGCTTCTGATAGGCGGCGAGCGGGTTCAACGTCGAGTGCGCGTGGTTCTTCTCGGAGATCTTGGCGAAGAGCTCGAAGCTCGTACCGCCGTACTTGTGCCCGTATTCCATGCCGATCTGCGCGAACACGCCCGGCATCGTCTCGGTGCCGATCCGGCCGTCGACCGCTGCGACCGCGCCGTAGCGACCCGACGGCGTGAACGTGTTCGAGTCGGACTTGCGCGAACCACCCGCAAGCAACCCGACACCGGCCAACTTCTCGACTCCGACTGCGAGACCCATGTCGCACTCGCCCGATTTCACCGCCATGATCGCGGTTCGCAATGCCGTCGCACCCGTGGCGCAAGCGTTCGACACGTTGAACACCGGGATCCCGGTCTGGCCGATCTGCTTCTGGAGCATCTGACCGGTCGGCGCGCTCGCGCCCATGAGGTTGCCGGCCGCGAGAATCCCCATGTCGGCCATGGTCACGCCACCATCGCCCAAGGCCCCGAGCGCGGCTTCGGCCGCAATGTCGATCGTGTCCCGATCGGGGTACTTGCCGAACTTGGTCATGTGAATCCCGAGAATCCAGATGTCCTCAGCCATGGTGTGGTTCCTCTCTGGGTCGACGTGTGGGTCAGGCGGGCTCGAACCCGAAGCCGATTGCTTCGGTGCCCTCGCCGTCGGTGCCGATCACCTGGGTTGCGAGCCGGACCTTCATCCCCAGGGTCACATGTTCGGGATCGGGTTCGGTGTTGATCACGTTGGCGCGCACGCTGGTTCCGCCGCAGTCGACGACACCGGCAACGAACGGCACCGGGATACCCGGCGCGGCCATCGAGACGATCGTGAATGCGCGCAGCACGCCGTCGGACTCGACGGCCACCGACTCGAATCCGGCAGCACTGCCGCACGACGCGCACGCATTGCGACGGTCGAAGAACCGCGCGCCGCAGGCCGTGCACTGGTGGGCCACGAGGTGGGGTGTCGGCTCGAGTGCGAGATACTCGACGATCGGGACTTGCTTCGCCATAACAGGCCTCTCTGCGGGTCGAACCGAGCGAACCGTAGTCGCACCGACCGGGATGCGATCCAATCACACCTCGGACCGGGCACCTCGGACCGGGCGGCATCGCGTCAGGCGGCGGCTCGACGGCGCCGGCGACGAAGCGCCCGCGCCACGCGCGGTCGCAGTGCCGCACCGCCCACCGCGATCGGGATCAGCGAATAAGCAAGCCAGCGGCTCCCCGGGAAGTCCCGTGCGGTGGCGAGTTCGCGGCTCTGGGTCAACAACAACAGACCCGCCACGGCAAGGCCGAGCAATCGGGCCGGAACGAAACGCACGACGTAGGCGGCCAGCGGCGCGGCGACGACCCCGCCGAGCAACATCGCACCGACGACACCCCACTGCAGACCTTCGCTGCCGAGCGAACCGATGAGCGACCCGGCCGACACGATCGCGATCGCGACCTCGGCGGTGTTGACCGATCCGATCGCGTACCGAGGGGGCAGGCCGCGGTGCAGGAGAAAGGGCGTGACCACCGGCCCCCACGCGCCGACGAGTCCGTTCGTGACGCCCCCAGCCGCCGCCGCGACTTCGACGCCGCGGTCATGGAAGGCCGGCGCTCGACCTTCGGCTTCGGCGTCGGCCGCGGCATCGCGGTTGGCCGGGAGGGCCTGCGAGAACCGAAAGAGAATCCGCACGCCAACGAGAATCAGCAACACCGCGAGGACGGGGCGAAGGTCATCGCCCTCGACGTTGGCCAACACGGTGGTGCCGACCAACGCACCAACGGCCCCCGGGACCGCGAGCTTCAGCACGAGCCGCCGGTCGATGTTGCGCATGCGCCAATGTGACGCACCGGCGGCGAGCCCGGTCGCCACCTTGGCCAGGTTCACCGTGGTCGAAGCGGCGGCTGGGCTCACGCCACTGCTCAACAAGATGCTCGACGAGGTCGGACCGAAACCCATCCCGAGCGCGCCGTCGACCATGGACGCGAAGAATCCGGCGAGGGCGATCAGCGGCAGGTTCGGATCCATTGTCGATAAACCCTATCAACAATCTCGGAATAGTGTCAATAGTCCGCTCGTCCCGACTCCACGCGCACCCGAATCCACGCGCACCCGAATCCACGCGCACCCGAACGATGAGCCGCGGGTCGCCAGAGCCGCCGGGCGCGCAGCCGCGAGCGCGGCGGTGGACCGCCCCGGCTTGGGCGGTCCACCGAGCGGCACGTCAGCGATCATGCGGTGACGAAGAACCCCACGCTGATCGTTTGATTCCCGCTGCGTTCGAGTGCCAGCACTTCGAGTTCGTACACCTCGCCTGATTCGAAGAAGTCGGCAGGCACGGACAACGACGTGGCGTCGGGACCAACGTGCACGTCGTAGGTCGGCTTCGAGAACCCATGCGGATCCTCGTGTTCTTCCTTCGTGACGATGACCTGGTACCCGGAGATCGACACCGCTGCGCCGTTGATCGTCTGGGTCACCGGCTCCCATGCAACGACGACATCATCGGTCGCGATCGGCGTTCCCGGCGCCTCGGGCTCCTCGGCAATGACGGGCGCAACGATTTCTGGTGCGGCTGGGACCGCGTGCGTGAATCGGGCTGAACCCGTCAGGTACTTGCCCTCGAAGTTGCGGGCCTTCACTCGGTAACGCCCCTCCGGAAACGCGGCGACGAGATCGTCGAACGACCACTCAGCCTCCGGCGGTTCACGTGATTCGAAGAACACTCCCGCCATCGTGAGGTCGTCCAACCTGCCACGCGGGTCGAACACGGCCAGCGGCCGGCCCGACGGGTCGAAGACGCACAACTCCGACCAGCCGTGGTCGTCGAAGGCGCCGTGCACGCCGATGTCGTCATCGGTCGCGTTGAACTCGATGATGAGCTTGGCGGTTGCGATCTTGGCATCGGCCCGACCACGACGTTCGCAGACGTCGGGCAGGTCGTCATCCGAGTCGCGCTCATCGGCACGACTACTCACGTTGTGGGGTCGGTCGGCGGACGCGCGCGACGCGACTGCGCCGCCCGCTCCGGTCGCAGCAAGCAACGCCGCGACGATCGCACCTTTGGTCGAACGGTTCATGATGATCCTCCTCATTCGAAGTTCGTTGGAGGGTCATCATCGAGGCGAACGCCTGAACCACCGCTGACAGTCGTCGCCACCGCCGTGATGGATGTTCAGCAAGCGTTCAGTCGCGTCGTTGCGCGTTGGCGCTTCGAGGACGTCCGCACGCGGCAACAATGCCCCGGGGTCGCGACTGCAGATCAGGACTCGGCCGATCGGAACGTCGCGGTGACGTCAGGCTTCCTCGGCAATGCGCCGGAGGATGATGTCCACGATCTCGGGACCGTGCGTGTTCTGGAGGAAATGGTGCGCGTCCGGGATCAGGTCGAACGACGCGCGCATCGCGCCGGCCCACGTGCGCCCCCACGCCTCGTCGAACACGTTGTCGCGCCCACCCCACACGAAGTGCACGGGCTTCGGCCAGTCGAGCAGCCGTTGGTAGACCTCGGCGTGCGCGGCCGCGTTGTCGGGGTTTGCGCCACCGATCGGGATGGAGTGCGGGAAGCGGCGCGCGCCGTTGAACCCTTCGTCGGGAAGGTCGCGAAATGGCGCCGC
>SXIR01000185.1 GCA_005772765.1 Actinomycetota bacterium
CGAGTACCGCAAGCACCTCGAGAAGGACGCGGCCCTCGAACGTCGTTTCCAGCCGATCAAGGTCGAAGAACCGACCGTCGCGCACACGATCGAGATCTTGAAGGGTCTGCGCGATCGCTACGAAGCCCACCACCGGGTCACGATCACCGACCAGGCGGTTGTGGCGGCGGCGAACTTCGCGGATCGCTACATCTCCGACCGCCATCTGCCAGACAAGGCCATCGACCTCATCGACGAGGCCGGTTCGCGTTTGCGAATCCGTCGCATGCAGGCGCCGCCCGACTACCGCGAGCTCGAGGACAACATCGCCAAGGTCCGCAAGGACAAAGAGGCGGCGATCGAAGCGCAGCAGTTCGAGCGCGCCGCGAAGATGCGCGACGAGGAGAAGTCGCTCCTCGAAAAGCGCGACGAGATGGAAGCCACCTGGAAGTCCGAGGGTGTCGACCTGTTCAACGAGGTGAGCGAAGAAAGCATCGCCGAGGTGCTCGCACTCTGGACCGGAATCCCGGTCTACAAGCTCACCGAAGAAGAGACCGCGAAGCTGCTGCGCATGGAGGACGAACTCCACCGCCGCGTCATCGGGCAGGAAGACGCGATCCGCGCGGTCAGCCAGGCGATTCGCCGCACTCGGGCCGGCCTCAAGGACCCGAAGCGACCGAGCGGTTCGTTCATCTTCCTCGGACCTTCGGGTGTGGGCAAGACCGAGACGGCGCGTGCGCTGGCGGAGTTCTTGTTCGCGGACGAGTCAGCGATGATCACGCTCGACATGTCGGAGTCCATGGAGAAGCACACCGTGTCGCGGCTCGTCGGTTCGCCCCCCGGCTACGTCGGGTACGACGAAGGCGGCCAACTCACCGAAGCCGTTCGGCGCAAGCCGTTCTCGGTCGTGTTGTTCGACGAAATCGAAAAGGCGCACCCTGACGTTTTCAACACGCTGTTGCAGGTGTTGGAAGACGGACGCCTGACCGATGCCCAAGGGCGCAGCGTCGACTTCAAGAACACGGTCATCATCATGACGTCGAACTTGGGAACGGCCGATCTTCGCAAGGCTGTGGTCGGGTTCGCCAAGACCGATGAGGCCGTGAACTACGAGAAGATGAAGACGAAGGTCAACGAAGAGTTGAAGCGTTCGTTCCGGCCGGAGTTCTTGAACCGCATCGACGAGGTCATCGTCTTCCACGAGCTCTCGCAGGAGAACATCACCCAGATCGTCGACCTGTTGATTCGTCGGGTCGAGGGCCAGCTCGGCACGCAGGGTCTGGCATTGCAGCTGACCCCGGAGGCGAAGGTGCTCGTGGCGAAGAAGGGCTACGACCCGACGTTGGGTGCCCGTCCGTTGCGACGAGCGCTCCAGCGCATGATCGAGGACCCGCTCTCGGAGAAGATCCTGCTCAAGGAGTTCTCTGCGGGTGAGACGATCGTGGTCGACGCGGCGAAGAACGACGACGGCGAAGAGACCATCACGTTCCGTGCGGTGCCGGGTTTGACGCCGCCCGAACCCGAGCCGGTGACGAGCAGCCCCAC
This sequence comes from Actinomycetota bacterium, assembly GCA_005772765.1. Taxonomy (GTDB): domain Bacteria; phylum Actinomycetota; class Acidimicrobiia; order IMCC26256; family PALSA-610; genus SXJQ01. Next base: position 1,525 of record SXIR01000185.1, read on the forward strand.
CGAGTAGCGCGTCGCAGAACTGGCGCGCCCACACGCACTACGGTCGAACGCGTGAATCGCGCGGCTCGCCTGGCGTTGATGCTGTTGGTCGCGTTGGTCGTATTCGGCGGTTGCCGCGCTCGGGCGACGGTGACGGTGCGTCTCGACGACGAAGGGTCGGGTCAAGTCGCGGCCCGGTTGACGCTCGACCGCGACGCGGTCGCGGCGATCGTCGGGCTGGGCGACACGCTCGACACCGCGGTGCGCCTCGATGGGTTCGTCGAGGCCGGTTGGGACGTCGAGCCTTGGGATCTGGATTCGGAGTCTGGTCGCGCCGTGCTCGTGCTGCGCAAGGAGTTCGTCGGCGCTGACGAACTCGATGCCGTGCTGGGCGAGTTGGGCGGCGACCTCGTCAAGGTGGACACGACGATCGATCGCGATCGGGCGTGGCTCTCGTCGAAGGATGCGGTGGCGATCGAGGTCGACGCCCGCGACCTCGCGGTGCGAGTCGGAGACGATGCCGAGATGACGGCGCTCTTGTCGGCCGCCGGTTTCGATGTCGCCGCGAGCGATGAGGAGCGGTCGGCCGACCTGCGTCGTTCGTTGCGCCTCGACCTTCGACTCATGATTCCGGGCGATGAATCACAGGTCACACTCCAGCCCGGTGAATCGGTCGTACTCGAGGCCGAGTCGTCGTCGTCGCACCTCGGACGGCTGGTCGCGGTGGCCTTCGGCAGCGTGTCGGTGGTCGTCGGCCTGGGACTGGTCGTGCTGGTGCTCCGACGCTGATTGCCCAGCGTCGAGATCGACGTCGTTGTCGCAGCCTCCCGCTAGGGTGACCGCATGACTCGAACAGTTGTTCGCAAGGCGAAGACTGCTGCGCGATGCGAGGCCTGCGGAGCCGCCGCGGCGAAGTGGGTCGGTCGATGCGCCGAATGCGGTGCGTGGGGGAGCGTCATCGAAGTCGAGGTCGCGCCCAGCCCGTCGGCGAAGCTCGGGGCTGCGGTGGGTGCCGGGGCGGTCCCGATCGGCGACGTCGATCCGCTGGGAGCGGCTCGCCGCCCGACCGGTATCGGCGAGCTCGACCGGGTGCTCGGGGGTGGGCTGGTCGCTGGGTCGGTCACGCTGATTGGCGGCGAACCCGGAATGGGCAAGAGCACGCTGACGCTGCAGGCGCTCGGCGCCATGACGGCCGCAGGTGCGACGGCGCTCCTGGTGTCGGCCGAAGAGTCACCCGAACAAGTGCGGCTGCGCGCCGAACGTCTCGGTGCGCTCGACCCGAAGCTGCTCGTGGTTTCCGAAACGTCGTTGCCGAACATCGTCGCGTTGGTCGAATCGATTGCACCCGATGTGCTCGTCGTCGATTCGATTCAGACCATTGCCGATCCGGACATCGCAGGGGTACCGGGTTCGATGTCACAAGTGCGCGACTGTGCGCATGCCCTGGTCGGTCTCGCGAAGGCACGTGGTCTGGCCACGGTCCTCGTTGGCCACGTCACCAAGGAAGGCAATCTCGCGGGACCACGTGTGCTCGAGCACGTCGTCGACACGGTGTTGCAGTTCGAGGGTGAACGGCATCAGGGCTTGCGGATGGTGCGAGCCTTGAAACACCGTTTCGGTGCGACCGACGAACTCGGTCTGTTCGAGATGACGGGTACCGGCTTGGCGGAGGTCGTCGACGCGAGCGCGATGTTGCTCACCGATCGCTGCATCGGGCTACCGGGATCGGTGGTCGCACCGATGCTCGACGGCGCGCGCCCACTGCTGGTCGAGGTGCAGGCGCTCGTCAGCGAGTCGGTGTTCTCCATGCCGCGCCGCACCGCGCAGGCCTTCGACACGGGCCGGTTGGCCATGCTCACGGCCGTGCTGCACCAGCGGGTCGGCGTCGGCGTCGATCGGCACGATGTGTATGCCTCGATCGCCGGTGGCGTGCGGGTCGACGAAACCGGCGCCGACCTTGCCGTCGTGCTCGCGACGGCGTCGGCGTTCCTCGACGTCGCGATCGCGCCCGACACCGTTGCCCTGGGCGAGATCGGGCTCGGGGGTGAGGTGCGTGCCGTCGGGCAGGCCCCACGCCGACTGGCCGAAGCTGCGCGCCTCGGATTCGCTCGGGCGGTCGTCCCTCGCTCGACGCCCGACATCGACGGCCTCGAGCTGATCCGCGTCGCGACCGTTTCCGACGCAATCGCGCAGTTGCTTCCTGTCGATGCGCCACGGCCGACGCGACAATCTGCTGCGAACGGGGCACCGACGCCCGCTCAAGTTCGTCGTACGGCTGACGACAACCACAACACGCGCCGCTAGCGTTCGGGCCGCATCGCGGTCGCGCTCGCGTGCTTTGCGACGCGTCCAATCGCCCCCGAGGAACTCCGTTGGAACGAAGCCGTACCGAAGCGCTCTACGCCGCGCTGGCGCTCGTCGCGCCAGGTACGCCGTTGCGCGAGGGCATCGACCGAATCCTGCAGTCCAACATGGGTGCGCTCATCGTCATCGGCGACGGCCCGGACGTGTTGTCGATCTGTTCGGGCGGATTCTTGCTCGACGCAGGCTTCACGCCGCAGCGGCTCTCCGAGCTCGCCAAGATGGACGGCGCCATCATCCTCGCAGCCGACGGCAGTCGGATCGCCCGCGCCAACGTGCACCTCGTTCCCGACTCCTCGATCCCGACTTCGGAAACCGGAACCCGGCACCGCACGGCCGAGCGTGTCGCGCGCCAGGTGGCGCGGCCGGTCATCACCGTTTCTGAAGAGATGTCGATGGTCTCGGTGCACTTCCAAGGGTTGAAGAAGACCCTCGAACCGATTCCTCGGGTCTTGGCCCGCGCCGATCAGGCGCTGCAGATCTTGGGCCGTTACAAGGGCCGCCTCGACCAGGCCTCGGCCGATCTGTCGGCGCTCGAGGTCGAGGACCTCGTGACCGCCCGTGACGTCGCCGAGGTGATGCAGCGCGCCGAAACGGTCCGTCGGATCGCAGCGGAGATTCGTGGCTTCGTCGTCGAACTCGGCACCGACGGGCGTCTTGTCGAACTCCAACTCGAAGAGCTGACGGCCGGCGTGATCGACGACTTGCGCTTGGTCTGCCACGACTACTTCATGGAGTCGGCCGATTGGGAGCTCGACGCCGTTGTCGAGGTTCTCGCCACCAACCACGACGACGAACTGCTGGATCTTCGGTCCGTGCTGAAGGTGCTGCACCTGCCATCCGACACCGAACTCGACAGTTCGCTGTCACCGCGCGGCTTTCGTCTGCTCGCCAAGATCCCGCGCCTGCCCGAATCGGTGGCCGACAAGATCGTGGCGAGGTTCGGATCGTTGACCAAGCTCATGCGGGCGTCGATTGCCGACCTGGTCGAGGTGGAGGGAGTCGGCGAAGTGCGCGCCCGAGCGATCAAGGACGGGCTGGCCCGACTCGCCGAAAGCAGCATTCTCGATCGCTACAGCTGATCGGCTGTCACAATTTCGACGAACCGCGCGACGATCGACGTGCCCGCCAATCCTCTCGTCTGCGTCACGGCGCGACGGCGCGTACCATCCCGCGCATGGAAGCACTGCGTGAAGGTCCGTTCGAAGTCGAAGTCGAGCACCGAACGCTGGTGATCGACGGCGTCGATGTCCCGGTGTTACACGCGCGGCCGGAAGGAATGCCGAAGGCGGGCGTCGTGCTCCACCCCGACATCTTCGGGAACCGACCGCTGTTCGACGACATCGCTCGTCGACTCGCGACGCGCGGTCTCGCGGTCGCGTGCGTCGAGCCGTTCGCGCGCGTCGGTGAGGCCGAACGAGCGGCCGCCGGTGCCGATGCGGTGGCGAGATTCGGATGGGTTCCGCAACTCGACGACGACGTGCAGTTGGGCGACCTGGCCGCGGCCGCCGACATCCTCGTGGTCGAAGACGATGTCAGCCGAGTTGGCGTCGTCGGATTCTGCATGGGCGGGTTCTACGCGCTGAAGGCAGCGGCAACGGATCGGTTCGACTGCGCCGTCGCGTTCTACGGGATGATTACGGTGCCCGAAGCCTGGCAAGGTCCGGGGCAGGGTTCGCCGCTCGACACCGCCGCCGCAGTGTGCCCGACTCTCGCGATCTTCGGGTCGGTCGATCAGTGGACACCGCCGACCGAAATCGAAGCGCTGCGCGCCGCGTGGGGCGACCGCAAGGATTGCGAGATCGTCGTGGTCGAGGGCGCCGACCACGGTTTCGTGCACGATGCCGACCGTCCTGCCCATCGCGCCCAGGACGCGGCTGCGTTGTGGGATCGATCGATTGCGTTCCTGCTGGGGTAGTCGCGCTGCATCGAGGCCGCGTTGCGGTGTTGGAGCGAGCCTGGCCGGAGTGCGGTGTTGTGGCTTGTCGGCAAGGGAGCGCGGCTGTTGCGCCGGTGAGCGGAGAGCGCCTTGGTCGGCCTGGCCGTGGTCGCGAGCGTGTGGCGTTGGAGCGAGCCTGGCCGGAGCGGCGAGCTCGCGAGCGCGACCAGAATTACGGCGTGGCGCGGATCTCGAGTTGCTCGCGGTCGAGGATGCGGTAGCGCGTGCGACCTTCGACGTCGAGCCAGCCGAGTTTGATGAACGTGGCGATTGCCTTGTTCACCCGTTCGCGGGACGCGCCGACCATGCCGGCGAGTTCTTCTTGGGTGAGCGGCATCCGGAAGTCGTCTTCGCCGGCGCTGATCTGCAAGAGGCGTTTCGCGGTGCGGCCGGTGACGTCGAGGAACATTGCGTCGGCGAGCGATTCGTCGGTGGCGCGCAACCGTCGGGTGAGGATCTTCACCACGGCCCACAGCACTTCGGGGCTTTGTTGCAGTACACGCTTCACGTCGTCGTACTGAATGGTGACGAGATGCACCGTGCCGAGCGCGCGAGCGTCGGCTGAGCGCATGCCGTTGTCGAACAGGGGAAGCTCTCCGAACATCGCGCCCGGGCCGAGGATAGCGACGACGGATTCGCGTTCGTCGCTGGCGCGGATCGAGATGGCAACGCGACCCGAAAAGACGATGTAGAGCTCGTTGGCGATCTGGCCCTGACTACAGATGTATTCGTTGCGCTTGAACTTGGTCAGTTCGGTGCGCCCGCGCAGTTGGTCGAGCAGATCGGGTGGCATCTGGCCGAACAGGTCGGTCTGGTCGAGCACCCGGCCTCTGGTCATGAACCGCGTCCCTTCTGTCCGCCGCACGGGTACGCGCGGGGATCTGCCAACTCTTGCACCTTGCATCGGCCTGGTTTGGCCGCGGGCAAGGGTCGATCTGTCGATCCGATCAAGTTTGGTCGATCCGAAGCCGACATTTCGGACAGTTTCTCCTGACCGGCGAGGGGTCGGGCGACCCGACCGGGCCGGGTGGTGTCCATGTTCGTCGAAATCACCCGCATGTTCATGGTCGTGCTCGGCACGGCGGCTGGATTCTGGCTGGCTCGCGACCTCGGGGTCGGTTCGGAGGGGCTGGCGGGGGTGTTGGGCTGCCTCGGCGGTTACGTGAGCGGGGGGCTGCTCGGACGCACGATCGAGCGTGCCGCGGGCGCGGTGGAGCGGAAAGTCGAGATGGTGCCGGCCGCGCAGTTGGTCGCCGGCGGGTTGGGCGCGGTTGGGGGCGCACTCGGCGGCGCGCTCGCGTCGATTCCGTTGGTTGTGTTGGCGCCGGTGCGTCTCGGCCTGGCGTTGGGTGGCCTGGTCATGTGGATCGGTGGTTGGCTCGGGTTTCGGATCGTGGGCTCGAAGAGCGTCGCGGCGCTGGAGATGCTTGGCTTGTCCACCCGTCCGTTGGTCCGCGCCGAAGCGTTCGACGCTCGCGACGGGTTGCTCGTCGACACTTCGGTACTCATGGACGGACAACTGCTCGCGCTTGCCCGCGCCGGGCTCGTTGGCGGTGACCTCATGGTCGCGAAGTTCGTGCTCGACGAAGTGCAGGGCTTCGCAGACTGCCCCGACGAGGTCAAGTCGCGACGTGCGCACCGGGGCCTCGAAGTGCTCACCACCTTGCGCCGTGACGGACCCATGCGCGTGTATGTCCTCGACGACGAGGTGCCCGAACACGATGCGGTCGATACCAAACTTGCGGCGTTGGCCCGGCGTTTGCAGCTGCGGTTGTTGACCAACGACGGCGCATTGGCGCGGATTGCCGAGGTCCAGGGTGTGCCGACGTGCAATTTGCGTCGGCTTGCCGCCGATCTCGCACCAGCGGTGATTCCCGGTGATTTCGTGCGCTGCGTGTTGACTCGCCGTGGTCGTGAACGCGGCCAGGGTGTTGGTCATCTCGACGACGGTTCCATGGTGGTCGTGAACGGTGGCGACACGCTGGTCGGCGGTCCCGAGGTGTCGTTGCGGGTGACGTCGGTCGTTCCGACGAGCGTCGGCCGGATGGTCTTCGCAACTGTCGAGTCGACTCCCTGATTCGTGCCGCTCCGAAGTCGTTCTGGCCAGTCCGAAGTCGGTCAGCGATGCCCAACGTTCGCGCGCCTGCACCGATTCGGAGATCGTTTCCTCGGCGTCGAAGCCCTGCTCGGGCGCGGAATCACGAGTGAAGCGATTCGGGGATGACGTCGTGCGCGAGGCTGGCGGGGTGGTGGTGTGGGTCATCGTGGTCGCGGCGGGTGGAGGAACTCGTTTCGGCCGCGCCAAACAGTTCGAGTTCATCGGGACAACGACGGTGCTGGGCCGATCCGTCGATACCGCGCGGCGCGCTGCCGACGGCGTCGTGGTCGTGCTCCCATCGGGTATCGAGTGGGATGGCCCGACCGATGTTCGCACTACGGTCGGCGGCGCCACCCGGAGCGAGTCGGTGCGCGCTGGCTTGGCGCTTGTGCCGGAGAACGCCGAGATCATCGTGGTGCACGACGCGGCTCGCCCGGTCGCCAGCGATGCGCTCTATCGCGCCGTGGTTGACGCCGTGCGCAGCGGGGCCGACGCGGCGATTCCCGCGCTCGCGGTCAGCGACACGTTGAAACGCGTCGACGGCGATCGGGTCGTTACCACCGTCGCGCGCGACGAGCTGGTCGCCGTGCAAACCCCGCAGGCGTTCGCGGCAGCACCGCTTCGCCTCGCCCACGCCGACGGACTCGAGACCAGCGACGACGCGGCTGCCGTCGAAGCCTCCGGCGGCGTTGTTGTGGTTGTGGCCGGTGAGCCGACCAACATCAAGATCACCTTGCCCGACGATCTCGTCGTCGCCCGCGCGATCCTGGAGCAACGATGACCATTCGTGTCGGACTCGGTTACGACATCCATCCCTTCGCCGACGATGCCGATCGTGCGCTGGTGCTCGCCGGCGTGCACATCGGAGGTCACGTCGGTCTCGCGGGTCACTCCGACGCCGACGCGGTTGCACACGCGACGTGCGACGCGCTGCTGGGTGCGGCGGGCCATCCCGATCTCGGCACGCTGTATCCGGCGAGCGAGGGCCGTTGGAAGAACGCCCGGTCGATGGACATGCTCGCCGATGTCGTCGAACGGATCCGGGGCGATGGTTGGTCGATCGGCAACCTCGACATCGTCGTCAACGCCGAAGTCCCGCGTCTGGCCCCTCATCTCGATGCCATGCGCGCCAACCTCGAAGCGGTGCTCGGAGCCGGGACAACGAACGTGAAGCCCAAACGTGGCGAAGGCATCGGCTCGATTGGCCGGGGTGAGGGAATTCAGGTCTTCGCGGTCGCGCTGTTGGAGCGCTGAGCGGCGAATCGAGCGATGGGTCCGCGGGGCGGGTCACTAGCCTCGCAGGCCATGTTGCGGATCTACGACACTGCCGCGCGTGCGACGCGCGACTTCGTTCCTCGAACCGAGGGCCGTGTGTCGATCTACGTCTGCGGTGTGACGCCCTACGACGCGCCCCACCTCGGGCACGGGCGTACCGCAGTCACCTTTGACGTGATCCGCCGCTATCTGATGTGGCGCGGGTTCTCCGTGCACTTCGTCACCAACGTCACCGACGTCGAAGACAAGATCATCGCTCGCGCCGCGGCGCAAGGCACGACCGAACCCGAACTCGCCAAACGGTACGAGGACGAGTACTGGTCGCAGCTCGATCGTTTGGGCGTGTTGCGTCCCGACGATCTTCCGCGCGCCACCGAGTACATCGCACAGATGCACCAGTTGATCGCCGAACTCATCGCCAACGGTCGCGCCTACGTCATTGAAGGCTCGGGTGTCTACTTCCAAGTCGACACGTTGCCGAGCTACGGCTCGTTGTCGCATCGCACGCTCGCACAACTGCTCGAAAGTGCTGGTGCACGGGTCGATATCGACGACACCAAGCGCAGCCCGGTCGACTTCGCGTTGTGGAAGGCGGCGAAGCCGGGCGAGCCGGCCTGGGAGTCGCCGTGGGGCGCGGGCCGGCCCGGCTGGCACAGCGAATGTTCGGCGATGTCGCTCGAGATCCTCGGCGAGGGATTTGATCTGCACGGCGGTGGCAGCGATCTCGTGTTCCCGCAACAC
>SXIR01000024.1 GCA_005772765.1 Actinomycetota bacterium
GAACGCGGCACCGGTGCCCGTGGCTTGCGAGCGATTCTCGAAGACGTGTTGCTCGAGGTGATGTACGACCTTCCGAGCCGCACCGACATCGTGCGCTGCATTGTCGACCGCGAGACCGTGTTGCGCCGCATTGCGCCGACGTTGGTCACCGAAGCCGAAGATCGCCGATCAGCCTGAGTTCACTGCTCGAGGTTGGCGGTGAAGCGCCCGCGTCGGGAACGGTCGACGCGTAACGCCACGTCGTAGCAATCGCTGAGCGTCTCGCTCGTCAACACCTCGTCGATCGGGCCCTGCGCCAACGCCCGACCGCCGCGCAACACCAACGCGTGCGTGTAGGCGGCGGGGATTTCTTCGAGGTGGTGGGTGACGACGACCGTCGCGGGCCCACCCGGTGCGCGTGCGAGGTCGGTGAGGTCGCCGAGCACCTGTTCGCGTGCGCCGATGTCGAGGCCGCTCGTGGGCTCGTCGAGATACACGATCGCCGGGTCGAGGACGAGCGTGCGGGCCAGCAGCACCTTTTGGCGTTCACCCGCCGACAGGGTGGCGAAGTCGCGATGGGCGAAGCGGCCGACGCCGAAGCGGTCAAGGAGTTCGATTGCGGCCGCACGATCGGACTCGTCGTAACGGTGCCACCACGGCGCCAACGCGCCGTTCCGGGCGGTCATGACAACTTCGGCCGCGGTCATGGTCGGTTCGAGCTTCGCGGCCATGGCCGGTGACGAGAGTGCGGTCCGGCGTCGCAACGTGCGCAGGTCGCAACGGCCGAGTTGTTCGCCGAGGCACCACACCTGCCCGTCGGACGGATGCAGATACAGCGACGCGATGCGTAACAAGGAGGTCTTGCCGGCGCCGTTCGCCCCGACGATCACCCAATGTTCGCTCGGGCACACCGACCATTCGATGGCATCGAGCACACGAACATCGTCGATGGTGAGTCCGACGTCGCGCAGATCGAGCAGCGGATCGGTCAGCAGGACAGGCCGGTGGTGTTCGGCGCCACGATCGGCTCGCGCGACGGCGTTGCTCGAGGTGTCGGTGCCGGCAGGTTCAACCACACTCCGAACTCTTGCACGACCCAGAGCCGCCCGTTCAAACAAGCAACGCCGACCCCAACCGAGGTGAGTTCGGGCGTGAGGATGGTGGCCCGGTGCGCGTCGGACGACATCAGCGACAAGTGCGCGCCGCCGGCGGTCCGCCATGAGCCGGTGCCGTTGTAGATGTTCTCGCGCAGCGAGCGATAGCGAGTGCCGTAGATCGGGTCGCGGAACAACGACGCAAGGTCTTGGTGCCGGAACTCGCCGGTGTTGCCCATGTAGTTGGCCCAATAACGAGCGAGTCCTGCGAGTTGCGGGTCCCAGTCGAGCGGTTGCAGTCCGCGTGCGTTGCGTTCGAGGTTGATCCGCAAGAACAGATCCGAGGTCATCGTCGCGAGCTTGGTGCTGAGCGCGAATGGGTCGGCAACGAAGCTGCCGTTCGCCGTGGCCGTGTAGATGGCACCTTCGGCGGCGAGGAACCAATACCCGCCGTCTCGGGCCGAGGCCAACGAAACGATCGGAGAGAGGAGCAGGTGGTTGGCGGCAGACCCGCGGTAGGTGGCGTCGCCGAAGTTGTGGATGTGTCCGCGGTCGGTCAGAAGCCAGTAGCCGCGCCCGCTGGGGGAGCCGGCAATGTCGACGACACGTCCGACGACGTTGCGGCCCGACATCGATCCGCGCAGTGGGGCGTCGCCGAATGCGAAGACCCGGCCGGTGCCGGTGGCGAGCCAGTAGCCGAGCCCAGTCGGCGTCGAGTCGACGCCGACGACCTTGGAGCCGCCGAGTCGCCCGAACGCCGTGCCGCGCCAGCGGGCGTCACCGAAATGGAAGACCTTGCCGGAGCTGCTGATCAGCCAGTAGCCCTTGCCGGTGGCTGTCGTTGCCCCGCCGACGATGGCGGCGCGCATCCGGCCTTTCATCGAGCCGCGCCACGGGGCCTTGCCGAAGTTGTAGACGGCTCCGTCGACGCCGAGCAGCCAGTAGCCGTCGCCGCTGGGCGTAGCGACGATGTCGACGACGCGGGCCGAAATCGTCCTCGAGCCCATGCCGCCGTGGTGGTCGGCGTCGCCGAATGCGTACACCTGACCGCGGGCAGTGACGATCCAATAGCCCTTGCCCGTCGATGTCGACTCGACGGCGACGGCGTCGTACTCGCGTGACTGTGCTGCGATCGATCCCAGGTATTGCGCGCCTGCTGCTTCGGCGCGTGAACTCGTCAGCATCGAGGTCGCGGCGAAGAACGTGGCGAGGGCCACGCACAGTGAACCGGTCGACCGCTTCCGTCGCCGGGAACGAATCCCGTTCAGTCGTCGCATCGCGAAGGTGGTGCCCCAAGTTCCGCCCGAGGCCGTCTCCAGTATTACCGCTGCGGTCGTTCGCGGTCGGTTCGACCGACAGATTTGTCGGATCGTTCCTGCCGATGCCGTTCGCACGATCGAGGTTCCCCCTTGTGTCGTTTCCGAGATCGGCGCGCGGTGCTGCCTTCTAGACTCGACCCATGACACCGGGCCCCGCGTCGCCGATTCCGGACAAACCTGGTCTCGAGGGACTCGAAACTCGCTGGTCGCAGCGTTGGGATGCCGAAGGCATCTATCGCTACGACCGCTCGAGCCCCCGCGAGAACACGTTCTCCATCGACACGCCGCCGCCGACCGTGAGCGGTTCACTGCACGTCGGACACGTCTTCAGCTATACCCATACCGACTGCATTGCCCGATATCGGCGCATGTGCGGCCAAACGGTCTTTTACCCAATGGGTTGGGACGACAACGGGCTGCCGACCGAGCGCCGTGTGCAGAACTACGTCGGGGTGCGGTGCGATCCAACGGTCGCCCACGATCCCTCGTTCGCACCGCCGCCCGACGCGGGCAACTTGAAGAAGGACCACCGCGCCATTCCGATCGGGCGCGCGAACTTCTTGGACCTCTGCAACGAACTCGTCGCAGCCGACGAGGCGAAGTTCGAAGAGTTGTGGCGCAACCTCGGACTGTCGGTCGACTGGTCCATGACGTACACGACCATCGGCGAATCCGCGCGCCGCGCGAGCCAGCGGGCTTTCTTGCGCAACCTCGCACGCGGCGAGGCGTACCAATCGGATGCGCCGACGCTGTGGGACGTCGACGATCGCACCGCAATCGCGCAGGCCGAGATGGAAGACCGCGAAACTTCAGGCGCCTATCACCGTCTGGCATTCGCCGCGACCGACGGATCCGGCGACGTGTTCATCGAAACGACGCGCCCCGAGTTGTTGGCCGCCTGCGTCGCGCTCGTTGCGCACCCCGACGACGAACGGTTCACGTCGCGATTCGACACGACCGTGCGTACGCCGCTGTTCGGCGTCGAAATCCCAGTCGTCGCCCACCCGCTCGCCGATCCCGAAAAGGGTTCCGGCATCGCAATGATCTGTACCTTCGGTGATGTCACCGACGTCGTGTGGTGGCGCGAACTCCAACTCCCGACCCGCGCCATCATCGGTCGTGACGGCCGGCTGCGCAGCGAACCGCCCGATGCGATCACCGACGAGGCCGGTCGCGCGCACTACGGCGAACTCGCGGGTAAGACCGTCAAGCAAGCCCAAGCGCGGATCGTCGAGTTGTTGGCCGAGTCCGGTGCGTTGCACGGAGATCCTCGACCGATCACGCATCCCGTGAAGTTCTACGAGCGGGGGAGCCGCCCACTCGAGATCGTCGCGTCACGGCAGTGGTACATCCGAAACGGCGGTCGCGATCTCGATCTGCGTGCCGCGTTGTTGGCCCGCGGCCACGAGCTCGATTTCGTGCCCGACTACATGCGGCTACGCTACGAAAGCTGGGTCGAAGGATTGAACAGCGACTGGCTGATCAGCCGCCAGCGCTTCTTCGGGGTGCCGATTCCCGTCTGGTACGAGATCGGTGCCGATGGCGAAGCCGACTTCGAGCGACGCATCGTCCCCGACGAGGCCGGGCTCCCGATCGACCCGGCGGTCGATACGCCAGTGGGGTACGACCCCGACCAACGCGGCAAGCCCGGCGGTTTCGTCGGCGACGCCGACGTCATGGACACGTGGGCGACGTCGTCGCTGACGCCGCAGATCGTGTGCGGTTGGGAAGACGACCCCGACTTGTTCGCCCGCACCTTTCCGTTGGATCTGCGACCCCAGGCTCACGACATCATCCGCACGTGGCTGTTTGCAACGGTCGTGCGATCCCATCACGAACACGGTTCGCTGCCGTGGCGGCACGCAGCCTTGTCGGGCTGGGTTCTCGATCCCGATCGTAAGAAGATGTCGAAGTCCAAGGGCAACGTCGTCGTCCCGTCCGAGTGGATCGACAAGTACGGCGCCGATGCGGTGCGGTATTGGGCTTCGAGCGGTCGCCCCGGCACCGACACGGCATTCGACGAGGCCCAGATCAAGATCGGGCGCAAGCTCGCGATGAAGGTGTTGAACGTCAGCAAGTTTGTGCTGAGCCTCGCCGACGGTCGCAGTGTCGGGGTGGAGGCCGTGCGGGAGCCGATCGATCACGCGCTGTTGAGCGAACTCGGCGACCTGATCGACGATTGCACCCGCGCGTTCGATTCGTTCGACTACGCGCGTGCGCTCGAACGGACCGAACGGTTCTTCTGGTCGTTCTGCGACGACTACGTGGAGTTGGTGAAAGGCCGGGCCTACGGCAACCGCGACGACGCTGCTCGCGACAGTGCGATTGCGACCTTGCAGGCTGCGCTGTCGGTACTGCAACGGCTCTTCGCTCCGTTCCTCGCGTTCGTCAGCGAAGAAGTGTGGTCGTGGTGGCAGCACGGATCGATCCACCAGGCGGTCTGGCCCAAGCGCGACGAACTCGGTCGCGTCGACTCGACGGTCGACCGCGCGATCTACGTCGTTGCCGGCGAAGTGCTCGGCGCCGTCCGCAAGGCCAAGAGCGAGCAGAAGCGTTCGCTGGCCACTCCAGTGATACGAGCTGTCGTCCGTGACACCGACGCGCGGCTCGCCGCGTTTGCCGCTGCGCAAAGCGACGTCCGCGACGCGGGGAAGATCGCCGCGTTCACCACGGCGGCCGGCGAGCATCTTTCGGTCGAGATCGAACTCGAAGCGCCCGACGCGGCCTGATTCGCATGGTGACGAACGCTGTTGGCGACCCGCGGGGCTGGCTCGAAGATCACGTCAACCTCGAACGAGGGGTCGGCATCCCCGCCGGGGTCGCCCGTGCGACGGCACCCACGCGGGATCGCATCGAGGCGCTGCTCACGTTGTTGGGCCGTCCCGAGCTCGAGTATTCGACGATTCACCTGACCGGAACGAACGGAAAAACCAGCACGGCGCGTATCGCCGCGCGTCTGCTGGGCGAACTCGGGCTGCGGGTCGGTTCGTACACGAGCCCACACCTCGAACGGGTCAACGAACGCATCGCGATCGACCTCGAACCGGTCGCCGATGCCGAACTCGACGAACTGTTGCAGCTGATCGCGTTGTGTGAACCGTCCATGCCCGAGCCGCCGAGCTACTTCGAGATCCTCACGGCCGCGGCGCTGCGCGCGTTTTGCGACGTTGCGGTCGATGCTGCCGTTGTCGAGGTCGGCCTCGGCGGAACGTGGGACGCAACGAACTCGGTCGATGGTCGGGTCGCGGTGATTACGAATGTCGACATCGATCACGAGAATTTTCTGGGTTCCACTCGCGAAGCGATCGCCCGCGAGAAGGCGGGCATCATCAAATCCGAGAGCCACCTCGTGCTGGGCGAGACCGACCCGGAGCTACGCGACATCTTCCTCGCTCGTCAACCGCATACGACTTGGGTGCGAGATCGCGACTTCTTGGTGCGCTCCGACCACGTCGCGGTTGGCGGTCGCGTGGTCGATCTCGAAACGCCATTTGGGCGTCACGAGGCGTTCCTGTCGCTGCACGGCGCGCACCAGGCGCACAACGCCGTGACCGCGCTTGCAGCAGTCGAAGCGTTCCTCGGCGATCCCGTGCCGGGCGATGTCGTCGAACGAGCATTCGCGACCGTGGACTCGCCCGGGCGTATGGAGATCGTGCGCCGGAATCCGATGGTCATGCTCGACGGCGCACACAACGTCGCGGGCGCCGAAGCGTTGCGGCGCTCGCTCAGCGACGAGTTCACGAGCGTCGGTCCTCGGACCTTGGTCGTGGGATTGCTGCGCGAGAAGGATCCGGTCGCGATGCTCACCGCGCTCGGTCTCGACGAGGTCGCGTTGTTGGTGGTGTGCCCGCCGCCGTCGCCACGCGCGCATCCGGTCGAGGTCGTCGTGGCGGCCGCGCGCCAACTCGGGTTCCCGGAGGAGCGCATCGAGGAAGCGCCCGACGTGCGCACCGCGATTGCGACTGCGTTGATGGAGACGCCCGAGGACGGACAAATTGTGGTCGCGGGTTCGCTCTACGTCGTTGGTGCGGCCCGTTCGAGCCTTCTGCGGGTTCGCCGATAGGGTCGCATCCCCATGAGCGACACTCGCACTCTGATTCTGTGTAAGCCGGACGCGGTCGAGCGGCGCCTGGTCGGCGAGATCATTCGCCGCATCGAGGCCAAGCACCTCACCATCACCGCCCTCGAACTGCGGACTCTTGACGCCGAGACCGCCAAGCAGCACTACGCCGAGCACGACGGCAAGCCGTTCTTCGGCGAGTTGGTCGAGTTCATCACGCGTGGCCCGTTGGTCGCGATGGTGGTCGAAGGGCCTGAGGCCTGGAAGGTGATGCGGACGCTGATGGGTTCGACGAACCCTCGCGACGCGGCTCCCGGCACCATCCGCGGGGACCTCGCGATCGAGATGGGTGAGAACCTGATCCACGGCAGCGATGGCCCCGAATCAGCCGAGCGCGAGATCGCGCTGTTCTTCGGGAAGTAGCGACCTGGCGGTGAGGACCGCCGGTCTCTAGCCTGTCGGGCAACCACCCGCCCGCCCGCGATCCGGAGCATCTCTTGTCCGAACCCTGGTTCGCCTCGGTGATTGGCCGTGACATGGCCATCGACCTCGGCACAGCCAACACGTTGGTCTACGTCCGCGGGCGCGGCGTCGTGCTCAACGAACCTTCCGTCGTGGCGGTCAACGCGCGCGACGGACGTCCGGTCGCGGTCGGCTCGGAAGCCAAACGCATGATCGGACGGACGCCCGGCCACATCACGGCGATCCGCCCGCTGAAGGACGGCGTGATCAACAACTTCGACATGTGTGAGCGCATGTTGCGGTACTTCATCCAGAAGGTGCACCAGAGACGGTTCGCGAAACCGCGGATGGTCATTTGTGTGCCGTCGGGCATCACCGGTGTCGAACAGCGCGCGGTGCAGGACGCGGCCGAGAACGCCGGTGCGCGCAAGCCCGTCCACATCATCGAGGAACCGATGGCGGCTGCGATCGGCGCGGGTCTTCCCGTGCACGAACCGGCCGGCAACATGATTGTCGATATCGGCGGCGGCACGAGCGTAGTTGCGGTGATCTCACTCGGCGGCATCGTCGCGAGCGAAAGCATTCGCATCGCGGGTGACGAACTCGACGAGGCGATCATCAACTACGTGAAGAAGGAATACTCGCTCGCGCTCGGCGAGCGCACCGCCGAGGAAGTGAAGATCGCGTTGGCGAGCGCCTTCCCGCTCGTCGAAGAGCTCTACGCCGACATTCGCGGACGCGACCTCGTCACTGGTTTGCCGAAGACCGTCACGGTGTCGACCGAGGAAATCCGTGAGGCGATCGAAGAACCCGTCAGCGCGATCGTCGACGCGGTGAAGGTCACGCTCGACAAGACGCCGCCTGAGCTCGCTGCCGACATCATGGGGAAAGGCATCGTGGTGACCGGAGGGGGAGCGATGCTGCACGGGCTACGTGAACGCCTCCAGTCCGAGACCGGCATGGCGATCTTCCAGGCCGAGGATCCCTTGTTTTCGGTGGCGATCGGTTCTGGGTTGTGCCTCGAGCACTACGACGCGTTCAAGGGAATCCTGCACGCCGCGCAGAGCTGAGCGGTTCGAAGGTCATGGTCGGAGCCCGCGACGCGCGTCGCCGTTACATCTTGCTCGTGATTGTCTTGAGCTGTGTCACCTTGATCACCCTCGATCAACGCGCCGAGGACGACGGTCCGCTTGGTGCCCTCGGTCGTATCGCTCACCGGATCGTCGGACCGATTTCAGGCGCGGCGGCATCGGTTGCCGAACCCGTCGGCGATTGGTTCGCAGGGCTCACCGATGGTGGAGAGTTGCGCCGACAGAACCGCGAGCTGAAGTCGCGAGTTGCCGAACTCGAAACCGAAGTCGCGCGGCAGCGCAGCGCGCTCGAACAGAACGAAGTGTTCGCCAAGCTGTTCGGTGAGGTCTGGCTCGACGACATCCCATCCGAACCAGCCCTCGTCGTCGCGGGATCGGTGGGCAACTTCGAGCGGACCGTGATGCTCAACAAGGGCAGTGACGCTGGCATCGAAGTCGGTCATCCGGTCGTCGGGCCGGCTGGGCTCGTCGGACGGATCGTCGAGACGTGGGCCGGCGGATCGAAAGTCGAGCTCATCACCCAACCTGGCTTTGGAGTGTCGGTGCGGCTCCAAGATCAACGCATCCGCGGACCGGCCGAAGTGCAGGGCCGTTCACGGACCTTGTCACTCAACTTGAGTTCGGCCGAGCTCACCGACGAACAAATCGATTCGATCGTCGCCGGGGATCTCGTCGAGACGTGCGGATGCGACGGCAGCGACTACCCGCCGGGCATCCCGATCGGAACCGTCGTGTCGGTTGACCGACAGCAATCGGGCATCTCGGTGATCGTGCGGATTCGCCCGAGCCTCGACCGCCCCAGCCTCGAAGCGGTGAAGGTGCTGTTGTGGACCCCCGATGATTCGGTGCCGCCGGAGTTGGTGTCGACAACTGCGCCGACGACGACCGTGAGCGAAGAGGACGCGTGAGGTTCCTCGCGCCGCGCTTGGTGCCGGTCGCGTTCACGATCGTGCTGACCCAGGTCGTGTTGTTGTCGAACCTGCGGCTGTTCGGCGTCGCAGCCGACCTCGGGTTGGTCGCGGCGGTCGCCGTGGCCTACCGCGAGGGTCCTGAGGCCGGAGCGATCTTCGGTTTCTGTGTTGGGTTCGGATTCGACCTGTTCGTCACGACACCGCTGGGTCTGTCGGCGCTGGCCTATGCGGTCACCGCCTACCTCGTCGGGTCGCTCGAGCGAGGTCTGCTACGCCGCGGTCGTTGGCTCCCGTTGTTCTTGGGGTTTGCCGGCGGCTTGGTCGGCGGGTTCGTCTTCGTGGCCGTCGGCATTCTCGTGGGGGTCGAGGGTCTGGCGACCCTGGACGCCGCCAGTGTGCAGCTGCGCGCCGCGGCCTACGACGCGGTCGTGGCCCCGGCGGTGTTCGGACTGGTTGCGCTCGTGTTGCGCGACGAGACCGTGTCGTGGCGATTCCGCGACTGACTCGCGACTCGTTTCCCGGAGAGTTCGTTGCGGATTTCGAAGCTAACGCTCCGGGAAACAGCGTCGCGAGGCGAACTTCTGGCAGAAATTGGTAGGTGACGCCGAGCGGGGCGCCGCGCTGAGGCAAACTGTGTGAGTTGTCAGCCCCGTCTCGGGCTGGGCATCCAGCGGGGCCCCGAGACCGGTCGGCGACCAACCACCTCATGACCGAGCACAGTCGCGTCCGCGTCAGCATCGTCGGCGTTCTCGTCGTCGCCCTCTTCGGGGCGCTGCTGACGCGCCTGTGGTTCCTCCAGGTCTCCGATGTCGACCCCGGCCGGATCGTCGCCGC
>SXIR01000186.1 GCA_005772765.1 Actinomycetota bacterium
GCACGCGATCGAAGGACGCGTCGGCGAACGGCAACCGGCGCCCGTCGGCGACGTACGGAGCGAGCGAGCCGAGTTCGAGTCGCTCGGCACCCCGCACCACCGTGCGCACTCGACCGGCGTGCAGGTCCCCGACCACCACGAGACCCTGGTCGCCCATCGCCTCGGCGATCGCTGACGCCTTGCCGCCGGGCGCGGCCGCGATGTCGAGCACGCGCTCGTCGGGTCGGGCGCCAACCAGCGCAACGACCGCCTGACTCGCTTGGTCCTGCACGCTCACACGTCCGTCGGCCACGGCACCGAACTCGGCGAGATCACCGAGACCACGTACGACCAACGAACCTTCGACCAACGCGCCACGTTCGCTCGTGCCGCCCGCCGTCGCGACTTCGGCTTCGAGCGCGTCGACGGAGCCACGCATCGGGTGCACGCGCAGCGTCACCGGCGGCGGCGTGTTCATGATCGTCAACGATTCGGTGACGTCGGATTCGCCGTACGCAGCATCCAGATCTTCGACGATCCAACGCGGGTAACTCCCCCGGATATAGCGCGCCTCGCTGGGGTCGGGAATACCGCCGTCTTGCAACGACCGCAGCACCGCATTCACGACACCGCGCACTCGCTCGGGAACGAGGCTCACCGTCTCGCCGATCGCAGCGTGCGGTGAGACGCCATGCGCGAGTTGATACGCGCCGAGTCGCAACGCGATCAGCACGTCGAGATCGAGTTCGTCGAGCGGACGACGGCAGTGCTTGCGCAGGGCACGATCGAGCGAGCGCTGTTCGCGCAACGTCCCGTAGACCATCTCGGTGACGAAACCACGGTCGCGGGTCGAGAAGTTCGTTCGGCGCAGATCTTCGGGCAGCGCGAGGTGTGCGAACGCACCCTCGTCGACGCGGGTCAAGACTGCGTGCGCGATCCCGCGCGGCGTCTTGCGCGCACCGGGTCGCGCCCGGCTCGGGTCGCGGGGGTCATCGCGCCGGCCGCCGCGTGGCTGACCGCCTCGTGCCGGGCGCGACGGACCGTCGGAGCGGGTCACGTTGCTTCCTCCACCGAGTCGAGCTGCACGCGGCCACGTCGACCATTGCGCCACGCGGTTGCTTCCATCATCGGCTTTCCTTCCGGCTGAATCTCGAGCAACTGCAGGCTGCCCTGCACGGTACCCAGCACCGCGTGTTCGTCGATAACTCCCGGCTCGGGCCCGTCGGTTGCCGGCGGCACGCGCAGCGCAGCCCGGCCGACCTTGTGCCGTACGCCATCGATCGTGCACCACGCGCCCGGGCGCGGGTTGCCGGCCCGCACGATCGCTGCGAGTTCTGCCGCGGGTCGGTCCGCACGAAGGCGGAACTCGTCCACGGTCAACTTCGCCGCATAGGTGGGTTCACCGACCTGTGGTTCGCCAACCATCGCGTCGAAGTCGGCCAGCGTGGCGACCAGCAACGTCGTACCGAGATCAACCAGTTCGTTCGTGAGCTCCCCGGCCGTCTGCTCGCCGATTCGGAGCCGCCGTTGCGAGAACACTGGTCCGGTGTCGAGCCCGGCTTCCATCCCCATGATCGCGACGCCGGTCTCGGCGTCGCCGGCGAGGATTGCGCGTTCGACGGGCGCCGCACCGCGCCAACGCGGCAGCAACGAGAAGTGCACGTTCACGAAGCCACGCTCGGCCGCGGCGAGCAAGGACGCGGGGAGCAACTGTCCGAACGCGACGACGACACCGAGTTCGGCGTCGAGGGCGACCACATCGTCGAGCACCTCCGACGCGCGCAACGGGGTGAGCGTGCGCAGCCCCAATCGTTCGGCGGCTCGACGCACCGGCGACGGCACGAGCGAGCCGCCCCGGCCGCGCTTGCGGTCGGGTTGTGTCACGACCATCGCCACGTCGTGGCCAGCCGCAACCAACGCCTCGAGCGGCGGCACGGCCGTGGCCGGAGTCCCGAAGTAGACAATGCGCACGGCGGTGCGCGTCCTACAGCGCGTGATCGGCGTCGGCGCGGATCTCGCCTGCGAGTTCGCGCCGCCGCCACTCGCGGATGGCGGCCTTGCGCTGGACCTCGTCGAGGCGATCGAACATCAGCACGCCGTCGAGATGATCGATCTCATGGAGGAACACTCGGCCGAGCAACTCGTCACCTTCGATGACGACCTCATTGCCGTCGAGATCGATCGCCTCGACGGTGATCAGTTTCGGTCGGACGATCTCGAACGCCATACCAGGAATCGACAAGCAGCCCTCTTCGTAGAGCCACTCCCCCGCCGTTTCGACGATGCGCGGATTGATGAGAATCTGGGGGTCGTCACCGACGTCGTAGACGAAGAACCGCTGTTGCACACCAACTTGGGGCGCGGCCAGCCCGACGCCCGGCGCCTCGTACATCGTGTCGAACATCGTGTCGACGAGTTTCACGAACTTGCCATCGATGTCGGTCACCTCGGCTGCGGCACGCTTCAGCACCGGATCGCCGAATACCCGGATCGGAAACGTTGCCATCGGACGATCCTACCGGTGGGTCCCGATCCAGCTCAGACGCGGCTGACCGCCACCGGTGCGTTGCAATCGCGTCCGCGCCGCGCGCAGGCGACGTGGGTGTCGTTACACGCGGGCGGGGTCCATTTCGATGCGGAGCCGCCCTTCGGTACGCGCGCCGGACGCGATGTCACCGAGCACGCCGGTGAGCGCGTCGACATCGGGGTGCTCGACGAGCGCGCGACGCTTCGTGCCGGCACCGCTCGGACCCTTCACCGTGACGGCATCGCCGAGCAACAGACGCAGGCCCGCGCACGCCGCATCGACCGCAGGAAGATCGCCCGTCAGCAACGCCTGCGCGACGAACGGCGGCAGGCTGCGAGCGGCCCGCTCCGCGGCATCGACCGACTGCGCTTCGACGAAGCGCCGTTCGGCAATGGTGGTCACCACGGGATGGCGCGCGAGGTGGGTCTGAATGATCAGTCGAGACTGGGCGCGGGGCCGACCCACCAGCAGCCGCGCGCAGCGGGCGACGAGCCAGAGCGCCTGCTCGTCGACTCGGAGTCGCGGCGCCAAGATCTCCTGATCGAAATCGAGCAATGCGATCAACGCCGGACGGCGGCGGCGCACTTCAGGTCGGTGCAACAGCGACTCGGTCCCGACCAACACGCGCGCCGCCGGATCGATTGCGTCGACGTCGGCGTCGACGACAGCGACCGGGGTCCGTCCGCCGAGCAACGCTGCGATGTCGTCACCGAGACGGTCGACGCCGGCTCGCAACAGGCGCGGTTTCGAAGCGCCACAGTGGAGGCACAGCGTCGGTCGCACACCGATCGCGATCAGGGGGTCGGGGTCGGCGACCAGCGGCGAACCCTCCTTGTCCCAACGCGACAGTTCGCGGCAGGTCGGGCAGTAGAGCAGGCGCGCCCGACCTCGGCGGTTGACGAGGGCAACGGCGAGCTCGTCTCGTGCAGTGTGGTGTCGCAGCGCGTCCGTGAGGGTCTGTGACAGCAACCCAGTGCCGGGCGGCTCGTCGCCGAGGTCGACGATGTCGACCCGAGGCCAACCACGATCGGCAACGTCGTCACTCGGAGCGATGACCCGATCGGCATAGGTCAGGGCAACGACCGACGGCACCGGCGACAGCACGGCGAACCGAACGCCGGCGCGGCGCGCACGCTCCCGCAGCACTGTCGCTGCCTGCCAGGTCGGTTGACGTTCCTCTTGCAGCGCTTCGTCGAGATCGTCGACGACGATGGCGCTGCGCAGGTCGGGAACCGGAGCGAACACGGCGGTGCGCCCACCCACGATCACGCACCCGCCGCGCGCGGCACGACGCCAGGCGTCGGTACGGGCGGCGGCCGGCAGGTCGGAGTGCCAGGCAACCGCGGGCCAGTCGAGGCGACGCAACGTCGTGACGAGCGCATCGGCGCGGGCCGAATCAGCGGTGATCACGATGCTCGAACCGTCGGTCGCGAGCATCGACACGACTTGACGGCGTCGATCGAGCAACGGCGGCCACCAGATCACCGGACAGTCACCATCGACCGGCAAGGTCAACGCGTCAGCGTCGACGGCATCGCCGGCATTGCCGGCATTGCCACCGGCGACATCGTGCTCGGGCGCGGGCGGGCGCATCGTCAACGACGGGCCGACCGAGTTGGGCGCGATGTTGTTGGCCGGTGTGGCACTGCGCAACAGCGCGATCGGTGAACCGACGAAACGGCGGGCTGTCCATTCGCACAGGTCGACGACATCGGCGGGCGGTCCGACGCTGCTCACCGACACGACCGCGCGCAGTCGGTTCGACGCGACCGTCGTTTCGACGTCGATCGCTCGGACCCACGCGCGGACCCGGCGGCCGTGCAACGAGACACGTACCACGGTTCCGACCGCGACGTTCGGCGCGAGTTCGTCAGGAACCAGGTAGTCGAACTCGCGATCGATCGCCGGTACGTCAGCGACCACCCGGCAGACCGAACTCACGCGGTCGACCCTAGGCGTCGCGATTCGCGTCGACGTCGCCCCATCGACACCGCGACGAACGCGATCGGACGCGGCGATGCGACGCCGCGTCCGATCGGACGATCGAATTGCTCAGACCGCAGCCTTCAGTTGGCTGGCGTAGGGCTCGGTGTTCTCCCACGTGAAGCCCTCGCCGTCGGTGCGGCCGAAGTGGCCGTACGCCGCAGTGCGCTTGAAGATCGGACGCCGCAGCTGCAACCGCTCGATGATCGCGGCCGGACGCATGTCGAACACATCGCGCACGATCGCTTCGAGCTTGTCGTCGGCGATGACGCCGGTGCCGAACGTGTCGACGAGGATCGACACGGGCTTGGCCACACCGATCGCGTACGCAACCTGCGCCTCGCAACGTTGCGCGAGACCTGCAGCGACGACCGACTTGGCGATCTGACGCACGGCGTACGCGGCCGAGCGGTCGACC
>SXIR01000025.1 GCA_005772765.1 Actinomycetota bacterium
ACAAGGACTACATCGTCGCGAACAACGAAGTGAAGATCGTCGACGAGTTCACGGGCCGCATTCTCGAGGGCCGCCGCTGGAGTGAAGGCCTGCACCAAGCGGTCGAGGCCAAAGAGAACGTCCGAATCAAAGAAGAGAACCAGACGCTCGCGACCGTGACGCTGCAGAACTACTTCCGGCTCTACGAAAAGCTCGCCGGGATGACCGGCACGGCACTCACCGAAGCTGGCGAGTTCATGCACACCTACGAACTCGGTGTCGTTCCGATCCCCAACAACCGGCCGCCGGTGCGCGCCGACCAACCCGACCTCGTCTACAAGGGCGAGTCCGGCAAGTACGGCGCCGTGGTCGACGACATCGTCGAACGGAATCAGACTGGTCAGCCGATTCTCGTCGGCACGATCTCGGTCGAGCAGTCCGAAAAGCTGTCCCGCCTGCTGCACCAGCGTGGCGTGCCGCACGAAGTGTTGAACGCCAAGCAGCACGATCGAGAAGCGAACATCATCACCCAGGCCGGACGCCTCGGATCGGTGACCGTCGCAACCAACATGGCGGGTCGCGGGGTCGACATTCTGCTCGGGGGCAACCCCGAAGGATTGGCGAAGATCGAACTGCAAAAGGAAGGCATCGACGAAGCCGAACAGCCCGACGAGTATCAGCGTCGCTACGCGGAACTCCTCGCCGGGTTCAAGGCTGAGTGCGATCGAGAGGGCGACAAAGTCCGTGAACTCGGCGGGCTCTACGTGTTGGGAACCGAACGACACGAGAGTCGCCGAATCGACAACCAGCTCCGCGGTCGTTCGGGTCGACAGGGCGATCCGGGTGAGAGCCGTTTCTACCTCTCGCTCGAAGACGAGTTGATGCGGTTGTTCGCAACCGGGCTCGTGCAACGGGTGATGGGTGCAAGCTTCCCCGACGACATGCCGCTCGAATCGAAAATGGTCACCAAGGCGATTGAACGAGCGCAACGAACCGTCGAGGATCGCAACTTCGAGATCCGGAAGAACGTGCTCAAGTACGACGAGGTGATGAACGAGCAGCGCAAGGTCATCTACAAGCGCCGCCAGCAAGTCCTCGACGGCGAAAACCTGCGCGACTTGACGGTCGAGATCATCGAGCGGGCCATGCAACGCGTGACCGAAGTGCACTGCGACGGCGAGTACGTCGAGCAGTGGGACGTGCCGGAGCTCATCACCGACGTCAGGAGCTACTTCCCGACGACCATCGACGAGGCGACGATCGCGGACGCCTCGAATCGCGCCGACCTGCGCGCGGTACTGATTGCCGACGCGCTCGCGCAGTTCGAAGCGCGCGAAGCCGAGCTCGGCCACGACAACGTGCGCGACATCGAACGCAAAGTGATGCTGTCGGTCATCGACCAGCACTGGCGAGAGCATCTCTACGAGATGGACTATCTCCAGGAGGGCATCAACCTGCGGGCGATGGGTCAGAAGGACCCGCTGTCCGAATGGCAGCGCGAAGGCTTCGACATGTTCGAAGCGATGATGGGCGGGGTCGAGAACGACTTCGTTCGCTACATCTTCCACCTCCAGGTGGTGCGCGAAGACGCGGCCGCACCGGCGGTGACGAACATCAAGTACGAGGCGGCCGAGGAACCGGTGTCGGGCGCAGGCTCGATTCGTCAGGCGGTGGCAGCGGAGGCAGCCGAAGCCGCTGCCGAAGGATCGTCGCCATCGGCACTCCCGCAATCGCCCCAGGCCGTACCCACCCAACCCGAGGTACAAGCTCCGGTACGCGTCGAAAAGACGCCGGGCCGCAACGAGCCCTGCTTCTGCGGGTCGGGCAAGAAGTACAAAGTCTGCCACGGGAAGTAACAGTGCGTGATTTCAGCGGCGACCTCGCCGACCTGCGCCGCCGCGTCGCTGACGCACACGGCTACTTGCGGATCGAGCCCTCGCGCGCCCGTTTGACGGAGTTAGAAGCGATCGCGGCCGCGCCCGACCTGTGGGACGACCCCGACAAGGCTCGAACCGTCACGACCGAGATGGCGCGCGTACGTGACGACATCACGTTGGTCGACGATCTCGATGATCGAGTGTCGTACCTGCGGGATCTGTTCGACCTCGCGCGTGAAGAAGGCGACGATTCTCAAGAGACCGAAATCGTCGAAGGTGTCAGCGCGCTTGCAGCCGAACTCGATGCGCTCGAGCTTCGTGCGTTGTTCACAGGCGAGTACGACGAGCGCGACGCCGTGTGCTCGGTCAGCGCTGGCGCGGGGGGTACCGACGCGCAGGACTGGGCGGACATGCTGTTGCGCATGTACTCGCGGTGGGCGCATCGCCGCGGTTTCGAAGTCGAACTCGACGACCGAAGCGAAGGTGGCGAGGCGGGCATCACGTCGGCCACGTTCGTGATCAAAGGCCGCTACGCGTACGGATGGCTGCAATCCGAAAAAGGTGTGCATCGCCTGATTCGGATCTCGCCGTTCGATGCGAACGCTCGGCGCCAGACGGCGTTCGCGGCGCTCGACATCGTCCCGATGCTCGACGAGACCGAAGAGCCCGACATCCGCGAAGACGACCTCCGGATCGACACGTACCGCTCGTCGGGGGCGGGCGGCCAGCACGTCAATGTCACCGACTCCGCGGTGCGCATCACGCACCTTCCGACCGGCATCGTCGTGAGTTGTCAGAACGAGCGCAGCCAGATTCAGAACCGTGCACGCGCGATGCAGATCCTCGGTGCGCGCCTCGCCGAGCGGATTCGAGCCGAACGCCAAGAGCAACTCGACAAGTTGTCGGGCGAGAAGCGCGACGTCGCGTTCGGGTCGCAGATCCGCACCTACACGCTGGCGCCCTATCAACTGGTGAAGGACGAACGCACCAAGTGCGACACGGGCAATGTCGAGGCGGTACTCGACGGCGACCTCGACGCGTTCATGGAGTCGTGGTTGCAGTTTCGCCGCACCGGGAGCTGACCCAGAACCGCCGGGTCTCAGCGGATCGGTCAACTCGCTGACCTGGGCAGACAGGGTTCGCGACCGAGTGTGGCGACCCGGCGCTGGTACTCTCGATGCTCTTGATCCGCTTCGAAAACGTCACCAAGGTCTACGCGAACGATGTCG
Organism: Actinomycetota bacterium; assembly: GCA_005772765.1. GTDB lineage: Bacteria > Actinomycetota > Acidimicrobiia > IMCC26256 > PALSA-610 > SXJQ01. Next base: position 3,086 of record SXIR01000025.1, read on the forward strand.
TCGCACTGCGCGACGTCAATCTCGACATCGCCAAGGGCGAGTTCGTCTTTCTGATCGGCCCGTCGGGTTCTGGGAAGTCGACCTTCCTGAAGCTGCTCCTCCGCGACGAGATCTCGTCGCACGGTTCGGTCATGGTCGCCGGGCGCGACATCGGGAAGCTGTCGAGCTGGAAAGTCCCGACGTTGCGCCGCAACATCGGGTGCGTGTTCCAGGACTACAAGCTGTTGCCGTCGAAGACCGTCTACGAAAACGTTGCGTTCGCGCTCGAAGTGCTCGGCCGGCCGAAGTCCGACATCGAATCGCGAGTGCCGCCCATTCTCGAACTCGTCGGACTCACCAACAAGATCGACGCGTTCCCGAGCGAACTGTCGGGTGGCGAGCAGCAGCGAGTGTCGATCGCTCGTGCGTTCATCAACCGCCCCCTGATCTTGTTGGCGGACGAACCGACCGGGAACCTCGACCCTGCAACCACCGTCGGCATCATGCGCCTGCTCGACCGCATCAACCGTCAGGCGGGAACCACCGTGGTGATGGCCACCCACGATCAGCGCATCGTCGACGCCATGCGTCGGCGGGTACTCGAGCTCGACCGCGGCTCGCTCGTGCGCGACCAAGCGCGTGGCGTGTACGGCGTCGGCGCCTAGCCGACCCCGGCCCTACTGAGGAGGGACATGTCCAAGTTCCAGTACTTCTTGCGCGAGACGTGGATCTCGCTGCGCCGCAACCTCATGATGACGTTGGCAGGCGTGTTGACGATCGCGGTCTCGATGTCGCTGCTCGGGTGGGCATTGCTCGTTCGCAACATGGTGAACAGCGGTGTCGACGGCATCCGTAAGGAACTCGACCTCGATGTGTACCTGAACGTCGACGTGACTCCGACGCAACAAGCCGAGGCACAGTCGCGGGTCGAGAAGGCGAAGAGTGACGGTCTGATCACCGACTTCGAGTTCCTCGACCACGAGAAGACGTTTGCGGCAGCCCAAGAGCTCTTCAAGGACGACCCCGAACGGATCGCCAGCATCAAACTCGGCGAACTGCCCCAGTCGTTCCGAACGAAATTGTCCGACACCAAGGTGGCGGGCGAGGTCGCGGCCTTGTTCGAAGGGCTCCCGGGTGTCCGCGCGGTCCGATTCCCGGAACAGATTGCCAAGACGATCACGAGAGTCGCGAACTGGATCCAGGTGCTCTTTCTCGTGATCGTGATCGTGTTGGGCGCTGCCGCGCTCTTCCTCGTCGTCAACACGATCCGTCTCGCGACGTATGCCCGTCGACGCGAGATCGAGGTCATGAAACTCGTCGGTGCGTCGAACTGGTTCGTGCGCGTGCCGTTCATGGCCGAGGGCGTCGTCCAGGGCGCGATCGGTGCTGGGGTAGCGGTTGGTGCGGTCTACGGATTGCAGGTCCTTCTCGGCAATTCGCTCGCGCGCATCCAGGACAATTCACTGGTGAAGACATTCGAGGTCACCGCCGCTGACGCTCGCTTGGCGTCGGTGGTGGTCTTGCTGCTCGGTGCGGCGATCGGCCTGATCGGCTCGCTGCTCGGGCTTCGGCGTTTCCTCGACGTCTGAGTCGCCCGGGAGTCAGGTGCCGACCGTGGCGACCTGGTGGGAGACGCTCGGGACCCGACGCAAAGGATTTCGCCGGTTTGTGCCGATACTGACCGCGTGTGGCCGCAATTCGCCTCCCGTGATCGTTGCGTACGATCACAGCTGATGCAGCTGAGGTCGGTGTGCGCAGTGGTGTCGCGATTGCGATCGTCGACCGGTGCGGTGATCATCGTGGTCGTTGCCGCCGCCGCCATGCCCGCCGTCGCGCAAAGCGCCGATCCGCCGAGCCGTGAGCAGGAACTCGAACGAGCGATCGGCGAGGCCAGCGCCGCGGAGATCGCCGCGCTCAGCCAACTCGGCGCCGCCACCGACCGGCGTTTGGCGGCTGAAGCCGAAATGGCCGCGCTCGATCTCGAGCTCGTCACGGCCGAGGCCAAGGTCCGCATTGCCGAAGCGTCTGCGCAGGAGGCCGCAGGCCAGTACTTCGCGGTCCAGTACGAGCTCGATCGCGCCGAGCAACGGTTGCGGGCGGCTCGTTCGCGCAGCCGAGCAAGTGCCGGCTCGTGGTACATGACTGCGGGCGACGACCATGGTCTCGAATCGTTGGCGGGTTTCGTCGATGACGATTTCTCCGACGCGGGCGCGCGTTCTGAGTACCTCGAAGCGGTGTACGACCACGACCGCTCCGTGACCGAGGCTGCCGAAGCTGATTCCGCGGCGTTGGCGCGATTGCGCGAACAACTCGATTCCGCACGTGAAGCCGAAGACGACGCGGTGCGAGCCGCTGAACTCGCGCGTGACGCGCTCGCAGTGCTGCGCGAAGAGCAAGCCGATCGTCAAGCCGACTTCGCGCGCGCTGAGGCTGACGAGCAACGGCTGGTCGAACAGATCCGAGCCCAGAAGTCCGTCTACGAAGACGAACTCGATCGGCTTCGGGTCGAGTCAGGTTCGATCGGCGACATGTTGGCGGCTCGCCAAGCCGGACAGGTTCGCACGCCGTTGCGGTTTGCTGCCCGTCCGGTGCCCGGTGTGGTCGTATCGGAGTTCGGGCCGCGGATGCATCCGATTCTGGGATACGTGCGTATGCACCAAGGCGTCGATATGGACGCTCCGATGGGTGATCCGATCGTGGCCGTGGCTGACGGCATTGTGGTCTGGGCGGGCGAACGCGGCGGGTACGGCAATACGGTGATCGTCGAACATGGCAATCAGTTCGCGACGCTCTACGCCCACCAATCCAAGATGGCCGTTGCTGTCGGTGCGACGGTCCGTGGTGGCGAGACCATTGGCTACATCGGCAGCACTGGGATGTCGAGCGGTCCGCATCTGCACTTCGAGGTCCGAGACCTCGGCGTACCCGTCAACCCCGAGCGGTACCTCGCGGCCTGAGGCGTCCGGGCGCGTTGGTCGGAGGGGTCGGCGACGAACCCCCGCCCAACCCTCCGCGCAACGCGGCCGGAGTTACCGATTCGGCTGGGGTGTGATGCGCAGGTACGGCTTGAGCGCAGTCCATCCCTTGGGGAACTTGTCCTTCGCGTCGGCGTCGGACAGCGCCGGGACGATGATGACGTCCTCGCCGTCTTTCCAGTTGACCGGTGTCGCAACGCTGTAGTTGGCGGTCAATTGCAACGAATCGATGACCCGGAGAATCTCATCGAAGTTGCGACCCGTCGACGCGGGGTAGGTGATGATGAGCTTCACCTTCTTGTCGGGGCCGATGACGAACACCGAACGAACCGTCAACGTGTCGTTGGCGTTGGGGTGGATCATGTCGTACAGGTCCGACACGGTCCGGTCGGGGTCGGCGACGAGTGGGAAGTTCAGCGCAGTTCCCTGGGTCTCCTCGATGTCGCCCACCCAGCCGCGGTGGCTCTCGATCGGGTCGACCGACAGACCGACGACCTTGACGTTGCGCCGGTCGAACTCGGGCTTGAGCTTGCTCACCATGCCGAGCTCGGTGGTGCACACGGGTGTGAAGTCCTTCGG
>SXIR01000187.1 GCA_005772765.1 Actinomycetota bacterium
GAACGGCAACTCCGAGCGATCGCCGATCACGCCGTCGGGCTGAGCCGCCCGGCGACCGTTGCCGGCGATGTGATCCCGATCCAGCGGGCACGACGGCGGCCCCTCGTTGCCATCGGAGCGATCGCGACCGCTGCCGCCGTTGTGGCTGCCGTTGCCGTGGTTGCGAACCGCGACGACGGCGGTACCGAGATCGCCGCGGGCGCGTCGACCACGCAACCTGCATCGGGCCCAATCGAGTACGGCGGCAACATCGCGGTGCTCGAGAGCCCAGAGCACGGGCCACAGTTGTGCACCGCGGTCGCCGAGTCCTATCCGCCGCAGTGTGGTGGCCCCGATGTCGTCGGCTGGGATTGGAACGCGGTCGACGGCGAGGAGTCGGCAGACGGTACGACGTGGGGGAGTTTCTACGTCGCGGGGACGTGGATCGACGGTGTCTTCACCCTGACGCGACCCGCGACTGGCCCCGTTCCAACGCCGAATCGAACCGACATCGATTTCACCACGCCGTGCGAAGACCTGCGTACCGACGACTCGGATGCGGTCGTGACCGTCGATGGTCCGTTGGCGGAGGAGTCGAGCCCTGACTTCGCAGGCGCGTGGTGGGACGCGCAACATGGCGTGTACAACGTTGCGTTCACCGGTGATGTCGAAGCTCACCAAGAGGCGTTGCGCCAGGAGTACGACGGACGGCTGTGCGTGGTGCAACGCGAGCATTCCGAAGCCGCGCTACTTACCGCGCAAGCGCGCTCTGCATCGCTGTCGTCGAAGCCGACTGGCGTCGAGATCGTCGGCGTGGGCATCGATGTCGTGAACAACGCGCTGAGCGTCGATGTTCTGGTCCTCGACGCGGCGACCCAGGAACGCGTTGCCGGCGTGTTCTACGACGTCGACTACATCGTGCACGCCGCGCTCGTTCCGATCGAGACGACGTCTTCCACCGATCCGGTCGTGAGTTCGACGAGCACCACTCCACCGAGGTATCCGAACCACACAATCGACAGCGTCGCCGGGGCAATCGATACCTGGACCGCGAGCGGCATCCGGAACTACTCGTTCCGGATCGAGTTCCAGTGCTTCTGCGCGCTGATGTCGACGACGGTTGTTGTCATCGACGGCGTCCCTGATCGGACTCCCGGTCGATCTGGCGACGAGTACGCGACGATCCCTGCCCTCATCGCACAGATCGAACGCGCCGAGCGCGAGGCACTCGGCGAGGTCGACGTGACCTGGGGACCGTATGGCGTGCCCGAGGCAGTTGAGATCGACTGGCTCGAGTACGCGGTCGACGACGAGATCGGCTGGACAATCACGGAGTTCACCGTCGGGCCAGTGGCCTAGCCCACGCATGAGTTGTGGAGGGCCCCAGATGTGCTGGACTGCATCACATGGCGGTCTCGTTGCGTGCAGAAGGTCTCGACTACACCGATCGCGCTCCGGTCGTGATCGAGGAGACGTTGGACGTCGCCGCGGCGACCGAGCGCGTGTGGGCCGCCGTCGCCGACACGGCGGCATGGGAGCAGTGGTTCGCCGGCATGAAGTCGTGCCGGTACACGAGCCCTGAACCAATCGGCGCGGGGTCGAAACGCACGGTGCAAGTCGGTGCGTTGAAGATCGACGAGACGATGTTGGCCGTGGACGCACCGTCGAGGTACGCGTTCCGGATCGACAGCACGAATATTCCGCTGTTCGCCGCCCTCATCGAGGTCATCGATCTCGAAGCGACCGATGCTGGCACCCACGTGCGTTACCGCCAGTGTTTGGAGTTCCGCGCCTGGGCCAAGCCCTTCGCCAAGTGGTTGACCCCGCAAGTCCAACGCGGACTACGACGAGGGCTCGCGGGCTTGGCATCGCACGTCGAAGCGCGCCACTGAAATGATGGTGGTCCGAGCCGGGCGCGATCTCGACGCCGAAGCCCTCGCGCAGTCCTGATCGAAGTCGCGGCCAACATTGCGGCACCCCCAGAGCTGGTCCGGGCCCGCGATTGCGAGGCGGGCCTGGCCCGAGTGGATGCCCAAGAGTGCGCGAGTGCCGCGCCAGGAGTCACCGACTCGAGCGGGACGTACGCGCGTCGGTTCACTGAATCAGCGACTGCCTTGGGTCGCGCAACGCTTACTGCGTGAGCCAGGCGTGACGGAACTCGGCTTCGGTGTCGCGCTGCGGTGACCCGCCGACGTCGACCACCACTCGGTCGATGGTGCCGGTGAACGGGAACGGTGACTCGTAAAGGTCAGAGACCGGCGTGCCGTCGTCGTAGCCGCAACAGAGGCCTTCGCCGTGCAGGGCAAAGCGGAACAACGCAGTCCGGGGCACTCGCGCGGCGCCGACGTTTACGCCGTCGACTGACAGCGTCACGTCGGCAGCCATGTGGTCGGGGATCGACTCGAAGCTGATCACGTGACGACCTGGCGACAAGACGGTTGTCGCGGCGATGGTGGTCTGTTCCAGTCCGGTGAAGTTGTACGTGTAGTGCGGCACGCCATCGAGGACGTACAACGCGAATCCACCGAATCGACCGCCTTGAGCCAGCAGCGCGCCTGAGCACGGTTCGCCGTCGGGAACCTCGATGGTTGCGATCACGCGATGCGGCCGCAGCTTCGTGTTGACGGCGATGTCTTCGGTGACGGCAATCGCTCCCGGCCGGTACTCGTACAGGTCGCGTTCGGGGATTGCGTGCGGTCGACCCATCGCAAACCCGCGCGCCGACTGCAGGGGGAGCGCGCCATACCGACCCGCTTCGCGGAACCAGAGATCCTGGAGGAACCGCAGTTTCACGGGATCCGCGGCTGCCAGATCGTCCGTCTCTGACGGGTCGACCGCAACGTGGTAGAGCTCCCAGCGATCCTGATCGAACGGCGTGTTGGCGTCGTCGCCTTCCTCGTACTTCACGATGCCCATCGAGTGGAACGCCACGGCTTTCCAGCCTTCGTGGTAGATCGCGCGGCACGCGAACTGCTCGTAGTACTGGGTCGTGCGGTGTTCGGGTGCGTCGGCCGTCAGCGTCGACGGGAGGATCGATTGGCCGGCCAGCGGTTCCTGCGGCACGCCGTGGAACACCGTGGGCATTGCAACTCCGCACGCGTCGAGCACCGTCGCGCCGATGTCGATGGCATGCGTGTAGTGCGAGCGCACCGCGCCGAGCTCCGAGTCGGGAATCCCCGGTCCGGAAATGATGAACGGGTCGCCGATTCCGCCCTCGTGGGTCTCGCGCTTCCAGCGCTTGTAGGGGGTGTTGCCTGCGAATGCCCAACCCCAGGGGTAATGCCCGTAGGTGTTCGGCCCGCCGAGCTCGTCGAGCAGTGAAAACGTCTTGTCCATGTCGTGGGGCAGTGCATTGAACAAGAAGTTCTCGTTGAACGTTCCGAAGGGACCGCCTTCAGCGGAGGCTCCATTGTCGGAGATCACGATGATCCACGTGTTGTCGAGTTCGCCAGTGTGCTCGAGGTGATCGACCAGGCGCCCGAGTTGCGCGTCGGTGTGCGTGAGGAAACCCGCGAACACCTCCATCATGCGCGCGAACAGTGTTCGTTCGTTGTCGTCGAGTGTCGACCAGTCGGGGACCCACTCGGGTCGTTCCGACAGCACCGCATCGGTTGGCACGATGCCCATGGCCTGTTGCCGATCGAAGACGCGTGCGCGCCACGCGTCCCAGCCGTCGTCGAACTGGCCTCGGTACGGCGCGATCCACTCGGGTGCGACCTGGTGGGGGGAATGGCATGCGCCGAACGCGAGGTACATGAAGAACGGTTTGGTCGGATCGGCGTTGCGGAGATCGTCGACCATCGAGATCGCTTGATCGACGAGGTCCTCGGAAAGGTGGTAGTCGTCGGGCGGGTCGAAGTTGATCGGCGAGTTGTCGACCACGATGTCGGGTGCGTACTGGGAGGTCTCGGCTCCGATGAACCCGTAGTAGCGCTCGAAGCCTTGGCCGAGCGGCCAGCGGTCGCGCGGCGCGGCGACGTGGGTCTCGTCCGAGGGGCAGAGGTGCCATTTACCAATCGCGAACGTCGCCCAACCCTCGTCGCGCAGCACCGCGGGTACGAACGCACACGATTTCGGGATCCGCCCGTTGAACCCGGGGTAGCCCATGGCAAGGTCGGTGATCCCACCGATGCCGCACGTGTGGTGGTTCCGCCCGGTGAGTGCGGCGGCTCGGGTCGGTGAGCACATTGCCGTCGTATGGAACTGGCGATACCGCAGGCCGGCAGCGGCGAGTCGGTCGAAGGTCGGTGTATCGAGGTCGGACCCGAAACAGCCGAGTTGGGCGTAGCCGACGTCGTCGAGCACCACGAACACGACGTTCGGGGCGCCGGCGGCGGGGCGAGGCGACATCGGCCACGACGGTGTCGAGTCGGCCAGGGTCGTGCCCACGACACCTGGGAACGGATCCCCATCGCGGTATGTGCTCACCATGGCCGCGCACGGTAGCGGCGAGCCGTCGTCGCGTGCACGGTCGGATTGTTCGGGTGCGACCGCAGCGGTCCGAGCGGGCGAAAGAACCCGGGTGAAACGATCTGTGGGTGGCGGAGGAGACGCGAGAATGGCGGCATGGTCACGCGTCCGGCATCCGGCACGATCCCCGACGCGCCCGGGTCGTACCAGTTCGTCGACGCGCAAGGACGAGTCGTTTATGTGGGGAAGGCCAAGAGCCTGCGGAGTCGGCTGGCGAACTACTTCGCGAGTCCCCATCTGCTCGCCGAACGCACCCGCCAGATGGTCGAGGCGGCGGACCACGTCGAGTGGATCGTGGCCAAGAACGAGGTCGAGGCCCTCTTTCTCGAGCACAGCCTGATCAAGCGGCACCAGCCTCGCTTCAATGTCCGGTTGAAGGACGACAAGTCGTACCCGTGGCTCGCCGTCACCCTCGACGAGGAGTGGCCGCGGGCGATGGTGTTGCGCGGCCGGAAGCGTAAAGGCGTCAAGTACTACGGGCCCTACGCCCACGCGTACGCGATCCGCGAGACCCTCGATTTGCTGTTGCGCACGTTTCCGATTCGGACGTGCACGAACAACAAGTTCGAGCGGCATCGCAAACTCGGTCGGCCGTGCCTGTACGCACATATCGAGAAGTGCGCGGCGCCGTGCGTCGACGACATTGACCGCGTCGCGTACGACGCCCTCGTCCAGGAGTTGTTGAGCTTTCTCGACGGCGACCACGACGACGTGCTCGCTCGACTCGAAGCACGGATGCACACTGCAGCCGAGGGGCTCGAGTTCGAGTTGGCGGCGCGGGTGCGCGATCAACTCTCGAGCGTCCACAAAGCCATCGAACGGCAGCAGATGGTCGGCGCAAAGGAAGAGGACTACGACCTGCTGGGCATCGAGGAAGACGAACTCGAAGCGAGCGTTCAGGTGTTCTACGTGCGCAAGGGCCGGGTCACCGGCCGCAAGGGCATCGTCGTCGACAAGGTCGAAGACCTCACCCGGCCGGCGCTCGTGAGCCGGGTCATCGAGCAGCTGTACGCGGACGCTCCCGCCGAGAACGTGCCTCGCGAACTGCTCGTGCCGATCTTGCCCGACGACCTCGACTTGTACGAGGAGTTCCTCGGGTTCGTGCGCGGGACGAAGGTGCGGATCCGCGTGCCGCAGCGAGGCGGGAAACGAGAGCTCCTCGCCACTGCCAACGTCAACGCCAAAGAGAGCTTCGTCCGGCACAAGCTGAAGCGTGCGTCCGATCACAACGCGCGTGCCCGATCGCTGCTGGCGTTGCAGTCAGCGCTCGATCTGCCTGACGCTCCGTTGCGCATCGAATGCTTCGACATCGCAAACTTGCAAGGCACCGACATCGTGGCATCGATGGTCGTGATGGAAGACGGTCTTCCGAAGCGCAGTGAGTACCGCAAGTTCAAAATGCGCTGGCAGGATGGTCAGGACGACTTCGCGAGCATGGAAGAAGCGCTCACGCGGCGCTTTCGGAACTACCTGAAAGAGCGAGACGAGGGCGCCCACAAGGGCAAACGCTTCAGCTACCCGCCGAACTTGCTGTTGATCGATGGCGGTAAAGGCCAACTCAACGCGGCCCGCAGGGTGCTCGAAGATCTCGGGCTCGACGAAGACATCGCCTTGGCGAGCCTCGCCAAACGCTTCGAAGAGGTCTACCGTCCAGATCGCGCCGACCCGATCCAGATCCCGCGTGATTCCGAAGCCCTCTATCTCCTCCAGCAAGTCCGCGACGAGGCGCACCGGTTCGCGAATACGTTTCACGGTCAACTGCGCAGCAAGCGCATGACCGTGAGCGCCCTCGACGACATTGCCGGGCTCGGCCCGACCCGCAAAGCCCGACTGCTGAAGCACTACGGGAGCGTGAAGAAAGTGCGTGAGGCCACCGAAGAAGAACTCGTGGGTATCAGCTGGCTGCCGGAATCGGTCGCGCGTTCGGTCTACGCGTCGTTGCATGGCGGTGCCCGGTGAGTGCCGAGGTGAACAACGGCGGCACCAGACCGCTCGACGTGACGATCATTACGGGTATGTCCGGTGCTGGACGCAGTGAGGCCGCCAACGTGCTGGAGGACCTCGGGTTCTTCGTCATCGACAACCTTCCGCCGCAGCTCATCGGCAAGGTCGCCGAACTCGCGCGGGGCCAGGAGCATCCGGCCCGATACGCCATGGTCGTCGACGTCCGCAGCGGCGACTTCCTCGCCGCGCTCGGTTCGTCGCTCGAAGAACTCCGGGCCGAGGGCGGACGGGCGCGCATCGTGTTCCTCGACGCATCCGACGACGTCCTCGTTCGACGCTACGAGGCCAGTCGTCGTCGGCACCCCCTCAGCGACAGCGATCGCGTCATCGACGGCATCAATCGCGAGCGTCAGTTACTCGAAGGGCTGAAAGGTGAATCCGACCTGATCGTCGATACGAGTGCGTTGAACGTGCACCAGCTGCGCGATCGCCTCCGCGAGCTGTTCTCCGATTCCGCGGCCGAGCACACCGCGGTGCAGACGAGCATCGTCACGTTCGGCTACAAGCACGGATTGCCGATCGATGTCGATCTGGTGTTCGACTGCCGCTTTCTTCCCAACCCGCACTGGGTCGAAGAACTTCGACCGCTCACCGGTCGTGACGAGTTGGTGAAGCAGTACGTGCTCGGCCAGCGCGAGACCAAGGCGTTCTTGAAGGAGCTCGATCGGTTGTTCGCGCTGCTCATGCCCGCATTCGAACGAGAGGGCAAGAGCTATCTCAGTATCGGCATCGGATGCACCGGTGGTCGCCATCGCAGTGTCGCGATCGCCGAGGAGTTGGCGCGCCTGCTGAAGAAGCGACATCGATCGACAACCGTGCATCACCGCGACATCACACGGGCATAGGCATGACCCAGATTCCCACTGATCTCGACACGTTCGCCGCGCACTTCGATCTGGGCCCAATGCCCGAAGGTCCGCGTGTCGTCGCGCTCGGCGGCGGACACGGATTGGCGGTCGCGCTCCGTGCCGCGCGCGGTTATGCCGGGTCGATCACTGCGATCGTGAGTGTGGCCGACGACGGCGGCAGCTCGGGTCGTTTGCGCGAGGCGTTCGACGTGTTCGCGCCCGGCGATCTGCGCAAAGCCTTGATGGCGTTGGCCGACGAACGGTCGATCTGGCCTGCGGTCTTCGAGCATCGGTTCGCGGGCGGTGATCTCGAGGGGCACTCGCTTGGCAACCTCTTGCTCGTGGGCTTGGCCGAGACGCTCGGTAGTTGGTCGGCGGCGCTCGCCGAAGCCGCGCGAGTCGTCGGAGCGACGGGCACCGTGTTGCCGGCGACGATGGATCCGGTGGTCATCAAGGCCGACGTGGGTGGCGACGAGGTGGAGGGCCAAACTGCGATCCAACGAGCCGGCCGCGCCGGAGCAATCCGCGGCGTTCGCCTCGTGCCCGACGATGCCGGTGCCCCGCCTGCTGCGCTCCAAGCAATCATGGAGGCCGACCATGTGTTGCTCGGGCCGGGTTCGTTGTTCACGAGCGTCATCGCTTCGGTCGTGGTGCCCGAGATCCGCACGGCCATCACCTTGACGCCGGCTCGGGTCATCCACATCGCCAATTTGGCGGCCGAGGCCGGCGAAACCGACGGACTCGACGGCACCGACCACCTCCTGGCCCTGTTGGAGCACCGCATCCGGGTCGACACCCTCCTCTACGACCGGGAAAACTCGCTCACGGTCAACGAGGCGTACGTCTTCGAACATGGCGTGATGCCGGTCGGCGCCGACCTCGCGGAGCCAGGCGTGGGCCACCACGATCCGCAGCGGTTGGCGAGCGCCCTCGGCAACCTGCTCTCATAGGCGGGATGCGCACCGGCAACGGGGCCGGGCACGACAAGGAGCAGGAGTCGTCGACATGACGGTTCGCGTGGGTATCAACGGATTCGGACGGATCGGGCGCTCGTTCTACCGGGCGATCCTCGAGCGCGGCGCGGCCGCCGGGGTCGAGCTGGTGGCGGTGAACGACCCGTTCGGCGATGCCGAGACGATGGCGTTCCTGCTCAAGCACGACTCGGTCGGTGGCACGCTGGCCAACGATGTGAGCGTTGTCGACGGCGGTTTCAGCGTCGATGGCGCCATCGTGAAGAAGCTCGAGGTGCGCGAGCCGTCGGAGATTCCGTGGGGCGCCGAAGGCGTCGATGTCGTGATCGAGTCGACGGGTCTGTTCACTGCCCGAGCGGGCGCCGCGGGGCACCTGAACGGTGGCGCGAAGCGAGTGGTGATCTCGGCGCCGTCGGGCGACGCGGACGCGACGATCTGCATGGGTGTGAACGACGACGTGTTCGACCCGGCGAACCACACCGTGATCTCGAACGCGAGTTGCACGACGAACTGCCTCGCCCCGCTGGTCAAGGTGCTCGACGACGCATTCGGTGTCGAGCAGGGCATGATCACCACGGTGCACGCCTACACGAGCGACCAGCAGTTGCAAGACCAAGCGACGGCGACGCGTTCGGGTAAGCCCGATCTTCGGCGCATGCGCGCGGCGGCCCTGTCGATCATCCCGAACAGCACGGGTGCCGCACGGGCCATCGGCCTCGTACTGCCGCACCTCAAGGGCAAGCTCGATGGCATGGCATTGCGCGTGCCGACCCCGACGGGTTCGATCACCGATCTCGTCGCGCTCGTCAGGAGCGACGTGAGCGTCGACGCGGTTCATGACGCGTTCGCGAAGGCTGCGGCATCGGCGAGCTACCGAGGCGTACTGAAGTACAGCAACGAACCGCTTGTCTCGGCCGACATCGTGCACGATCCTTCGAGCTGCGTGTACTCGGCGCTCGACACGATGGTGATGGGCAACCAGGTGAAGGTGCTCGGCTGGTACGAC
>SXIR01000026.1 GCA_005772765.1 Actinomycetota bacterium
ACCGCGGGGCGGGCTGGACCGTCATCACGGTGATCTGGGGCAAGGAGTGGGACCCGCTGCTCGCCCTCGACAACGAAGGCGTGCTGCTGGCGAAAATGAACTCGACGGTCGATGGCGAGTTTCAGAAGTACGTCGTCGAATCGGGTGCCTACATCCGCGAACACTTCTTCGGACCGGACCCTCGACTCGAACGCATGGCCGCGTCGTTGTCTGACGAGCAGATCGAGCGACTGCCTCGGGGAGGACACGACTACACCAAGCTCTTTGCCGCCTACAAGGCCGCGGTCGAACACGTGGGTGCACCGACTGTCATCTTGGCCAAGACGGTCAAAGGATGGACGTTGGGCCGCGACTTCGAGGCGCGCAACGCGACGCATCAGATCAAGAAGATGGACACCAAAGAACTCAAGGTGTTCCGCGACCGATTGCACCTCGAGATCAGCGACGAACAACTCGAAGGCGAGCTGGCACCGTACTTCCACCCCGGTTTCCGCTCGCCGGAGTACGAGTACTTACTGGAGCGACGCCGCCAACTCGATGGCTACGTGCCGCACCGCGTGACCCGGAACAAGACGGTCGTGTCCCCGCGCGCCGACATCTCGTCGCAGCTCGAACAGGGCAGCGGCAAACAGGCTGTCTCGACGACGATCGCATTCACGAGGCTGCTGAAGCAACTCATCGCCGACCCCGAGTGGGGTGCTCGGGTCGTTCCGATCATTAGCGACGAGGGCCGCACGTTTGGGATGGACCCGCTCTTCAACGACGTGAAGATCTACGCGCCGTTCGGTCAGAAGTACGAACCTGTCGACGCGGGTCTGCTGCTGTCGTACCGCGAAGCGAAGCAGGGACAGATCCTCGAAGAGGGCATCACCGAGGCGGGTGCCATGGCCAGCTTCACGGCCGCGGGCACTGCGTCGACGACGTGGGGCCAGCCGATGATTCCGTTCTTCATCTTCTATTCGATGTTCGGGTTTCAACGAGTCGGCGACCTCATCTGGGCCTTCGGTGACATGCAAGGCCGCGGCTTTCTGATCGGCGCCACTGCTGGCCGCACTTCGCTCAGCGGCGAGGGGCTACAGCACTGCGACGGCCACTCGCAGGTGTTGGCCTCGACGGTTCCGAACTGTCGTGCGTTCGACCCAGCGTTTGCCTATGAACTCGGCGTCATTGTGCGCGACGGCATCGAACGGATGTACAGCGCCGAACCTGAGGACTGCTTCTATTACGTGAACGTCTACAACGACAATTACGTGCAGCCGGCCCGGCCCGACCACGTCACCGACGAGATGATCGTGTCCGGCCTCTATCGCTATCGGACCGGAAGCGACGCGCTGCTCCGCGTCGAGTTGCTCGGGAGCGGCGCGCTGTTGAACGAAGTGTTGCGCGCCCAGGAAATGCTGGCCGCCGATTGGGATGTCGGCGCCGACGTGTGGAGCGTGACGTCGTGGAAGGCGTTGCGCGAAGACGCGCTCTCGGCGCAACGTTGGAACCGACTCCACCCGTCCGAGTCGCCGCGCCGCAGCCACATCGAGACAGAACTCGGTGGTGCTGATCCGATCATTGCGTGCTCCGACTGGATGACCTCGGTCGTCGATCAGGTTGCGCGGTTCGTGCCGAACCGGTACGTGGCCCTCGGTACGGATGGGTTCGGCTTCTCCGATGTGCGCAGCGCGTTGCGCCGCCACTTCGAGGTGGATGCCGAACACGTCGTCGTGGCGGCATTGTGGGGCTTGGCTGCCGACGGCCACATCGGATTCGAACGGGTTGCCGATGCGATCGAGCGCTACGGGATTGCCCCGGACGCCATCGAGCCGCGCCTGCGTTGAGTTCGAGGTGCGCCCGTTCGATCAGTGATCGAGCGGGTCGTACTCGTCGTCGTCTTCTTCGTCGTCCCAATCGTCGTCATCGTCGACGTCGTCGTCGAGGTTGTCCTCGACGGCGTCAGCGAGCGACTTGTTCGGCGACTCCGAGAACATGCCGTCGTCGTAGCCCTGCTTGAGTTGGCGCGCTTCGCGGAAGCGGCGCGCTCGACCTTTTCTGGCCACAATCCACCTGCCGGACTGCAAATGTTGCTGACTACGAAACCGGACAATTTGCACGGCATGAGCCGTGCGCATCGTCAGATTAGTGTCCGCCCGCCACAGATTGCGGACGCTCGGGAGATGCGATGATGCACGATGTCGGTTCAGTGGCCGCCGCGGTGCGATCCGGCCAGGTCAGCGGCGTGGAGGTGGTCCAGGCCGCTCTCGATCGGATTGTGGCCGATCCCACATTGACGGCCTTCGTCGCGCTGGATCCGCCGCGAGCGCTGGCTGCCGCGTCCGCCCTCGACGCTCGGATCTCGGCGGGGGAAGACCCCGGCCCGCTCGCAGGCGTCCCGATTGGCGTCAAGGATCTCGAAGACGCCGAGGGGTATGTGACCTCGTTCGGAGATCCGGCCCATCGCAACGACCCGCCGGCGCTGGCCGACAGCGTCGAAGTGGCATGCCTTGTCGCAGCCGGAGCGATCGTCGTGGGAAAGACGAACACGCCCGCGTACGGTTTTCACGCCGAGACCGACAACTTGGTGCACGGCGCCACGCTGAATCCATGGGCCAGACACCGCACCGCGGGCGGATCGAGCGGTGGCTCGGCGGCGGCCGTTGCGGCCGGGCTCGTCCCGATGTGCACCGGCTCCGACGGCGGCGGCTCGATCCGAATTCCCTCAGCAGTCTGTGGCCTCTCGGGTTTCAAGACGACGCACGGGGTCGTGCCGGTCGGCGACGAGGGATACGGGGCCTGGGGACCCTTCTCGGCGCGCGGTCCAATGGCGCGCACATTCATGGAGATCGCTCGAGGACTCGACGCGGTCAAGGGGTGGTGCGATCGCGACCTGCTGAGTGTCGAGATCGCGGGTTCGTTTGTCGCCGCGGCCTCCGAACCATCGGTCGAAGGTCTGCGCGTGGTGTGGTCGCCGACGCTCGGTTGGGCCAATCCGGATGCTGCGATCGTGCAAGCGTGTGAGGCGGCTCTCGAAACGCTCGAGTCGCACGGTGCGACGGTTGTCGAGACGACCGATCGCGTGTTCGACGAACGTCCGATCTTTGCATGGATCGGCCGGGCCGCCCGGGGATCGTGGCGCACGGCCACTGCGGCCGGCGGTCCCGAGACGTTCGCTGAACGGTTCCTGCCCGCCGCGGTCGTCACCGCGAACTACGGCGCGGGGATCGACGACGTCGACGCAGTCTTGGAAGCAGAGGCAGGTGCACATCGCGCCGGAGTTGCGCTCGCTCGGCTGTTCGAACGGTGCGATGCGCTCGTCACCCCCGCCATGGCGACGTTGCCGCCGCGTCACCGCGAACCGAGCCCGTACGGTCCGGGTTGGGCGGCCGATTTCACGTTGCCGTTCAATCTGACGCGTTCGCCCGCTTCGGTGACCCCGGTGGGCTTCGTGACCGACGAAGAGGGGAGCGAGTTGCCCATTGCGATGCAGATCGTGATGCCGCGCGGTCGCGACCTGGCGTTGATGACGGCGTCGGCCGCCGTCGAGTCCATGCTCGGATTCGTCGCCCGAACCGCGCCCCCGGCGAACTGACGCACGCGGCGCGCGCCCGTGAACGGGCCGGTGCCTGGGTCGCGACCGGCGACCTACGTCGGCTGGCCGGAGGCCAGTTTTCGCCAGAGCGCCGGATAGCTCGTGTATTCGACATCGGGATTCGCATATCCCGAATCGACGAGCGCCCGGTGGAACTTCGGCAGATTCCGCATCGGCACGCCCGAATCGACGTGGTGGGCGAGATGCCAACCGATCCAGTACGGAACCATGAAGAAGCGAGCCACGGGACGCTGGCGTACCGAGTGGGTTGTGTCGCGCCGGTCGGCCGAACGGACCATCCCGCCGTGTTCGGCGATCGACCGCAATCGATTGATGACGCGCCAAACCGTGAGATACGGCGCGAACCACAGCACCAACCAGAGCCATGGTCGTCCGAACGCGCTGCACACCGCGATGAGCACCAGTTGGCAACCGATGATGGCGCGCGCCTGGAACCGAACTGATCGGTCAGCAGCGTTCGCCGCTCGGAACAGGCCTTTGTTCAGCTTCCAGCCAGTGCGTCCGGTGGCGTCTCGCACGAGTTTGCGCCGGAGGCTGGCCTTGGCGATCGGGTAGCCGCGATACAGCGCAATGTCGGGTTCGTTGGCCCCGAACTCCTCTCGGTGATGCGCCATGTGGCCGCGTCGATACGAGTCGATTGGGGTGAACGACGGAAAACCGACGATCCAACGCCCTACGAAGTCGTTGAGGCGCCGGTTCCGAAACAGCATCCGATGCGCAGCCTCATGCATCAACGCGGCGATCTGAGCGAAGCTGCGCCCCTCGAGCACGAACGCAACCACCCAGACGGCGGGATGCGAGATCCAGACTGCCGCGACGGCAACGCCGACGATCTGGACCCAACAGCTCACGACCGAGATGCCGTTGCGGATCGACGGAATCGTTCGGATTTCCGCCCGGAATGCACCGGTTGGGCGGCCATCGGGACGGAGCCGGGGATCGGTCGCGGGCCGTAACACCGGGAGAGGCAACAGCATCGCGTTGGCCGAGCGATCGATGGAGGTGCTCCGTTCCGACGACGTCGCGTCGAGGCCCGCCGTACTGGGAGTGCTGGAAGTACTGGGATCGACCCTTGCAGCCACATCAAGATATTACACTGCGAAGTCAGATGGATCAAGAACGTAATGCGCTGTCGCCGCGCTCGCTCGTACTGTCGTTGTTGCTCGGCATGCGACAACCACGTCGTCCGGCACACGAGTTGGTCGCATGGTGCGGTCTCTTCGGAACGGCGGACGGCACCGCGCGCGTGGCGTTGAGTCGCATGGTGCGCGCCGGAGAACTGACCAACGACGCCGGCAGCTACGAACTCGCCGGCCGGATCCGCGCCCGCGTCGACGATCAACGGTTCGCGCTCGCTCCCGTGTTGGTCGCCGACGCCGAGGCGACCGCGTGGTGGATGGAGTTGGTGCAGGCCACCGCACGCGCGGCAGTCGATCGGGTCGCGCTGCGCACCGCGATGCGCCATAGCGGCTTCGCAGAACGACGAGAAGGGGTGTGGCTCCGACCCGCGAACCTCGACCGGGACCGACTCGGGGTCGTCGCGCGGCAATGCGAGCGCATGCGGGTGTACCCGGATTCGCCTGAAGTGCTGGCCGATCAGTTGTTCGCGCCGCGCGCATGGGGAGCCCATGCCCGATCCCTGCGCCGTGAACTCGACGCGGCGCGCCGACGACTGGACGACACCGACCGACTCGCGCTCGCGTTCACGTGCGGAACCCGAGTCGCAGCTCATCTCCGCGCCGATCCGCTGCTCCCGCCATCGTTGTGTCGCGACGCCGACCGTGGCGATGCGCTGCGCGCCGAATACGTTGCTTTTCAGCGCACCTTCGGTGTTGCCGTGAGCGAGTGGTTCGCATCGCTGTAGGGTCCGCGCCATGACCGTTTCGACCTACCAACGCGACGACCTCCTCGACACGGCTGCAGCGCTCCTCCCCGACGTTGTCGAGCTTCGTCGGCGAATCCATCGATTCCCCGAACTCGGATTGCACCTCCCGAAAACCCAGGCCGCGGTGCTCGATGCGCTCGTCGGCCTCCCCGTCGAGGTACGGAGCGGCGACGCCCTGACCTCAGTGACCGTCGATCTCGTTGGCACCAAAGGCAATGGACCGACGATCCTCTTGCGCGGCGACATGGACGCACTCCCCATGCCCGAAGACACCGACGTCGAGTTCCGCAGCGAAGTCGACGGTGCCATGCACGCCTGCGGCCACGACAGCCACACCGCAATGCTCTGGGGAGCGGTGAAGTTACTGGCCGACCGACGCGACGACTTCGCAGGACGCGTCCGCTTCATGTTTCAACCCGGCGAAGAAGGTTTCCACGGTGCCCGCCACATGATCGACGAAGGAGTCATCGACGGGGTCGACGCCGTCTGGGCGCTGCACGTCACCCCGAACGCTCCCAGCGGCGTGATCGCCACCCGCCCGGGACCGATCATGGCCGCAGCGAACGTCATCGAAATCACGGTGACTGGCCAAGGCGGCCACGCGTCGAGCCCCTACCTGGCCAACGACCCGATGCCCGTCGCCGCCGAGATCATCACCGCGCTCCAAGTGATGGTCACGCGCCGCATCTCCACGTTCGATCCAGTCGTCGTCACCATCACCAAGATCCGCGGCGGCACCACCAACAACGTCATCCCCGAAACCGTCACCATGCAAGGAACACTGCGATCCGTCTCCGAGGGATCCCGTCGCAAGGCGCTCGCCGGTATCGAACGCATCGTCACGAACATCGCCGCAGCCCACGAGATGACCGCGACGTTCGAACAAGTCCCCGGCTACCCGGTGGTCGTCAACGACGTGCGTTTCGCCGAGTTCACTGTCGACGTCGCCCGCAACCTCCTCGGGGAGGCCGGTGCCTTCGAGATGCCCGCACCCGTCATGGGTGCCGAAGACTTCTCGTACCTGCTGAACCAACGACCGGGCGCGTTCGCCTATCTCGGCGTTTGCCCGCCAGGCGAGTCGCCCGCCCACGCACACGGCTGCCACAGCAACCGAATGACCATCGACGAATCCGCCTTGCGCAACGGTGTCGCCATGTACAGCGCGATCGCGCTCGACTACCTCGCCGGTCGACTCGCCGATCAGTGAACCAACGCCAAGCACACTCGAACACCGGCCGTGAGCGACAACCTGCCCTCGCCCGCGATCGCGCGGATCACGAACGAAGAATCCACTCGCTCATGGTCATGTTGCGCATCGAGTCGTAGGGAATGAACGCCGTCGTCGTCTCGATCATCGTGTTGATGTTCGCCTGCAACGTCACCGCGTCCCCATCGGCACAGAAGAACTGCATCGGGTCCGTCACGCTCTCGACCGACGGCCACGCCTCCTCGACAATCGCCCGATACGGCGGAGCGTCCGGCGTGATCGCTCTGAACACGGCGTTGCGGACGTAACGCGTGCGGGGCTGAATCGCCTCGCTCATCGGCGACTGCCGGGTGTGCCAGAACTCGATCCAATCGTCGAACTCGAAATCGGGGTGCTGCTCGAAGACCGTCACCGTCAACGGTCCGGGCGAACGGACGCCATCGACCCACGTGCGTGGCCCCGCCCACTGATTCCCGCCGTACTCCCGATACATCGACTCGACCACCGAATACCCCGCAACGCGGGCGCAGGCCTCGTGCAGTACCGACTCGATCGGCGCCCGACGGTCATAGCAATCGACCCACACCGACACGATCGCCCCAATCGGCGGCTCGCCCTCAGGAGGCGGTGCCGGTGACGCAAACTGCGAAGCATCGTCGTCGACATCGATCGTCAGGCCCGCCACATCGAGCGCGAGCAGACGCTTGCCCACCGCATCGATCATCAACTCCCGTGCGCCCGCCGGATCGATCCGCTCCGGCAACCAACACAGGTACATCAGCTTTTCCATATTTCTGGCTCCGCTTCCTCTTCGCCTACTTCTGCTCGGCCTGGGGGCCTCGCTCCATTCGGCTTCGTTCGCTGCGCGTGTTCGGTCGCTGGCGCTCTCTCACGTGTTCTGGCTCCGCTTCCTCTTCGCCTACTTCTGCTCGGCCTGGGGGCCTCGCTCCATTCGGCTTCGTTCGCTGCGCGTGTTCGTTCGCGTCGGGCGCGATCGGAGACGCTATCCTCGGCGACCCCGAACGGGTCCGGGGCGGTTAGCTCAGTTGGCTAGAGCGCGTCGTTCACACCGACGAGGTCGCTGGTTCGAGTCCAGTACCGCCCACCCTGCAACATTGCCCCGTTGTGGCGGTGCACCCCCTCGAGTGCAGCGCGACCGAGTGCAGCGCGACGTTCAGGTCGGCTCACGACTCGACAGAGCCGCCACGTTGCCATCGGGATCCGTGAAAAACGCCATCCACTCCGCGTGGCCAGCAACGCCGAACGTCCCCGCCTCGTCGACGAAGATCACGTGCGGTTCGGTGAGGAACTCGACGCCACGCGCGACCAACGTCGCGTGTGCGGGATGGATCTCTTCGACCGACAGGTACAACGCGGCGCGCGCCTCGACGACAGCCTGTTGTTCGAGCAAGAGCCGGACGCCGCCGAGGTCCATGAACGCCAAGGCTCCGAAACGAGCGATC
Source organism: Actinomycetota bacterium (assembly GCA_005772765.1). GTDB lineage: Bacteria > Actinomycetota > Acidimicrobiia > IMCC26256 > PALSA-610 > SXJQ01. The sequence continues at coordinate 8,151 of SXIR01000026.1, forward strand.
AGCGGTATGCCGACAACCTGTGCGTAGAAGTCGATCGCTCGGTCGAGGTCGGTCACGGTGAGCCCGACTTGGCGCAGCCCGGAGATCCTCATCGGCATCCTCTCTCGCCCGGGACGCCCCATGATGGCGCAGCATCGTCGATGGCACCAGCCTGGGAAACTCTCCGAACGTCGATGCCGCGAGAGTTCATTGGGTCACATGAGAACCGATTCGGGAGCCGTTGCGACCTCCGCTGCGCCCGCGCTAGCGCAGACGCGGCGCGTCAATCGAGCGCGTTGACGACTGCGGTTCGGAACAGCGCGATGCCCGCATCATCGAGATGAGTGCAGTCAGGCGAGCGCATCGTGCAACCCGAGTCGTCCCCGCCAAAGGGCGTGTACAGATCGATGAGCTCGACGTTCGGTCCGGTTTCGGCCACGTCGCGGTAGATCTGATTGATCCCGGCGATCGAGTCGAACAGCGCGCCGGGCGGCACCTGCGGATTCAGAATCCACCAGACGGCAGCGCCGTCCTCGACGAAAATCGACGTGTGGAGTTCGGCCGAGGCTCGCCAGCCCGCGAAAAACTCGGGGGAGTTGCGCAGCACCGTCGGATTGCACTTGTCGAACCAGCCGAAGTTGCCGATGTTCTCGAACACCACGACATCCGGGTCGAAGTTGTCGCGCACCCATTGGGCCTGGGCGCCCTCACACCATGCGGCGTCGAGGATGCCCTGGCCAGGCTTCGCGTGAACGATCACGGCGTAGCCGAGTTGTTCGAGGGCAGCCTTGGTGGTGAGCGCGTACTGGGAAGTGATGGAGTCGCCAACGAGCGCGACGCGCGGAGGACCAACGACTCGACCAGCTCGCTGCGGGGCCGAATCGTCGTCGCGGATCGTGATGGTTGCAGTGCTCCGCCACACGGCGGCGGTCGAGGCGGTGAGCGTGATCGTGAACTGCTCGGTCGACTCGACGACCTCGTCGACGCGGAGCGAGACCTTGACGATCTTCGACCGTGCTCCGGCGGCAATCGATTGCGTTCGAACTCGTCCCGCGAAATCTCCACCCGTGCCCGAGGTCGCAGATCCGGCGTTGGTCGCCGTCGTGATCGTGAACGCAGTTGGTGCAGCACTCGTGAACACGACCGGAACATCGAGTACTCGGCTCTTGGCCGAGCCCTCTCGCAACGAGACGTCACCGATGCCGATCGCGAAGCCCGCGAGCTCATCGTCATCGAGGATCGTCACCGTGGCGAACGGATCCGACAGCGTGCTCGCCCAGGGAGAAGTCAACCGAACGAGAAACTGTTCGTCGCCCTCGATCAACGTGTCGGCCACGATCGGTAGCGAAATGAAGGCCGATACCCGACCGGGCGGGAAGTAAAGCGATCCGCCGGTTGCGTTAACGTCGGTCGGAATTCCGTGGTTGTTGTCTGGTCGAACTGCAACTCCCACGAAGTCGACGTTCCACAGCGTCGTTACCTCGTAGTTGATGCCGACCGTATATGCGCTCGCATGCGACAGGGTGACCTGCACGCGCGCTGTCGTCTTTCCCGAACTTCCCTCGGGAACCGAGAGATTCGCAATCGACACCCGCGGCGGCCCTGAGATGGCGGCGACGGGATCAGCCGTGGCCACCACGCTGACGAAGGCGCTCGCGACGCTGAAGCACAACGGCGCCGCGAACGAACGCCGACAATTCCCCACGATGGTCCCCACTCGATGACCCCCATCATCGACTGCCGGCGAAATCCCCACGACTTCGACGTGCAGCGTCGCTTCCCACAAGCGACAGACGCAACGTACCGCAGTACCAGCATCCGAGCAATGGCGGCGTTGCGAGACCCGAGGACTGGACGGCGGTAACGATCCGGTTCGACGTCTCGTGCGGACAGGTTGCCTAGCCTGCCCGCCATGTCGACGGTGACCTTGCCGCAGCGCGCTCGCGTCGTTGTAGTTGGTGGTGGCGTGATCGGAACGTCGATCGCCTACCACCTCGGCCACCTCGGGTGGACCGACACGTTGCTCGTCGAACGGGATCAACTCACGTCGGGAACGACCTGGCACGCGGCCGGGCTCATGGTCACGTTCGGGTCGATGTCGGAGACTTCGACCGAACTGCGCAAGTACACCCGTGATCTCTACGCCCGGCTCGAAGCCGAAACGGGGCTCGCGACCGGGTTCGCGCCCATCGGATTCATCGAAGCAGCGGCTGACGAAGGTCGACTCGAGGAGTATCGGCGCGTTGCCGCGTTCAACCGCTATTGCGGTGTCGACGTCCAGGAGGTCTCACCAGCGGAGATCGCCACCATGTTTCCGATCGCCGACACCGACGACCTGTTGGCCGGTTTCTATGTGGCCGACGACGGGCGAGTGAACCCGGTCGACTGCACGATGTCGTTGGCCAAGGGGGCGCGCCAACTCGGTGTGACGATTGCGGAGGGTGTCGCGGTCGAACGGGTGCTCGTCGAGCGCGGACGCGTCGTTGGCGTTCGCACCGATCATGGCGACGTCGAGTGCGAGTTCGTCGTCAACTGCGCCGGAATGTGGGCGCGCCAACTCGGCGAACGCGACGGCGTGAACATCCCGAATCAGGCTGCGGAGCACTACTACCTGATTACCGAACCGGTGCCGGGGATCCAGCGAGATTGGCCCGTCTTCGAAGACCCGAGCCGTCACGGGTATTACCGCGAGGAAGTCGGCGGCTTGATGATCGGGTTGTTCGAGCCGGTGTGCGCGCCATGGAACGTCGGTGCGATCCCGCGAGACGCGTCGTTTCTCGACCTCGCGCCCGATTGGGATCGGATGGGTCCGTTCGTCGAGCGCGCGATGTCGCGTGTGCCGATTTCGTTCGATGTCGGCATCAAGAAGTTCTTCTGCGGCCCCGAGAGTTTCACCCCCGACCTGGCGCCGATCGTGGGACCCGCGCCCGAGATCGACAACTACTTCGTGTGCGCTGGTCTCAACTCGATCGGCATTCTCACCGGCGGAGGGTGGGGACGCGTGCTCGCGGAATGGATCACGACCGGCGATCCCGGTTGCGACGTCACCGGTGTGCACATCGATCGATTGCATCCATACCAGCGCAATCCCGAGTATCGAGCCACGCGCACCGTCGAATCGCTGGGCATGGTCTATCAATGCCATTACCCAGGTCGATCGATGACCACCGCTCGCGGAGCGAAGCGCTCGCCGATCCACGATCGCCTCGTCGCTCGACACGCGTGCTTCAGAGATGTCAGCGGATGGGAGGGTGCCGACTGGTACGCCCCAGACGGCGTCGATCCTGTCGTGGGCGAGCTGACCTGGGGTCGACCGCACTACTTCGACTATTGGGCCGCCGAACACCGCGCCTGTCGCGAGGGCGTGATCCTGATGGATATGAGCTTCATGGCGAAGTTCGCGGTGGAAGGGCGCGATGCAGGACGGATGCTCGAGCACATCTCGGCGAATCGGGTCGACGGTGAACCGAACACGATCACCTACACCCAGTGGCTCAACGAGCGCGGCACGATCGAAGCCGACCTCACGGTGACGAAACTCGACGACGGGAACTTCTTCGTCGTGGCGTCCGACACCGCGCACCGTCACGCGCTCGCGCACCTGCGTCGGGCCATCGCGCAGGGAGGTCATCACGCCTTCGTCGCCGATCAGACCGCGGGCTACGCCCAGCTGAACCTACAGGGGCCGCGATCGCGCGAGTTGCTCGCAGCGATCACCAACGCCGATGTGTCGGACGCGTCATTGCCGTATCGCGGCGTGAGCGAGATCGACATCGGGTTCGCCCGTGTGCGGTGCATCCGCATCACCTACCTCGGCGAGTTGGGCTACGAGCTCTACATCTCCGCCGAACAAGCAGTGCACGTCTACGAACGAATCGTTGCTGCGGGATCCGAGTTCGGACTTCGCCACGCAGGGCTGAAGGCGCTGGCGAGCTTGCGGATGGAGAAGGGATACCGCGACTACGGGCACGACATCGACAACACCGATTCGGTACTCCACGCCGGCCTCGGTTTCGCCGTTGATCTCGACAAGCCCGGAGGGTTCGTCGGACGCGATGCCGTCGTTGCGCTGCAACGCAGCGGTCCGCTGACCAAACGCCTCGTGCAGGTACAGCTACGCGACCCGGAACCGTTGCTGTTCCACGGCGAGGTCGTGCGCGGCGACGGTATTGCGCGCGGATATGTGCGAGCAGCGTCGTATGGACACACGTTGGGGAGTGCGGTCGGGCTCGCTCTGATCGACCTGGACGAACCGATAACCCGTGCACGCCTCGACGAAATCGCCTGGGACGTCGAAACGGCCGACCGTCGAGTACCGGCGCTCCTCTCGATGCGGCCGCTCTACGACCCGGCGAATGCTCGCGTGACCGGCTGACGCGTCATTCCGGTCCGTGGTGCCGCTCAGCGGGCCAACGCCACCGCAAGTTCCGCGGCGTCGAGCATCGCGCCCTCGACGCGGCCGAAGGAGCGACAGTCGCCGATGCTGTGCACCGATGTCCCCGACGCGATGAGCGATGCCGCCAAGTCGGACCCTGGTGTGGCGCCGTGCGCCACGATGATCGTGGCCGCAGGCACCGATCTCGTCGCCTCGCCTTCATCGACGATCACGCCGGTCGCGTCGAGCCCACGCCACGCGCCGACGAGCAACGTTGCGCCCGCGGCTTCGACGTCGTGGACGAGGCGGAATCGGCCCGGGAGCCCGAGTTCGACCCCGAAGACTCCCGATGGCTCGATGACGACGACGTCGGCGCCCTGGGTGCACGCAAGCGCCGCGAGCGTCAGCGCGGGTTTGCCGCCCCCGAGGAACACAACTGGTCCGACGAGGATTTCGCGCCCGTACAGCCATGGCTCGAGATCGTCGACGCGAAGGACGCGGGCGTCGACGTCGTCGCCGAGGGACCCGTACGCCCACGTACCGCCGGTCGCAACCACCACCTCGTCGAACTCCGATGCTTGCCCGGGGTCGATCTCGTGACCGAGGCACAGTTCGACGCCCGATCGCTCGACGCCGGCTGCCAGCCAGTCGACGAAGCGAGCCAGCACTGGGTCGGCGCGGCCGGCAAGTGCGAGACGCCCGCCGAGATGCGGGTTGCGCTCGGTCAGCGTCACCGTGTGGCCGCTGACCGCTAGGCGTCGGGCCGCTTCCATCCCGGCTGGGCCACCGCCGACGACGAGCACGCGGCGGGGCCGAGCCGCGGCGGGGATCGCGAGCTCGGCTTCGCGCGCGGTCTCGGGGTTGGCGACGCACGCTACGGACTCGCGCACGAAGATGTTGCCAATGCAGCGGTACTGATAGATGCACGGCCGAATGTCGTCGACGGTCCCGGCCGCGAGCTTTCGAGGGAGTGCAGGGTCAGCGAGCAACTTGCGGCCCATCGCGACGAAGTCCGCGGCGCCCGAGGCGAGTGCGGCCTCGGCGGCTTCGGGTTCGAGCCGACCGAACGTGATGATCGGAACGTCGACAACTGCCTTGACCGCGGCCGCCGCAGGTACGAGGGCGCCGGGCGTGTGGGGTGTGTGTGAATCGGTGACCCCGGTTGCGATGTCGTTCGACGCGTACGCGCTCACGTGCAGCGCGTCGAGACCGGCGGCGACGAGCATCGGCGCGAGTTCGACGGTTTCGTCGAGCGTCGCGCCACCCGGCCGTCCGACCTCGAATGCGTTGATCCGCATCCACATTGGCACGGTTCGACCGATCCGAGCCCGGACTGCGCTGATGGTCTCGCGCATCATTCGCGATCTCCCCGTCAGATCACCTCCCCACTCGTCGTCGCGTTGATTCGAATAACCGCTGCGGAAACCATCGAGCAGGTAGCCGTGACCGCCGTGGAGTTCGATGGCATCGAAGCCGGCAGCAACGCAGTGCTGGGCTGCGGTTGCGAACTGCTCGATCACCTCGGAGAGGTCGACGTCGCTGGCGACCTGGATTCCCATGTGTGCAGACGGAGCGGTGAACGGCGCGGTCATTGCAGTGATCTCGTCGGGGGTCACCATCATCGAGATGCGATCAGGACGTGAGCGCGCTGGGAGCGACGGCACGAGCAATGGATGCCCCTGCTCGATGTCGAACAACGAGTTGCCGCCGTCGTGAACGAGTTGCGCCGCGATCCGCGCGCCGTGGCGGTGGACGACCTCGACCAAGCTCGTCAGTCCTGCGATGTCGCTCGCCCGGGCCGCTGATGTCTGCCAACTGGCGTACGAGCCTCGGGGGTATGCGACGGACACGGATCCCACGAGCAACAAAGCCGCGCCGCCTTCGGCGCGGGCCTCGAAGTAGCGCCGCTGTCGTTCGCTCACGGTGCCGTCGGGGTTCGCGAGCGAGTCTCCCATGGGGCACATAACGATGCGGTTGCGCAAGTGCAGAGCGCCGATCTGCCCGGGTTTCAGCAGTTCTGGGAAACGCGTCACACGGCGCAGCGTACGTGGACCGACACCACTAGCGTTGTTGCCCATGAGCATCCTGTTTGCCGCGGTGCTCGGTGTGGTTGGTGCAGGTCTTCGGGACGCGTTCGAGATCGGCGACATTCTCCGGCACCGCCGCGGTGACTGGCCCGAGGAGTGGCGTACCGGCGCGTTTGCGCTGGCCGAACTGACGCGCATGCTGGTCGGAGGCGCACTTGCGGCCGCATTGGCTCGCTTCGACCAAGTCGGACCACTTGGTGCGTTGTTGGTCGGCGGGGTCGGCCCGTCGATCGTGCAGTATGTCCTCGACCCCTTCCGTCGCAATGTCCGTTGACCGCGAGTTTCGCGATCGCTTGTTCGAGTTGTGGGTCCGGCGTTCGCCCGCGTTCATTCTTGGCGGCCGGGGCTTGGAGATGCCGTACGACCCGGTCGGTGTCATCGATCGATTCTTGACCAACGCGACCCGTAGCGACCGCCCGACCCGGCGGTACCGGCATCGACGCGCAGTGCGCATGACCTTCGACGGCGAGATCCTCGGCTGGTGGAATCTCGCGGGACGCGACCTGTCGGGTGTGCAGATCACCAAGGGAGACCTGCGCCGAGCGTCATTGCGCGAGACAGATTTGGCGAGCGCACGTTTGTATGCGGTGAACCTCGAAGGTGCAGACCTCCACGGCGCTCGCCTCTGGCATGCCGACCTCCGACGCGCCAACCTCGGCGCTGCCGACCTCTCCGGCGTCGACCTCCGTGGCGCCCGGCTCGAAAGCGCAAACCTGCGCAACGCCGATCTGCGGGGCGCCGACCTGACGGGTGCGCGGACGACCGCAGTCGATCTGCGAGGTGCCGATCTGCGAGCCGCGACACTCGGATCGACCTTCGACCGATCGACTGTCGTCGAAGACGATCTCACTCGGTGGCCCGACGCCGAGGCCGAGTGCGCCGCGCCCGGGGCCGGGAGCGACGCGGTGCGAGCGAGATCGGGGACCGAGCCGACTGCCGCGCCGTAGTCGCACAGCGCGTTTGCACGTCGTGAGGGCCTGCTGACCGGCACAGATCCGAGTTGCTGCTCGGCGGGGCCGATCGTCGACCAAACTGGCGCCGTGGCGACGACCTCGATCCCCACCACCTTCTCGGATCTCACCGAACCCGGCTTCTCCGCTGAACTCGGCGAACGAACGATGCTTGTGTGCCCGATGTGTTGGCGCAGCAACCACGATCTCGAGACCCACGACAGCGTGCTGAACCTGAAAGACGCTGCCAGTCGCGGTCATCAACCCGACCGTTGGGTCAGCCCGAGAGACCTTGCGTGTCTGGTGACGCCGAGCCTCGGAATCGAGCGTCGGTGTATCGCCGCGCTCGTCGCCTCGGATGCAAACGAAGTCGTCGCGTGATGACGTGGCTCGATCATCTCCTCGGTGACGACGAACGAGCAGCGTTCGAACGCGACGGTTTCCTCATGGTCCGTCACGCACTCGCGGAGCCGTTGCGCCGCCAGCTCGTCGAGGTCGTCGACGAGCATGATCGTGCGTTTCGAGCGCAATCCGGTGTCGGGCCGCACCATGTTCTGAACGAGCACGACCTCGTCGGTGCCGAGCCGTTGATGCTCGAGCTGGTCGACCTGGCCACAACCTTCCCCAAGGTGTTCGGGATCTTGGGTTGGCACATCAAGTTGTTCCACACCCAGCTGTTGGTCACGCCGCCCGTCGGATCGCGCGCGGTTCCCGGTGGGTACGCGTGGCATCAAGACAACAATCGGATGAACCGCGATTTCGAAACGATGCACCATCCGATGGTCTCGCTGAAAGTTGGCTACTTCCTCACCGACGTTTCAGCGCCCGGAATGGGGAATCTGTGCGTGGCACCCGGGAGCCATCGGTTGGCGAACGGCGCGTTCGCAGTTGGCGAAGATGGACAGCCTGCTGGTGCGATCGAGGTGCTGGCCAGCGCCGGCGACGCGATCGTCTTCGATCGACGCATCTGGCACTCGGCGAGTTCGAATCGTTCAGTAGCCGCCCGCAAGTTCCTCACGATGGGGTACGCCTATCGGTGGCTGCAGCCGAAGTCGGCGATGCGTCTCGAGCACCTCTACGACACCGTCGACCCGATCCGACGCCAACTCCTCGGATACTGCACGACGGCGAACGGCTACTACGACCCACAGCCGGACGACGTTCCGCTGCGGGCTTGGATGCAAGAACACCTCGCCGCAGATCAAGTGGGGGAGTGAAGTTCAGCGGTTCGGCCAGAGGTCGCCCGCGCCGCCGACGTAGCCGCCTGCCGCGCGGATGGCGGCACCCCACGATTCGATGATCGTGACGAGTTCGTCGAGCTGTTCTGCGATCGCGTCGATCGCGGGCTGCAGTTGTTGGTCGGTGTTGCGTTCGATCGCTTCTCGTTCGTTGCGACCGAGTTCGGTGAAGGAGTCGCCGCGCATCCAGCCACGCTGTTCGAGCCGCTCGGTTGCCGCGTCGAACTGGTCATCGGACCACGCTCGTGTTCGCGAGTATGTCCGTAACGGGAGTCCGATGTAGAGCTCGGTCAGCAGCCCGACCTCGGTTGCGTCGATACCCGCGCTGATCCAGGCGGCTGTGTGCGAGTCACCTCGGTACTCACGCAACATGTCACCGAGGTGGAAGAAGCGCTCCCAACGGTCGCCCGGATCGTCCCACTGGGCGCGGAGACCCGCGAACAGCGGTCGACCCTCTTCGCGCAACGGCGCGACCGCGCGTTCGAGGATGGTGCTCGCGCGCTCGAGACCCTCGGGCGCCGCGCCGAGGATCCGGCGCAGTTGGTCGGTGGCGCCGCGGCGTCGCGCGCCAAAGATGGTCGCTGCATCGGTGAGCGACCACCCGTAGGCCACCGACGGAACGACCGCTGCCGGGTTGAAGACGGCAAACGCGGCCGCAACCACGTGGGGCGCCACCTGCCCCATCAGTGATCCCCGGCTTGTGAAGTAGGCGGGCCCGTCGGGCATCGCCACCCCGTTGACCTGGCCCGGGCTCGCCGCGAAACCGAGCGCGGCGTAGTGCGCGTGGGCCTCGGGTGCGAAGTACACCTGTCCGATGCACGGTTCGAGATGTGCGGCCAGGGTCCGAGCTTGAACGGACAGGTGGGACGAATCGGTCATCGGGGCTCCTTGGCGAGGCGCGAATTGCACTGCATCGAGGTGCGGCGGCGAATCTACGTCTCAGGCTGACCGATGCGACTGCCGACATCCTCGATGGTGGCGGATCTTCCGCTCGCGCGGTGCTCGCTGGCGCGACGGCCGACCGGACTACCGGAGCGATTGTGACGACGGAACGACTCGAGACGGCGAAGGGAGGGGCGGTGGAACCCGCCGCGCACCTGACGATCATCACTGGCGCGACTGCTCGCGCCGATCTCGCAGCTGCCCTCGACTGTCGTCCCGACGAGATCGTCGACCGATCGACGTTGGTCGCAGCGTGCGATCGGCTGGCGGCGAGTCGGGTCGAAGGCTACGAGATCATTCGCCAGAACATCACCGGCGAGATCGCATTGGTGAGCGACGCCCGGCGCAAGATCGATGCCCGGATCGAAATGTTGTCTCGTCGTGCTGAGGAGATCGAAGCCGCGATCGCGCAGGTCGATCGCGGGGCGGCGTACGCCGACGTATCGATCGATCTCGGGGATCTCTCCGCCGCGGTCGTGGCGTTCGACCACGCGCGGCTGGACCCGGATGGTCCAAGCGCGGATGCGTGTGCGCTTGCCGACGAGATCGACGCTGCGACGGCGTTGCGTGACCACGCTCGCCGGACGACGGCGAACCCGATGGTGCTGGCCGCCGAGGCGGAACTGGCCGACGCACGTGCGGCGCTCGTCGAGGTGCGCGGGTCGATCGAGTCGATCGACCCTGCGCTCATCACCGCCGTCAATGCGGCCCACCGAGCGGTGGAGGAACGAGCTGCCGAACTCGAATCGGCAAAGCGTTCCGCTCGGGTGGCCGCGCGCAGCGCGTTGGAGCAAGCCGCAGCGACCGAACGCGCCGCGCTCGACGCATGCGGGTTCGAGGCCTACGCGACCTTCGCCGTCCAGATCGCCCAGGGCGGGACCCGACCCGAGGACGATGCGGCGTTGTCGGCCGCACAGCGTCGGGTCAGCGAAGCCGAGGCGATTCGTCGGCGCGAAGTCGCCTTGGCGGCGGTCCCGGACGAGGCCGAACTCGACGAAGATGAACAGGATCGGCGCGAGCGGGCCACGGCGCTGCTCGGTCGTACGCCCGGCGACGATGTCGCGGTCGAGCTGCGTGCGTTGCGTCAGCCGGGCGAGCGGCTATCGGTTGCGCTCGACGACCTCTGCGACGCGTTGCGAGCCATCGGCGTGGATCCTGGCGTCGATCCGAGGGCCGTGGCGCAACGCGCGCTCGACGTGCCGCCGACCGAAGCGGCGAGCGGCGATGTCGACGAACTGGAGGCCGAGCTGGTCGAGGTCGACGACGAGGGAGCGCGCCTTTCGGACGAGTACGACCGTCTCGGGCTGCGGCTCGACGAACTGTCGATTCAGCGTGCCAACGTGAGCGAGACGCCTTCGATCATGCTCGACGCGATCGACGAGGACGACATCGAAACGCTGGTGCGTGACCTGCTCGACGCGCGCGGTGATCTCTTGGCGCTCGACGGCGCGCTCGACGACCTCCCGGTTGTTGCGCTCGATCGAGCGCTCGCCGTGCTCCTGGCCGCCGACGCCGAGATCGTGATCGTCTCGATGCACCCGGTCGTGGCGATGTGGGGTCGCGGGATCGGCGCCGAGGTCCTTGATGAGCTCCCGCCGATCGACGACCCATCACCGCGACCCGTGGAGGTCGTTGACGCCGTCGTGGAAGGCAGCCCCGACGCACGCTCGGGGGATGGACGGGATGCTCCAACCGACGACGATGCGATCGAGCGCGACGCCGCCTTCGACCGTCTCGTTGCCGCGTTGCGCGAGGCATCAACCGACGACCAACCCGAGCCCGACCGTGACGATGTCTGCGCAACCGAGATGGACGAGGTTGGGGCAGCCGTCGAGGTCGAGGATCCTCCGACCCGGTTCGCGCCGCCCGTTTCGGTCATCGAGCCGCCACTGACCGACGACGTGCTGCCGCGTCGCACCCCGACGGCTTCGCCGGCCGAGCCGCCGTTGATGCCTGCCGTCGCGTCGGCGCCGCCCGCACCTCCGGAAACCCTCGCGCCCGATTGGCCGGTACCGGCCCCGCTGGACTCGCCTGCGCCGATGCTGGCTCCGACGCAACCGCCGTCCAGCGCCGCGCCGGTCGTGCCCGCGCCGCAGGCGATGCAGCCTCTGACGCCCGCCGCGTCGACCCGTCCCGCGTCGAACCGCGACGCGCGAGGAGTGGCGCGAGCGGAGCGAGCCGAACGACGAGCGGTTCGCAAGCGTGAGCGCGAGGCCGAGATGGTGCGAAAGATCGCGTCGCGCTTCGACCACTACCCCGGTTCGATCTACCACCAGCCCAGTGAAATTCCGCCGTGGGCGCACTGGGACGAAGCGGCGAACGCTCGGCGCGGCGAGCGGGAAGCGATGGAGCTCGCAACGGCTGAGCACGCTCGACTGGGCGCCGAAGCATCTGCCGCGCGGGTCGAAACTCGCCTTGGGTACGGCGCCGAGCGCGGTGCGCTCGATGTCTGTGTCTTCCACCGCAACACGGAGACCCGCATTCGGTGTAGCCGATGCACCGAAGCGTTCTGCGACCAGTGCCTCGTTCGAGTGGGGACGAAGCAGGAACTTATCTGCGTGGAGTGCGCGGTCAAGACGGCGGGTGTGCGGGAACGCCGACGGAAGGGCTGACCGGCTGCGGTGCGTTCCTGATCATCGGTGGGCATGGCGGCGCGTCGGAATGCCAAGCTGTTGTCGTGCACGCATTGCGAGTCATCAACGACCGGTTTGGCGACCGCGACCCCAGATCAGATCTCGGATTCCAACGGGACGCGGTCGAGGCGGCGCTCTCGGACGATCAGGACACGCTGAAGGGGTTGCAAGCTCGGCTGACCGCCGAGGCGCAACGTTCGGTGCTGCTTGTCCTCCAGGGGCTCGACGCATCCGGCAAGGACGGCACCGTTCGGCGAGTGTTCAGCGGTGTCAATCCGATGGGTTGTCGGGTGACGTCGTTCAAGCGGCCGTCGGAACTCGAGCTCGCGCACACGTACTTGTGGCGGATCGAAGCGGCGTTGCCGCGTCGGGGCGAGATCGGCATCTTCAATCGGTCGCATTACGAAGATCTCGTGACGACCCGCGTGTTGGGCCTGATCGACGACGACGTGCAGCGTCGCCGAATCGACGAAGTGAACGCTTGGGAGTCGCGACTGGTCGCAGAAGGCACTTCGATCGTGAAGGTCTTCTTGCACCTGTCGCGCAACGAGCAACGCGAGCGCTTGCAAGCCCGAGTCGATGATCCCACCAAACACTGGAAGTTCAATCCGGCTGATCTCGAGACCCGCGCCCGATGGGACGAGTACCACGAACAGTACGAACGAGTCCTGGTTCGAACGAGTTCGGATGCGGCGCCGTGGTACATCGTGCCGGCCGACCGAAAATGGGTGCGTGATCATGCCGTACTCACGTTGTTGATCGACACATTGCGTGCCATGGATCCGCAGTATCCCGCCGCGGATGGATGGGATCCGGCTGCGGTGGTGATCGCGGAGTAGTAGTTGACGCCATAGTTACTGAGTATGTATACTCAGTAACTATGGCAGTCAAAGAAGGGCTCCTCGCACTCCTTGCCGGCGGGCCTGCCCACGGGTATCACCTGAAGACGGCCTTCGAGGCAGCGACGGGCGGGGTGTGGCAGCTGAACGTCGGTCAGGTGTACACGACCCTCGACCGCCTCGCCCGCGATGGGCTGGTTACAACGATCTCGGACGCCGACCAGAAGACCTACCAACTCACCGCCGACGGGCGCGAAGCGCTCGGCGTGTGGTGGGACGCGGTTGCAGTCGACGATCCGCCGCCACGAGACGAACTGGTCTTGAAGGTGCTGCTCGCCATCGAGCACGCGCCCGATCGCGCGATCGACGTCATCACCCACCAGCGAGCCGCGTTGCTGTCGATGCTGCAACGACGACGTCGCTCGTCCCGCGACGCGGTGGTATCGAGTCTCGCGACCGAGTTGGCCGAGGAATCGGCGATGGTGCGCGCCGAAGCCGACCTGCGCTGGCTCGACGTGTGTGAATCGAAAGTTCTCGCAACCCTGAAGGAGCGGCGATGAGTGCGGTACCGGCGATCGAGTTTCGCGACGTCGTGAAGACCTATGGCCGCGGGCCGGCAGAAGTGACGGCGCTCGCGGGCGTCAGTCTCGTGATCGAACCGGGCGAGTTCGTCGCGATCA
>SXIR01000188.1 GCA_005772765.1 Actinomycetota bacterium
AGCGCAAGGCAGCGAAGAAGGCTCCGGCCAAGAAGAAGGCAGCGAAGAAGGCTCCGGCCAAGCGCAAAGCAGCAAAGCGCAAGTAGCCGTTCTCGCTTCGATTCGAAAGAGCCCGGCCAACTGGCCGGGCTCTTCTCGTTGTCGCGGCCGTGTCAGAGATCGTCGATGCGCTTGAACGCTTCACCGAGCACCGCGCCGACTCGATGCCCGGCCTGGGCGCACTCGTGACGTTGCGCAGCCTCGAAGCGCGTGCGCTCGGCGGCAGGATCCGCGGCGATGTGCATTGTCGACTCCCACTGGCTTTCGTGCGCGAGCAGCGACGCGACGCGGGCGTCGACATCGACGTCGTGCACTCGTTCGACATGGTCGATCACTTCGGCCTCGAACAAGAGCAACGACTCCGGTCGGTGCGGTGCGAGCTCTTGGTCGGCGAAGAAGTGAGGATCTCTCGCCGCAACGATGGCGTCGATCGTCAACTGCCCCGCATGACGATGGTCGGGGTGCAGCCGGTACCGCTTCCACGGATCGTGGCCGAGCACGACATCGGGCCGAGCTTGGCGGATCACCCGACACAGGTCGGCGCGCGTTGCGAGGTCGCTGTCGAGTTCGCCATCGATGCGTCCGAGCATGTGGACGTGCGCGGCGCCGAGTCGATCGGCTGCGGTCTGTTGTTCGCCGGCGCGGATCCGAACGAGTTCGGCGATGTCGCGGTTCGGATCCCAGGTGCCCTTCGAACCGTCGGTGAGCACGCAGAGGTGCACGGTCGCACCTGCGCGAGCCCACTTCGCGAGTGTTGCTCCGCAGCCGAACTCGATGTCGTCGGGGTGCGCGCCGATCGCCAGGACCCGACCGGGCGTGACGAGGTCGGTGGTGGTCGAGATGGACGTCATCGAGGCTCCGTCGGGTGCAGGGCGGCGAGATCGTCGGGCAGGTCGATGTCGAAACCGGCCCGAACATCGAGTGGAATCGTCACCAGTAGCCCGCAACGTTCGGCCGCGCGTTCGTGGCGCTCGAACGATCCCGGACCGTACGCGAACTCGAACGAGGTGGCGGTCGGAATCGAGAGAATCGGTGTGCCGTCGTGACGTTGGTCGGGAACGAGAACGCAGACGGGTTGATCGGCCGGCGCCGCGAACGGGGCGAGATCGGTCAGATACGGCAGATCGGCGTGCACCACGACCACGCGTGCGAAGCCTCGGTCGCGAGCCCACGATTGACCGAGTGTGGCCGCGGCGTCGAGCGACCCCGGATCGGCGAGGACGTCGGCGCCGAACCCCGTCGCGAGTTCGCGCACCTCGCGGTCGCTGGTGACGACGACCGTGGCGCACGTGCTCGCCACCTCGAGTACGTGGTGCGCGAGGGTTCGCATCAACTCGATGCGTTGATGGTCGTCGAGCACGTCGGCGAGCCGTTGCTTGGCATCCGCGAACGATCGAATCGGAACCACGACGGCGCACTTCGGTGCCGCGTCGGGGTCGGCTCGGCTCATGGGCTGCGTAGGATATCGGCGGTGAAGGGTCGGCAGGAATGAGCAACGACGCAGGCGTCGCGGTCGCTGTCGTCGGAGCAGGATCTTGGGGAACCGCCGTCGCCGGACTCGCCGCCACCAACGTCGACACGACGCTGTGGGCCCGCCGCGACGAGCTGGCGACCGCCATCAACGACACCCACGAGAACGCGGCGTATCTGCCGGGTGCCCGACTGCCCGAGCGGTTGACCTCGACGTCGTCGCTCGAACTCGCACTGACCGGTCGCGAGGTCGTGGTCATGGGCGTGCCGTCGCACGGATTCCGAGCCGTGCTCGAGTCGGCCCGCCCGCACATCCGCCCCGATGCCGCCGTGGTCAGCCTCTCGAAAGGGGTCGAGCAAGCGACGCTGCTGCGAATGACGGAAGTGATCGCCGATGTGCTGGTCGATCACGACCCCGGCCGCATCGGTGTGCTGTCGGGGCCCAATCTCGCCAAGGAGATCGCGGCCGGACAGCCGGCCGCAACCGTCGTCGCGTTCACCGATGAAGCCGTGTGTCGGATGGTGCAAGACGCGTTCATGACGCCGGCGTTTCGGGTGTACACGAATCCCGACGTGATCGGGTGCGAGATCGCCGGCGCGCTGAAGAACGTTGTGGCGCTCGGTGTGGGCATGGCGCACGGCATGGGATTCGGCGACAACGCCAAGGCCGCGCTGATCACCCGCGGCCTCGCCGAACTCGCGCGGCTCGGCGTCGTGCTCGGCGGCGACCCGTTGACGTTCGCCGGCCTCGCCGGAATGGGCGACCTCATCGCCACCTGTTCGAGCCCACAGAGCCGTAACCGTTCGGTTGGTGTTGCGCTGGGGGAGGGTCGCTCGCTCGACGACATCGTCGCCGAGATGAACATGGTGGCCGAAGGGGTCAAGAGCACGGGCGCCGTGCTCGAGCTCGCGCGTCGCCACGATGTCGAGCTTCCGGTCGCAGCGTTCGTTGGCCGCGTGCTGTACGAAGGCGCGAAGCCTGCGGACCACGTTGGTGAGTTGATGGGCCGCGCTGCGAAACCCGAACTCGAGGGCATGCGCGACGCATGAACGATCCGAGATCGGGAGTTCCGCTCGGAACGCTCGCTGGTGACGCGCCGTCGTATGTGTCCGACGACGGCAGTGTGCTGCGGCCCGACGGCATTCACGCGAGCTGGCTCGTCATCGGCGAGGACCAGTTGCACGATCCCGCCGACGCGCCAACGCGCCGCCAACGCGACGACGGCGCGGTTGTCGAGACTGCGATCCGTGTGCACGCCGGCGATTTCAACGCAAGCGTTTTTGCCGTTCCGGGCAGCACCGTGATCGAGTTCTCGAATGGCGGCGAGGCCGCGGTTGCCGTCGGGTTGGTGATCGAGGGCAGCCTCGACGCGGTGACGTGGGCTCGCGACCCCGCACAGATGGCGACGGGTCCGACGCGTGCTGCGGTGCGAGCACTCGTCGCCGAACACCGCACGATGGCCTTCTCCTCCGAGCCGAACGAGCGGCGAGCCACTGCGAGCGCACTGGTGTGGCCGCTTGCACATGGCGCGTCGTTGCGAATCGCGCTCGGCGACCCGGCCGGCCTGGACCACGATCCTGCGTCGGTGCGGCGAGCTTGGGCGCAGCGGCTGCGTTCGGGTCTGCGGGTCGACATCGACGACCGGAATCTGCAAGACGCCATCGACCGAGCACGAATCGCGATCCTCGCCGAGTCGTCGATTGCCGACGGCGAGATCGTCCACGCGCTCGAAGGGTGGGGGTTCGATGCCGAAGCCGCACGAGCGTGGGACCGCCTCGGATTCCGAGCCCGTCGAACGGCCCGTCGCCGTGGCGACCCGAGGACTGCATGGGCACGCCTGACCACGGCCCAAACCGAACGTCCGAGCGCGACGCTCTTGAACGCGATGCGCGACCTCGTCGTGACCGAAGAACGCGCCGGCGTCGCGATCGTGCCCGAGTTCCCGACCGCGTGGCTCGGCCTCGCGCTCGCAGTCCACGACGTCCCACTCAACCGAGGCCTGCTGTCGTTCGCCTTGCGATGGCACGGCCGCCGCCCG
>SXIR01000189.1 GCA_005772765.1 Actinomycetota bacterium
CGAGGTGATCGGCCCGAAGGGCAAGGTCATCAACACGATCCAGCAGGAAACGGGCGCTGACATCTCGGTGTCCGACGACGGCACGGTCGGGTTGGTCGCGATTGCATCGAAGGACTCGGTCAAGGTCGACGAGGCTCGACGTCGGATCGAGCTCATTCTTGACCCGCCGACGGCCGAACTCGGTGCGAGCTACCTCGGCAAGGTCGTGAACGTGACGAAGTTCGGCGCGTTCGTGAACATCCTGCCGGGCCGCGATGGGCTGTTGCACATCTCGAAGATCGGTGGCGGCAAGCGCATCGATCGGGTCGAAGACGTCTTGAACCTCGGCGACGAGGTCGAGGTGCGCGTCGACGACATCGACAACAACGGCAAGCTGTCGCTGTCGCTCGCGTCGACACCCGTGGCCGACGTCGACCTGACCGACGCTCCGGCGCCGCGCGAAGCGTCGCGGGGCGGCGAAAGCGGCGGCGACGTCGAGAACGTCTCGTTCTCGGACGCGTTCGACGCAGAACTCGAAGCGGAGTTCGGCGATCTCGGTCCCGCCGACGAAGGCGCACCCTCCACGGGTGGTGGCCCGCGTCGCGGAAGCGGTGGAGGCGGCGGGAACCGTCGTCGCCGCGGCCCCCGACGCTGAGCTGCGCGTCGGCACCGCGAGCGCTCTCGATGTCGAATCGCATCGGTGACCGTCGTTTGGACGGTCACCGATGATCGTCACCAGTACCCTCGAGTCGGGGCTCCGCGTCGTTGCGGAGCCCCTCGATTCGGTTCGATCCGTATCCCTTGGGGCGTGGGTCGGCACGGGCGCTCGGGACGAGAGTGACGAGCGGTCCGGCACCTCGCACTTTCTCGAGCACCTCTTGTTCAAGGGGACCCCGACGCGCACCGCTCGTGACGTTGCCGACGCGATCGAGTCGATCGGCGGTGAGTTCAACGCGTTCACGACGCAAGAACAGACGGTGTTCTATGTGCGCGTCCCCGACGCGCATCTCGAACGCGCCGTCGATGTGTTGTGCGACGTCGTATGGAACCCGGCATTTCGAGACGACGAAGTCGATGTCGAGCGCGAGGTCATCCTCGAAGAGATCGGCATGCGCGACGACACGCCCGACGATCTCGTCCACGAAATGTTCGGCGAAGCGATGTATCCGAGCCACCCGCTCGGTCGGCCGGTCCTCGGCACCCGTGCATCGATTCTGTCGATGCCACGCGCGTCGATCGCGGAGTTCCACCGCAGCCATTACCTGCCGTCGAACACGGTCGTCGCCGCGGCCGGAAACCTCGATGCGGATCATCTCATCGAGTTGCTCGCGAGCCGGGCGCCGCAGTCGAACGCGACCAGGCCGACGCGGAACGATCCTGCGTTCGTCCCCGCGGCATCGGAGACGTTCATCGAGCGCGACAACGAACAAGCGCACATCGTCGTGGGTGTGCCGGCGGTCGCGATCGCCGACCCCGACCGGTACGCGCTCACCGTGTTGAACCACGTTCTCGGTGGTGGCATGTCGAGTCGGCTGTTCCAAGAGGTGCGGGAGGACCGCGGGCTCGCCTACAGCGTCTACTCCTATCGCGCCGCGTTCATCGACACAGGCTTCCTCGCCATGTACGCCGCGACGTCGGCCGAACGGGCCGACGAGACCCTTGCCGTGCTGCACGAACAACTCGATCGCCTCATCAACGACGGTGGCGTGACCGACGACGAGCTGACGTCCGCCAAGGGTTCGCTGACCGGCTCGATGTTGATGGGGCTCGAAACGAGCGCGGCGCGAATGCGTCGATTGGGACGCGACGTCCTCGTCGAGGGTGCCGTTCAGGACCTCGACGACCTGGTGGCCAAGGTCGAAGCCGTCGACCACGCCGCGATCGGCGCGGTCATCGACCGATTGTTGCGCAGCGCCGATCGCACCCTTGCCGTGGTCGGCCCCACGCCCCTGCACTGACATTCCCGTTCGCTCCAGCGCCCCTGTCGGCCTAACTTGCGCGGCCATGACCCGTGTTGGAGTGTTCGGAGCCGGCGGTCGGATGGGGCGCGAGGTCTGTCGTGCCGTGAAGGACGCCGCCGACCTCGTGTTGGTGGCGGCCGTTGATCCGTTCCACGCCGGGATCGACCTATCGCAGCTGGGGATCGAAGGTGCCGACCTGACGGTCGCGTCCGGACCGCAGGAGCTCCTCGATGTCGGCGCCGACGTCGCGATCGATTTCACGGTGCTCGATGCGGCACGGGACAATGTGCGGTGGTGTGCGGCGAACGGTGTGCATGCCGTCGTCGGGACAACGGGTTTCAGCGACGACGAACTCGGCGAGTTCGCCAAGTCGTTTGCCGACTCGTCGGCGAATGCGGTCATCGCGCCGAACTTCACGATCGGCGCGGTGCTCATGATGCGGTTCGCGGAGCTGGCCGCGCCGTACTTCGACACGGGCGAGATCATCGAGTACCACCACGACCGAAAGATCGACGCCCCGAGCGGCACCGCGGTCATGACCGCGCAACGAATGGCCGCCGCCAGCTCGGATTGGGCGCCCGATCCCACCGAGAAGGAAGTCGCACCGGGTGCACGCGGGGGAGCGGTCCAGGGCATCCCCGTGCATTCGATTCGAATGCGCGGCATGTTCGCGCACCAAGAGGTGGTGCTCGGCGTCGCCGGTCAGACCCTGTCGATCCGCCACGACAGCTTCGACCGTTCGGCGTATATGCCCGGCGTGTTGTTGGCGGTCCGCCAGGTCGGTGATCGAGCCGGGCTCACCTTGGGTCTCGACCCGCTGCTCGGCTTGTAGGCGGGCGCACCAGGGTGTCGTACGTCGGGGTGCAAACCGATCACCTGCCGACGGTGGCGCGGCAGGGGGACTTGGACACCGAACTCGTCGCCGGGAACCAGCGATCGCCGGACATCGTCGGAGGGCCGTGATGGGTGATGCCGATCGGCGCGCGCGTTTCGAGTCCGTCTACGAACGTCACTACGGGGCGGTGTGGGCCTATCTCCGACGTCGCCTCCGTTCGGCGGTCGACACCGACGACGTCGCCGCGCAGACCTGGCTTGCCGTGTGGCGTCGACTCGACGCCCTGCCCGTCGAGAACGAACTTGCGTGGTGCTACGGCACGGCCCGGCGTTGCCTTGCAAATCATCGGCGAGGCGAGGAACGACGCCTACGCCTCGTGCGGCGGGTCGAGTTCGAACGAACCGACGATGCCGTCCGTACGCTCGATCCCCGAGCCCAAGGTGTTCACGATGCCCTTGCTCGTCTGCCGACCGATGACGCCGAACTGCTCCGCCTGAGTGCGTGGGAACAGCTGAGCGTCGCCGACATCGCGTTGGTCCTCGATCTGGCACCGAGCACGGTGTCGGTGCGGCTGCACCGCGCCCGAAAGCGACTCGCGTCACGACTCGGCCCCGAAGCCAGCGGTTTTCGACCTGGCCTGCAAGATCCCGAACCGGCCGGACACATGAGTAGTGCGGCACCCGACGACCAAGGACATTGATCGTGCAACATGACGACGCCGACGACTTCGTTCCCGAAGCACTCGCTTCGGCTGATCCCGTCGACCTCGCCCGGGTGCCGGCCCCTGACCGAGCCCTGTTCGAGGAGATACTCATGGAACCGACCCAGACAACTGCACCGACCCGTTCGAATCGTCCCCGCGCCCTCATCGCGGGTGCCGCGCTCGTCGCCATTGCCGGTATCGGTGGTGGCGCGATCGCGCTGAATGGCAACGACGGCAAGGCTGCGGACCCGCCCAAATCGACCGACGCACCCAGTCGCAAGGTGGCGGGTATCGATCCCGCCCCACGGACCGGTCAGCGGGCCGGCGACACGATGGCGTCGTGCATGGTCTGGGACGCGGCGTTCGTGTTGCCCGACGTCGAGTACGCGTTCGATGGCACCGTGTCGGCGATCGACGACGGTTGGGTCACCTTCGAAGTCGACGAGTGGTTCAGCGGCCCCGGCGGAGACCTGGTGGTCCTGAACGCCGAGGCGTTGATTCCTCGAAGCGAGGGTGAAGCCGTGACCTCTGTCGACGAGCAACTGATCACCGAAGCCGGCCAGCGGTTCCTTGTCTCGGGCAGCGGCGGATTCGCCGGGGTGTGCAACATGACCCAGGCCCACACGGAGGCCGAAGCCGCGGTCTGGCGCAGCGTGCTCGCCTGACGTCGTCGCACGCGGTCCGGTTGCACCCCACCGCCCCCGCTGCGCCTCCGCCACCGTTGGGTGACGGAGGCGCAGCCGCGCGGTTAGGGTGCGCGCGTCGGTCGCCGGTCGAACGTGAGGGGGAAGTGCGCGTGGCGTTGCTCGAAGTTCGCGATGTGCGAGTCCAGTTCGGCGGCATCGTCGCGCTCGACGAACTCAGCTTCGACGTGGACACGCACCAGGTCTGCGCTCTCATCGGACCCAACGGGGCCGGCAAAACGACGTTGTTCAACTGCGTCAGCCGCGTCTACACGCCGACCCGAGGCACGATTCGATTCCTCGAGCGCGAACTGACCCGCATGGAGCCCCACGAGGTCGCGAGCGCGGGCGTCGCCCGGACCTTCCAGAACATCGCGCTGTTCCCGAAGCTCAGCGTGCTCGAAAACGTCATGTGTGGTGCGCACAGCCAGAGTTCGGTCGGCCCGATCCGCGCCATGCTCGGGCTCGGGACGGCGTCCGAGGAACGGCGCCTCCGCGATCAAGCCCGTTCACTGCTGGCGCGGCTCTCCCTCGAGACCTACGCCGATCGGTTGGCCGCCGGGCTTCCCTACGGAACGCTGAAACGAATCGAGATCGCTCGATCGCTCGCGTCCGCGCCGCGACTGCTCCTCCTCGACGAGCCAGCCGCGGGCCTGACCCATGGCGAAGTCGACGAACTCGCCGCGACCCTGCGAGGTCTGCGCGAAGAGTTCGACCTCACGATCGTGCTCGTCGAGCACCACATGGGCATGGTGATGGGAATTTCCGACCACGTCGTCGTGCTCGACCTCGGGCGCAAGATCGCCGAAGGTACGCCCGCCGAGATCGCCCGGAACGAGCGCGTGATCGCTGCATACCTGGGAACGGAGGTCTGAGGTGTCCGTCCTGAAGGTCCACGACCTGCGCGGCGGTTACGGGCCGGTGCGCGTGCTGCACGGACTCTCCTTCGAGGTCAACGCGGGCGAAATTGTCGTCATCCTCGGCGCCAATGGTTCGGGCAAGACGACGACGCTTCGAGCGGTCTCGGGGATGCTCAACGCGACCGGGTCGGTGCTCCTCCACGGTGAAGAGGTGCTTGGCCGCAGTCCCGAGCGGATCGCTCGAAGTCGCGTTGCGCACGTACCGCAGGGGAGAGGAACGTTCCCCGAGCTGACGGTCGAAGAGAATCTCCGCGTCGGCGCCTACTCGCGGTCCGACAGTGCAATCGCAGACGACATCGACCGGTGGTTCGGGGTGTTCCCGAGGCTCAAGGAACGACGTCACCAACAGGCAGGGAGCATGAGCGGGGGCGAGCAGCAGATGCTTGCCGTATCGCGGGCCCTGATGATGAATCCTGAGCTGCTCCTGCTCGACGAACCATCGCTCGGGTTGGCGCCCCTCGTCACCCAAGAGTTGTTCGAGCAACTCGGAACCCTCAATCGAACGACGAGCATTTCGATGTTGGTTGTCGAACAGAACGCGAACCTTGCGCTGAAGATCGCGCAGCGGGGCTATGTGCTCGAAGCGGGCTTGATCGTCGCATCGGGCACCGCGGCGGAGCTCAAATCGAACGACGAAGTTCGCAAGGCCTACCTGGGGATGGCATGACGCTCTTCCTGCAACAGCTCATGAACGGCATCGGCAACGGCGTGGTCTACGCGTCCGTCGCGTTGGCGCTCGTCTTGATCTACCGCACGACGGGGATCCTCAACTTCGCGCAGGGCGAGATGGCGCTCTTTTCGACCTACATCACCTGGAAACTCACCGACGCGGGCCTCGGGATCATCGCGGCGATCGCGGTTTCGACCCTGATCGCATTCGTGTTCGGAGCAATCATCGAGCGAGTGCTGATTCGTCCGGTCGAGCATGCCTCGCCCTTCGTGATCCTCATCGTCACGATCGGCATGTTCCTCGCGATCAGTTCGATCACGGTCACCATCTTCGGAGACGACGAAAAGCAGTTGCCGTCGGCGTTCTCCGAACGCGCATGGAGTGTTGCCGACGTCTCGGTCACACTCGAGTTCGTCGGACTCGTCGTCGTGCTCGCCGCCGAGTGCCTGCTCCTCTGGTTGTTGCTCCAGCGCACCAAGCTGGGCCTGGGGCTGCGGGCAGTCGCGTCGAACCCCGAGTCGGCCCGGCTCGTCGGCATCAGTTCCGGCACGATGCTCATGTTCGGATGGGCGATCGCGGCCGCGCTCGGCGCAATCGGCGGAGCGGTCTATGTGCCGACAACACCTGCGCTGACGGCGGGGTCGATGCAAGCTGTGCTCGTCTACGCACTGGCAGCCGCGACGCTCGGCGGATTCGACAGTCCGCTCGGAGCGGTCGTCGGCGGCTTGATCGTCGGCGTGGCGGAGGCCCTTGCGATTCAGTACGTCGAACCGCTGCACGACATCACGCTGGTCGTTCCCTTCATCCTGATCGGGGCGGTGCTGTTGTTCAAGCCGACGGGGCTGTTCGGTCGCCGAATCGTGGAGCGCGTGTGATGGCTTCCCGTCGCAAGTGGACATCGTTCGCAGTCGCCATGCTGGTCTTGGCCTGGCTGGCCTACGTGCCGCAGTTCTACGGACAAAGTGAACTCGTTCCGTGGTCCGAGGCGCTCTACTTCAGCATCGCGGCGCTCGGCCTCAACCTGCTCACGGGCTACAACGGCCAGATCTCGATCGGGCACGGCGCCTTCTT
The DNA here is from genome assembly GCA_005772765.1 of Actinomycetota bacterium. Lineage (GTDB taxonomy): Bacteria > Actinomycetota > Acidimicrobiia > IMCC26256 > PALSA-610 > SXJQ01. The sequence goes on from SXIR01000189.1 coordinate 6,823, forward strand.
CGGGGTCGGCGCGTACACGACGGCAATCTTGATGGAGCACAACGCCTGGCAGTTCTTGCCCACGCTGCCCATCGTCATTGCGGTGGCTCTCGTGGTTGGCGCGGCCTTCGGATTCCCCGCGTTGCGTCTGAAGGGTCTCTATCTCGCGCTCATCACGTTGGGCATCGCAGCATTGTTCCCCGACCTCGTCAATCGCTTCGCTTCCAAGTACGGCACCGCGGGCACGAGCCTGATCCAACCGCCGCGGGTGCTTGCGCCGGAATGGGCATCCGGCTTCGCCGAGGCCGATGATCAATATCGCTATTACATGCTGCTCGTGGTCGGCGTCGTGATGTTGATCCTCGCGGCGAACCTGGTGCGCGGCCGTTTCGGCCGAGCGCTTGTCGCCGTGCGCGACCACGAGGCTGCGGCCTCGACCCTGGGTGTCAACATTGCTCGCGTCAAGGTCGGTGCGTTTGCAATCAGTGCGGCCTACGCCGCCGTCGCCGGCTCGCTGTCGGTTCTCGTGAACGGTTCGGCCAACGCGGGCAAGATCGAAGTCTTCCGACAGTCGATCCTGTTTCTCGTCGCCGTCGTCATTGGCGGCACGGCGACGGTCGCGGGTCCTGTGATCGGGGCCTATGTCGTCGTGTTCGGCCAGGACTTCGCCAAGGACATCTTCGACGACAAGCCCGAGCTCGCGCCGGCGGTCTTCGGCGTTCTCCTTGTGGTCCTCATGTACGTGCTCCCGGACGGCATCGTGGGCGGATGGCGGCGCTTGATCGCCCGGCGTTCACGATCTGACGGGTTGCCTCCGCTACCGTCGGCCAGTCCTGCCCACTGAAAGGAACCACATGGAGCGCACCCGAACCTTTCGCCACGGCGCCCGAGCGGTCGCGACCATCGCCGTCGTCGCACTGTTCGCTGCCGCCTGCGAGGGCAGTCGTGACGAAGAAACGAAGCCGACGAGCGGAAATGGCGATCCCACGGCGACGACCGTCGAAGGAACGCCCCCGACGCTGATCGACGCCTCGCAGTGTCCGCCGTTCTCGATCGAGGGCGACACGATCAAACTCGGGATCAGTATCCCCCAGTCCGGGCTGTACTCCGCGTTCGACGACATCCGTGTCGGCGCCGAGATCTTCTTCGACGCGCGCAACGCGCAAGGTGGCGTCACGGTCGCTGGCACCGACTACAAGATCGAGTTGACTGCGTTGGACGACGCGTACGACGCGCAAGAGACGGTGAACAACGTCAACGAACTCATCAACGACGAAGACGTCTTCGCGTTGTTCAGCGTTGTCGGAACGAAGAACAACCTCGCGATTCGTGACATCGTCCAAGAACAGTGCGTTCCCGACTTGTTCGCGGCGACCGGTGCGGCTGCGTGGGGCAACAAGGACTACCCGTGGTTGGTCGGAACTCCGCTGGTGCCGTACCCGCTCGAGATGCGGGCATTGGTCGACTACCTCACGGAGAACAACCCCACGGCAAAGGTCGCGATCCTGCGGGCGAGCGACGACTTCGGTGCCACCTACTCCGAAGTGTTCTCCTCGCTGATCGAGGGTTCCGACATCACGGTCGTGAAGGAAGAGACCTACAACCCCGAGGTGTTCGACACCAAGTCGCAGATCACGAGCCTGGCCGCGACCGATGCCGATGTGCTGATTCTCGGCACGACGCTGCTCGCGTGCCCCGATGCGCTCGGCAACGTGAAGGACGCGGGCTGGGAGCCGCTGGTGTACCTGTCGGGCACCTGCACCTCGAAGACGATCATCGGCCTGGCCGGCGATGCCGCGGATGGCGTGTTCAGCGTCTCGTCGTTCATGGACCCGGCGGATCCGCAGTGGGAGTCCAACGTGCAGATGCAACTGTTCAAGGACAACATCGCTGAGTTCGGCCCCGACGACGCAGACCCCGAAAGCGGTGTCATCGGATTCGGCTGGAGCGCGGCGGCGATATTGGTGGAGGCGCTCGAGCGCTCGCCCGAACTCACGCGGGCCGCGGTGATGGAGACGACGCGGACGATGGCCGACGTCAGCGAAATCGGGCTGATGGTGCCGGGTGCGGTGTTCAACCTGAACGCCGACGACTGGTTCCTCGGCGAAACGTTCAACCTGGTCCAGTACTCGTTCTCGAAGGGCTACTTCGAGGTTGTCGACGGACCGCTGGACTTCGACGGCGAGACGACGACGGTGACTCCCGCCGAGTTGATCAACGGCTGAGCAACGCGTCGATTCGTTCGAGTGCGGCCTCGCCGTCGGTGACGACGTCGAGGCCGCATCGCGTCTGGAGCCATGCACGATTCCGTGCGTGCAATGTGTCGTTGGGGTCGAGTCGGTTCAACCACACCAACTGAGGGTGTCGACCCAGCGCGTCGCTGCTCGAGCGCACGGCATGGATGGTCCCGAGGCCAGCATCGGCGACGAGGATGACGAGGTCGGGACGGACAAGGTCACACAGCTCCACGGTGTCGCCATCGTCGGCTAAGGGTGATCGCACACCGCCAGCAGTTTCGATGAGCATCACGTCGGCGTCACTGGGCTCGATCTCGGCGACGAGGTCGGCGAGCGTGAAACTCGGGGCACCCAGCGCATCAGCCGCCATCGGCGGAGCCATCGGGACCCGATACCAACGATGAAGTGGGCACACCGAACTGGCGGCCTCACCCGTCGCAGCCGCAAGTTCGTCGGCGTCCGTCGTTGTGTCGCTCGGGTCGAAACTCTGTGCGGGCTTGCGCGCCGACACGCGCACCCCGCTTCCGCGGAGCGCTTGGGCAAGTTGGGTCGCACACCATGTCTTGCCGATCTCGGTGGCGGTACCAGCGATGACGATCAGCATGGTGTCAGGCCGATCGAGGCGAGTGCGTCGAGCAGCATCGTGACCTGTTCGGGGGTGTGCGCCGCGGACAGGGTCACGCGGAGTCGGCTCGATCCTCGGGCAACCGTGGGTGGACGAATCGCGGGCACGAGACAGCCGGCGTCGAGAAGTGCGGCCGCGGCGTCGAGCGTGCGTTCCTCGTGGCCGCAGACGATCGGCACGATCGGCGAAGGGTGGTGCGGGCGCACCCGGTCGACGTTGTCTCGTAGTCGAGCGCGGAGGTGGTCGCCCTCATCGGAACGCACCACGCCAAGCGCGGCGAGCGCCGCTGCCGCATCGGCCGGAGTGGTCGCCGTGGTGAAGATCGCACTGCGGGCCCGGTTGACGAGGAGGTCGACAATGGCCTGCGAACCGGCGACGAAGCCGCCCAATGAGCCGAGTGTCTTCGACAGCGTGCCGACCCGGACGTGTGCCACCCGCGCGAGTTGTGCGACATCGGGTTCGGGGCCCAGCACGGCGTGCGCCTCATCGAGCACCAGCATCGCATCGCGCCGAGCGCACACGTCGATGAGCCCGCTCAGGTCGGCAACATCTCCGTCCATCGAAAAGACCGTGTCGGTCACGACGAGCGCGCGCGCCTCGTCGCGCTCGGCGAGGATTCGGTCGATGGCATCCAGGTCGCCATGGCGGGCGATTTCGACTCGGCCGCGCGACAGTCGGCACCCATCGATGATCGATGCGTGGTTCAGTTCGTCGCTGATGATCAATGCGCCGGCGCCGAGTGCCGAGAGCACACCGAGGTTCGCTGCGAAGCCCGTCGCGAACAACATTGCCGCGGGTTCGCACTTCCAATCCGCAAGCGCGCCTTCGAGTTCGTGGTGTACCGGACGCGAGCCCACGATCAACCGCGCGGAACCGCTTCCGGTTCCCCAGCGCTCGATTGCCGCGTGCGCAGCGGCGACGACTGCCGGGTGTTGCGTCAAGCCGAGGTAGTCGTTCGAGGCAAACGACACGAGGGTGCGACCTTCGCCGTCGCGGTGGACGATGCCGTCCCCGTCGAAGACCCGGTGTTGGCGCCAGCGGCCGCTCGAACGGATCGACGCCAACTCGTCGTCGATCCACGCACCCCACGTCACCGTTCGGCATCCAAGGAAGCGTCGGCCGTTTCGTCGATGGCCGCGGCGAGCGCGTGCACCATGCGATGCAGGTCGGCCGAACCGATGGTCAGCGGCGGCATCAAGATCACCGTATCGCCGATGGGCCGCAGCAGCACGCCTCGCTCGACCGCGGCGGCCGAGACCTTGCGACCCCATCGCAGGCCGGCGGCCGGCGGTGCGAGTTCGACGCCGCCCATGAGCCCACGCAAGCGGATGTCACGCACTGCCGACTTCGGTGCGATCCGATCGTGCAGGAGATCGGCGAGTTCGTCCGATCGTTCGCGCACATTGGCGAGGACATCCCATGCGTCGATCAGCTCGAGGTGACGAAGCGCGACGGCTGCGGCGAGCGCGTTGCCGGCATACGAATGGCCGTGGTACAGCGTGCGCGGCCCGAGGTCGTCGCCGAAGAAGCTTCGGTAGATCTCGTCGCTCGCAACGGTGACCGACATCGGGAGATAGCCCGCAGTCAGCCCCTTCCCGAGACACAACAGATCGGGACGGAGTCCGTGTTGTTCGGAGGCGAACAACGTGCCTGTTCGACCGAAGCCGGTTGCGATCTCATCGCACAGCAAGAGCGCGCCACGCGCTCGACACGCCTCGCCGAGCAGGGTCAGTCCGTCCGGATCCGCGAGTTGCATTCCCGCTGCCGCCTGGACTGACGGTTCGATCACGACCGCGGCGATCTCGTTGTGATGGCGTTCGAGCATCGCGATCGCTGTGTCGAAGCACGTGGGATCGTCGAAGCCCGGTGCTCGCAACACTGGAAATCGCAACGGCGCGAAGAGTTCGGCACCAAACCCGGAGTCGTCGCCGAGTGACATCGCCCCGACCGTGTCGCCGTGATAGGCGCCCCCGAAGGCCAGAAACGTCGTATGCGACGGCTCGCCGCGGTTGACCCAGTACTGGAACGCGATCTTCAACGCCTGCTCGACCGCGCTGGCGCCGTCGGAGGCGTACAAGAAGTGAGGCCCGTCGACGGGGACGACCCGGGCCAAGGCTTCGGACAACTCCACGACAATCGTGTTGCCGTTGCCGAGCATCGTCGTGTGCGCGCCGTGTTCGAGCTGGCGCACGATGGCGTCGTCGAGTTCGGGGACGCGGTGGCCGAGCGTGGTGACCCATAGCGACGAGATGGCGTCGAGGTAACGGTTGCCCTCGACGTCGATGAGTTCGAGGCCGTCGGCATCGGCGACGATCAGCGGTCGGTTGTCGGCGAAGCTCGCCATCTGCGTGAACGGGTGCCACACTCGGGCCGCGTCGCGTGCGATCCAGTGCTCGACGTCCGAGGGATCCTGGTGAGGTTGCGCGCCGGACACGGACCGATGTTACGGGTGGGCCAGAATGGGGGCGATGTCGACCGAATCGGACCCTCTCTCGGTACACGACCAGGTGGTGCGGTCCACGTACGCGTGCATTGCCCGCTTCGGCATGGCGAAGACGACGGTCGAAGACGTCGTGCGCGAAAGCGGACTGTCGAGAGCCACGATCTACCGACATTTCCCCGGCGGTCGGGACGAGTTGCTCCGGGAGGCGGTCGCCTGGCAGATCGGCGAGTTCTTCATTCGGCTCGCCGACCACGTCGAAGGATCGGCCGATTTGGTCGAGTTGCTCGACCGCGGGATCGAATTCGCTCGCCAGGCGGTACGCGAACACGCGTTGCTGCAGCGAATGCTCGTCACCGAACCCGATCGGTTGCTCGGCCTGCTGTCGACGGAGAGCACCAAAACGCTGCCGTTCATCGCGGCCTACCTGCTCCCGCACCTCGAACGTGCCCGTGCGGCCGGGGACCTGCGACCGGGCGTCGACCCCGTCGATGCGTCCGACCACCTTTCGCGCCTCGTGCTCAGCTACATCGGGGCGCGCGGGGTCGTCGACCTCGACGATCCTGCGCAGCGCCGCGACCTCGTGACCCGGGAGTTGCTCGCCGGGATCCTCAGACCCTGACCCGGTTTCCCGGAGTCTTCGCCGCGTTTTCCGCAACTAACTCTCCGGGAAAGCGTGAAAATGCTCGCGGACGCGAGCGCGAATGTGGAACGCGACACATTGACGATGAGACGTTCATCGACTTAATGTCTCAGACGTGACCCCCGAAGCCTCGCCCGACGTTCGTGCGCGTCTGCTGGACGCGACGTTCGTGTGCCTGGCCCGGGTCGGCATCGCCAAGACATCGGTCGACGACATCGCTCGCGAAGCGGGCATCTCCCGGGCGACGCTGTATCGCCACTTCGGCGGGAAAGCCGAACTGCTCGAGGCGCTCGGCCAGCGAGAGCTCACCCGCCTCGACGCCGTCTTCGCCGCTGCCGTGCAGGACTGTGCCACAGTCGGTGCGGCGTGTTCGGTGTTGGTCGTCGAGGGTGCCGAGTTCCTCCTGGACCATCCCGTCCTCGGCACCATCCTGGCGATCGAGCCCACCGCGATCACGCCACTGCTCAGCCTGGGCCACGCCGACGCCTTTCTGACCGCGGCGGCCGCGCTCGTGGCCCCGCACCTCGCCGCGCACGTCGACGACGACGCTGCCCGCCTGCGCGGCGCCGAGTTGTTGGTGCGCATCACGCTGTCGCATCTCCAAAGCCCCAACCCGCAACGCTCCATCACCGATCCACAGGTTGCCCAGGCAATCGTCGATCAGTACATCGTTCCTGGCTTCGTGGGGAAGTCGGCCATCGAAAGGATTCAGGCATGACCACCGATTATTCGAGCCTCATCGGCCGTGACGACATCAACGACCTCGAGGCGATCCTTTCGGTGTCGAACACCGACGTCAACGAGACCATCCACGCGGTGACCTCCACGACCGACGCCATGTTCACCTGGGACTACGAACAGAGCCGCGAACCACTCGTGAAGCTGTACGAGAAGGCCAAGACCAGCCAGTGGAACGCGAGCACCGACCTCGACTGGTCGACCGAGGTCGACGTCGAACAAGTTGTGCTCAACAACATGGCCCAGAACAACCCGACGGGCGCGATGTTCTTCGGCGAGGTCGACCTCGCCGGCACGCAGTTCGCCAAGTGGGGCGACAAAGAGTGGATGCAACTCGCGATCGAGGGCAACAACTGGACCCTCAGCCAGTTCATGCACGGCGAGCAAGGTGCGTTGGTTTGCACAGCTCGCATCGTCGAGACGGTTCCGTGGATCGACGCGAAGTACTACGCCGCGACCCAGGTGATGGACGAAGCCCGGCACGTCGAGGTCTTCGCCCGCTACCTGCGCGAGAAGCTCGGTGGCGAGTACCCGATCAATGCGCACCTGCGCATGCTGCTCGACGACATCATTGGCGACAGCCGTTGGGCCATGACGGACCTCGGCATGCAGATCATGGTCTAAGGTCTGGCGTTGGCCGCGTTCGGCTTCATGCACCAGATGACG
>SXIR01000190.1 GCA_005772765.1 Actinomycetota bacterium
CGACCACCTCGTACCGTTGGAGCATGAAGGTGCTCGTCGTCGAGGACGATCCGTCGATGGCGGCCGCGATCACACGCGCCCTCCGTGCAGCTGGCGTGGTAGCCGACATCGCCGGCACCTCGGACGACGCGTTGTGGATGGCCGACGCGGCACAGTACGACGTCATTGTGCTTGACGTCACGCTGCCCGATCGAGACGGGTTCGAAACCTGCCGGTTGTTTCGGACAGGCCGTAACTGGACACCAATCATCATGGTGACCGCGCGCGATGCCGTCGACGACCGCGTGCACGGACTCGATGCGGGCGCAGACGACTACCTCACCAAACCGTTCTCCTTGGCCGAGTTGTTGGCACGCCTGCGTGCACTTTCGCGTCGTGAACTCGGCGAACGGCCGGTCGACCATGTGGTCGGCGACCTCCGTCTCGACCCGGCCGCGCGACGGGTACGCCGTGGAGAAGTCGAAATCTCCTTGTCGGCGCGCGAGTTCGCGATGTTGGAAGCATTCATGCGGGTGCCGGGCCAAGTTCTCAGCCATCTGCAGTTGCTCGAAGCCGCGTGGGACTTCGGCTACGAACACCGCTCCAACGTCGTCGAGGTCTACGTTCGGTATCTGCGAGAGAAAATCGATCGACCGTTCGGGGTCGTCTCGATCGAAACGGTCCGCGGCATGGGATACCGGTTACGCGAAGACGGCGGGCGATGAGCCGCCTGCCAATTCGGGTGCGACTCACTGCCGCGTTCGCGATCGCGATGATGCTGATGATCACGGTCGCGGCATGGTTCGTTTGGATTCGATTGCGCGACGATCGCAACGATGCCGTCGATGCGAGTCTTCGAGCCCGCTCCGAAGCCGCGCTCGAGGCGTTCGCAGCAGGATCCCCGATCGAGAACGTCGCCCTCGAAGACCCTGAAGAGAGCTTCGTCCAAGTCCTCGACGATTCGGGCCATCCCCTCAACACCGCCGGGCAATTGCGCGGACCCGCGCTCACCTTCGACGAAGCACAAGCGGCACGCAACGAACCCGTCACATTTGAACGCCGATACCTCGGGATCGATGGAGCATCTCGCGTCCTCGCTCGGGCCGCTCCAGAGTCTCCGGTCGCGATCGTCGCGGTGGGGCAATCACTCAACGATCGCAACGACGCCCTCACGAGTGTTGTGACCTCGTTCGCCATCGGCGGGGTGATCGCCGTGGCGCTTGCCTCCGCGATTGGCTATGCACTCGCGACGCTGGCGTTTCGACCGATCGAGGCAATGACACAGCGCGCGCGCCACATCTCCCTCACCGAACCGGAGCCGTCCATGCCACTGTCGCCGGCTCGCGACGAGATTCGTCGGCTCGGTGAGACACTCAACGAAATGCTCGAGCGCCTCCAACGATCATTCGAGCGCGAATCGCGATTCGTCGCCGACGCGAGTCACGAACTCCGAACTCCGATCGCGGTGATGAGAACCGAGCTCGAAGGTCTGCTCCTCAGCGACAAATCCGAGCCGGTGCACGACGCGCTGACATCCGCCGTGCGAGAGTGCGAACGGTTGGCGATGCTTGCAGACGATCTGCTCGTCCTCGCCCGCACGACCGAGTTCGGATTACCCGTTCGCGCCGAAGCGGTCGACGCACACGACGCCTTGGGCGCGGTTCGCGAACGCTTCGCCGACCAAGCCGCGGAAGCCGGCCGCTACCTCGCGCTCGAGGTCGAAGAGGGCCTTTGCATCTGGGCCGACCCAGAGCGACTTCGCCAAGTCGTCACCAACCTCATCGACAACGCCTTGCGTCATGGAAGCGGCGACATCACCCTCAGCGCGCAGACCGAACAAGGATCGGTCCGCATCTCGGTGCGCGACGAAGGACCGGGGTTTCCCGCCGATCTTCTCGCGCGCGCCTTCGATCCGTTCAGCCGCGCAAAGAACGGACGAACCGGAGGCAGCGGACTCGGCCTCGCAATCGTGGCCACGATTGCCCGCGCTCACGGCGGCTCGGCAACGATCAGCACCGGCGACAGCCCGACGGTGATCGTCTGGCTGCCACAGCCGGGCACTCCGTGACGTTTCTCATCGTCGTCTCAGAACAGCTTCGTACGTTGCCCTCCACGCCGGTAACCCACCGGCTGATCAGGGAGACGAACAATGAGTCGCAGAACAACCGAACACGATGGCACCTCCGCCGTTCAACGGGTCCGACGTCGCTACCGTGTCATCGCCCTCACTGCGGCGATCGCAACGGCGATCGGCGGTGTCGGGATCGCCAACCGCGAGGGTGCCGACGGAAGCACAACCAGGACACAGTCTTCGGGCACTGACTGGGCGATCACCGAGTGCGGTACCTACTCCGGCAACGGATGCGCCCCGATGTCTCAGCGGGTGGACCTTGTTCGACCGCGCTTCTCGAACCCCACGACCATCGACAACGAGTACTTCCCCGTCGCGCACTCGGTCATACAACTCGGTCACGTCGATGGCGCACCGTTCCGGTCCGAGACAACCCGGCTGGGACGAACCGAGGCAGTCGTGTGGGAAGGCAAGCCCGTTCAGACCGTGCTGGTGCAGTACGCAGCTTGGATCGACGGTGAGATCGAGGAAGTCGCCATTGATCGTTACGCGCAAGCAGATGACGGATCGGTTTGGTACTTCGGCGAAGACGTGTACGACTACGACGAGGGTTCGATCGTGTTGACCGAAGGTACGTGGCTCGCCGGGCGCGATGGACCGCCGGCGATGATCATGCCCGCCGATCCGCGCCTCGGCGATGTCTTCCGTCCTGAGAACATCCTCGGAGTCGTCTTCGAAGAGGTCGAGGTACACGAAGTCGGCGTCACTGTCGAAGGGCCCGATGGACCGATCGACGACGCGATCATCACCCGCGAACTTCACCTCGATGGTTCGTACTCGGACAAGGTCTTTGCCCCGTCGATCGGAGAGTTTCGGACCGAGAACGCGGATGAACTCGAGGCCGTTGCCCTCGTAGTTTCGGGAACGGAGCAACCGGCGTCGCGCGACGTCGCGGCAATGATCACCGCGGCGTGGGGCACGCTCGAACTGATCCGCCTCGAGGAATGGGACGATGCAACTCGCTCCGTCGATCGCTTGACACGACACTGGCGCCGCGTGCGCACAGACGCACCCCCGCTTGTCGTCGAACCCATGACGGCGTCACTGCGAGCACTCCGTCGCGCAATCAAGGCCGAGAGCGCCGATCACGCCGAGCGGGCCACGGTCGCAGTCGCGGAGATTTCGATCGATCTCGCGGCACGAACGACGGCGGCGGCCGCGATCGAAGGCGAACGGTTCCACCTGCACGCTCAGTCGGCGCGCATCGCAGCAGCCAATGGTCAGAACGCCCTCACGACGAGTGAAGTGTCGGCGCTCGAATGGATCCGCGATCGGTTCGCGGACAACATCACGCTGGCGAACCTCGCAGAAATCGATGCTCGGCTCGCGGCGATCCGAACAGCGATGGACATCGGGAACCTTCCCGCGGTCGCCGACCACGCGGCCCGGCTGGCAGCGCTGGTACGCGTCGCAACAGTGAGGTGAATGACGAACTCGTTCGCGGCTGGCCGGTGCGAACACCGCCGGCCGGCCGCGGACGCGAAGTCAGTGGCGCGAGCCGCGACGGAGAAGGTCGGCGGGCAACTTCGCCTTCGGACGGAGTACGGCACCCGTCTCGGCGCAGATCTCACGGATCGCGCCCCACGACGACGAGTTGCTCGTCCAGAGTCGATCGAACACGGCGTCGGCCGCATCGGTGAAGCCGTGCTGCAGCCGGAAGTCGTACAGCCGCTTCTGGCGGTGCACCCGGTGTCCGAGTTGATCGGTGCGCCCCCATGCGTAGACGTCCCACGCGGATCGTTCGGCCAGGGTGAGTTCGCCGTCGGCGGGCGCGTCCTCGAATCCGCCGGACAAGCGATCGCGAGCACGCAGCAGCATCGCCGTGAGCACGCCCCGAGCGTGGCGCTCCGAAAAGGCCCGTGTCTTGTTCCGGGATTCGAACCAGCCCCCGCTGCACCACAGGTCAATGGCGCCGTCGACCAGGTTCGTCTCGCAGCCGAGGATCGGATGCGGCAGGGCCTCGTCGACGATCAGCGAAATGTCGACGGTGGGCGGAATCTGCAACGAACCCGCAACTTCTTCAATCAACCCGCGCAAAACCGCGGCATCGAACTCGACGAGGTGGAACGGATCGGGCGTGACGGTGATGGAACCCACGGAACGATTACGACTGCGATGCAGCGGCCGCCGCAACCATGGTCCGAGCGTCTTCCATCGCTTGTTGCGCGATGGCTGCGAGCTCGTCGCACTCGTCCTGCGAGAAGCCAGCCAGTTCGCGGAACTTCCGGGTGATTTGGATCGGGTTCTCTTCGCTCTCGCCGCGGAAACCACCGAGGCTGAACACCTTGTCGACCGTGCGCTGGAAGTCGAGGGCACGCTCACGACGGTCGAGGTCGTTCTCGGTGAGACGGCGCAGCCAATCGGAGCCCATCTTCACGTGGGTCACCTCGTCGGCGAGCATCCAGTCTTCGCAGAACGTCAGGATCGGGTCTTCGGTGCTCTCGCCGAAGGTCTTCATCGATGAGAACACGTCAATCGCGAGGCCTTCGAGCGCCCGGTTCACGCCGCAGAGCCGCATCACGGGGTCGGGGTTACAAGCGGCAGCGAACAAGAACGCGCTCTCGCCGTATTCACCGATGTCGGTGCCCATGTGGTCGGAGAGTTTGCAGCTGATCTCGACGTGGCGGCTCTCGTCCCAACACTGCCGGGCCATGTCGAGCTTCAGCGCGAACGGCGCGTCGGCGTCGTCGAAGTCGTAACAGGTGCGTCCGGCACCCTCGAGCGCCTGGATCTCACCCACGAAGATGCCGTGCATCAGCGAGCGGCTGCGCTCGGACACCGCAGGACGGTCGACCGACATCTGCGCAGGGCCGAGGTCGCGTGTCGACATCGCCACGTTGCGCGGGTCGAAGATCTGATCCTCGATGCGGTTGCGCCGGAACCGCTCGTCGCGAGCGAGTTCGTTCTCGTTGAGGTGACGCTTCATATCGTGGCCTCCTGCAGGTCAGGTTGGGTGCCGATGCTATCGGGACCGGCAATGCCGCCCGCGGCCGTGATGAGCCGTTCGAGCTCGCCTTGGCGACGAATCGCTCGTTCCACCTTTTCGGGCGAATCGAGCAACGACTGAATCAACATCTCGCCTTCGCGCCAGTTGTCGAACTCGTCTTGGAGCGCGAAGTTGAGGCTGCGAATCGTTGGGGAGTCCGTGATCGTCGACGTGCCGTTCATGTGGTACGTGTACGCCGCGATCGTGCGCGGAATCAGCACCCGGTACACGCCCACGAGCTTCTCGATGGTGAGTTCCGCCGCCTCGGGTTCGCTCACCGCGTCCATGAACGCGACCATCTCGTCGTTGGCGGGAGTCGTCATGCGCTCGACGTTCATCTCCCGAAGCTCCGGGAGCCGCTTCGTCCAGAGTTCGGCGTGCCACGCGTGCTGGTAGCAGTGCCGACCCAGCACCATCTTCACGTCGAGTTCGGGAACCGTGGCCACCCACCCACCGAGCGCTTCGAACAGACGCATCTCGGTCCATCGGTAGTTGCCGATGCGTCGGGCCGACTCTTCGACGCCGAACAGACCGGGAATCTCTCGCCGGTCCCATGGCGCGAACGGTGCGCGTGCAGTGCTCAAGGATCCCCCTCGCGTTTCGATCGCTGGCCTCGTGCCGCAGGGTGCGGAGCCGCCAGTACCGAGCAGTTTCACCCTATCTTGACCGCTCGGTCAAGGCGGCCGCCGCCGTCTCCGAATCCCGCCGACACCAGCCGGGTTCGCTCGGGCGCTCGGCCCCTCGGCCCCTCGGCCTCCACGACGGGCGATCAGGCTGAGGTGAACGATTCGGGAGCGTGGCGGTAGAAGGCGGCGGGCTCCGGAGGGAGAGGGTCGGCGCCGATGATGGCGTCGGCGGCTTTTTCGGCCAGCATCATCACCGGGGCGTAGATGTTCCCGTTGGTCACGTAGGGCATGGCGGATGCGTCGACCACCCGGATGCCATCGAGCCCGTGGACCCGCAACGAACCCGGGTCGAGCACGGACATCTCGTCGGTGCCCATTCGACACGTACACGACGGGTGCAACGCGGTCTCGCCGTCGCGGCGAACCCACTCGAGGATTTCCTCGTCGGTCGACACCGCGGGGCCCGGCGACAGCTCGCCGCCGTTGTAGCGCGCCATCGCAGGTTGTTCGAGAATCCCGCGAGCCGCCCGCACCACCTCAACCCACTCCCGACGATCCTCCGGAGTCGACAGATAGTTGAAGCGCAGCGCGGGCTTCACACGAGGGTCGGAACTCGTGATCTTCACCGACCCCCGCGAGTTCGAATACATCGGCCCGACGTGGACTTGATAACCGTGCCCGCCGGCGATCCCCGTGCCGTCGTATCGCACTGCGATCGGCAAGAAGTGGAACATCGTGTTCGGGTACGCGACATCGTCGTTGCTGCGAATGAATCCGCCAGCCTCGAAGTGGTTCGTCGCACCTGGTCCGCGCCGAAACAGCCACTGCAACCCGATCAACGGACGCCGCCACATCTTGAGATACGGCACCATCGACACGGGTTCACGGCACAAGTATTGGATGTAGACCTCGAGGTGGTCCTGCAGGTGTTCACCCACGCCGGGCAGGTGGTGTCGGGGATCGACGCCAACCGTTCGTAGTTCGTCGGTGTTCCCGACCCCCGAAACCTGGAGCAGTTGCGGCGAGTTGATGGCACCACCGCACAGCACGATTTCGTCAGCGGTGATGGTGTCGCGACGACCACCAACCATGAACGTCACACCGGTTGCCCGCTTCCCGGTGAACTCGATCCGTTCGACGAACGCGCGACAGACCACATCGAGGTTCGGACGGCCGAGCACCGGATGGAGATACGCCCGCGACGCGCTGATGCGCCGGCCGCGATGGAGGTTGCGATCGAAGCGAGCAAAACCTTCCTGCTGATAACCGTTGACGTCGTCGGTCAGCGGATACCCCGCCTCCTGCACTGCCTCGAAGAACGCCGCGAACAACGGGTTGGTCGCGGGTCCCCGCTCGAGCACCAACGGTCCGTCGGTGCCGCGATATTCGTCACCACCGACGAGGCAGTCCTCCATGCGCTTGAAGTACGGAAGACAGTGCGCGTAATCCCAGGCGGCCATCCCGGGGTCGGCAGCCCAACGTTCGTAGTCGAGCGCGTTGCCGCGTTGGAAGATCATGCCGTTGATGCTCGACGAACCGCCGAGCACCTTCCCGCGAGCGTGATACACCCGGCGGCCGCCCATGTGTGGTTCCGGTTCGGATTCGTATTTCCAGTCGTAGAAGCGCGAGCCGATGGGGAACATCAGCGCGGCCGGCATGTGGATGAACACGTCCCACTTCGAGTCGGGACGACCCGCTTCGAGGACGAGTACCGATGCGTTGGCGTCGGCTGAGAGGCGGTTGGCGAGGGCGCTGCCCGCGCTCCCGCCTCCGACGATCACGAAGTCGTAATGCCGCCGCGTCGGTCGCCGAACCAAACCACTCATCGCTCCATCTTGTCATCAGACCGATCGTGATATCGGATGGCGCGCAGCACTCAATACGGTGCGTCGACGTCGCCCATCTCGACGTACACCGTCTTCAACTGGGTGTAGTGCTCGATGGCCGCGAGGCTGTTCTCTCGTCCGATTCCCGATTGCCCGTAACCACCGAACGGCACTTCGATCGGAGTCAGGTTGTAGTTGTTGATCCACACGATGCCTGCTTGGAGGGCCGCCGCAACCCGATGGGCGCGAGCGAGATCCCGAGTGAAGACGCCCGCAGCCAGGCCGAACTCAGTGTCGTTGGCGCGGGAGACAACATCGAACTCGTCGTCGAATCGCAGCACACTCATCACCGGGCCGAAGATCTCTTCGCGCACGATCGCCATCTGGTCGTCGCAGTCGACGAACACCGTTGGCTCGACAAAGTTTCCTGCGGCCAACGCGGGGTCGGTCGGACGGCCGCCGCCGGTCGCGATCACCGCGCCGTCGGCGACGCCACGTTCGATGTAGCGCACGACCTTGGCGCAGTGCTCGGCCGAAATGAGCGCGCCGACATGCGTCGCTGGGTCGGTCGGGTCGCCGACCACCATCTTCTCGGTTCGCGCGACGAGTCGTTCGACGAACTCGTCGTGCATCGAGCGATGCACGAACACGCGCGTGCCGTTCGAACAGACCTCGCCCTGCGTGTAGAAGTTCGCCATCAGCGCGGCCGACACGGCGTTGTCGAGATCGGCGTCGTCGAAGATCAGCAGGGGCGACTTGCCACCGAGTTCGAGCGTGATGTGCTTGAGCGTCGGCGCCGCCTGGGCCATGACGGCGCGTCCTGTCCCGACCTCGCCGGTGAGCGACACCTTGGCGACACCGGGATGCGCGCTGAGAGCCGCACCAACCCGTGCGTCGCCTTGCACGACGTTGAACTCGCCGTCGGGGAGCCCGGCCTCGGTGTAGATCTCGGCGAGCTTGGCGGCGGTGAGCGGGGTCAGTTCGGCGGGTTTGAACACCATCGCGTTGCCGCACGCCAGAGCCGGCGCCGACTTCCAGCAAGCGATTTGGATCGGGTAGTTCCAGGCACCGATACTGGCGCAGACGCCCAACGGTTCGCGTCGGGTGTAGGCCCACGAGCCACCGAGGTCGATGTGATCGCCCCGAATCGTCGGCGCAACCCCAGCGAAGTATTCGATGCAATCCGCACCACTCGCGACGTCGACCGCGATGGCTTCGCTGATCGGCTTGCCGGTGTCGGCGACTTCGAGCGCGGCGAGTTCGTCGTTGCGATCGCGCAGCAAGCGGACGGCTTCCATGAGCACGCGAGCACGGGCGGTGCCGCTCATACCCGCCCACGTGTCGAATCCCGACCGGGCGGCCGAAACCGCAGCATCGACGTCGGCCGCGGACGCCTGCTGCACGACGGCGAGCACGTCACCAGTGGCAGGGTTCAACGTCGGAAACGTCTCACCCGAACTCGCGGCGACGTACCGACCACGGATATAGAGCTGGATCTCGTCCATACGCATGGTGCGTCGATAGGGTCCGAAGTTCGGACCCTATCGACGCACCTGGTTTACAGCCAGGCGGCGACGACGTCGGCGTTGGCGTCGACCCAGGTCTGGGCAGCTTCGGCCGGGTCCATCTCGTCACCGTCGATCATCGCGGCGATCTCGTTCTGCTGATCGGTCGTCAGCTGGAACTTCGACAAGAAGTCGAACGCCGCCGTGTTCTTGGCCTCGAGCCCTGCGCTCGCCGCCTTGTAGAGCTCATCGACCGGGTAGTCACACGCGTAGAGCCCGTCGCCGGCTTCCGCCGATGCGAGGCACTCGTCGGTGACCTCGGGCAACTCGACCTCGACCAACTCGACCTTGCTGTGCAGCCAGTGGGGCTGCCAGAACTGGAGCAGCAACGGCGTGCCGTTGGCGTCGGCATCTTGAATCGCCGTGAGCAACCCAGCTTCCGAACCCGCCACGACGAACTTGAGCGGCAACTCGAGGTTGGCGATGATCTGCTCGTCGTAGCTGACGTAGCTCGGGTCGCCCATCAGGAACTGGCCGAGGTCACCGGACTCCGCCGTCTTGAACATCGAGGCGAGTTCGTCGTCGGCAAATCCTTCCCACGTCGTCAGCGCGGGGTACTCGTCGGCAACCGCCTTCGGGATGTACCAGCCGATCTTTGCGCTCGGTCCGAGCTTGCCGATATCGACGACACTGCCCTTGTCGTCGATGTAGGTCGCGTAGTCCTCAGCGTGGCCCGACGGCCAGACTTCGAGCACGGCGTCGATCGATCCGTCGTCGAGGCCCTCCCAGGTGACGTTTTCGTCAACCTCGGAGATCGTGACTTCGGTACCGAGTTCGGCTTCGAGCACAACCTTGGCGACCTGGGCGTTGACCATCGAACCGGTCCACGGGTTCGCGGCCAGCGTGATCGGCTCACCCTCCTCGGGTGCCTCGCCCGTACCGCCGGTGGTCGTCTCCGACGACTTCGGATCCTCGTCGTCGTCGCCGCAGGCGGCCGCGCCCATGACCAGGGCACCGACCATCAACAGGCGCAATACGCGCGTCGAACGCTTCATGATTCCCCCTTGCGGACCCGCCACGGGTCTCCGCGGCGCATCATACGGCCGACTCGCTCCTACCGCCCGTCAACGGTGCCGGTCGGCCGCCGATCGTTGGCGGTCGCGACCCCACGCCTGGGTCACCCGGTCGAGCACGATGGCCAGCAACACGATCGCGAGACCCCCCGTGAGGCCACGCCCGACTTGCTTCTTCGTCAGCCCGAAGACGGCTTCCAGCCCCAATCCACCCGCACCAACAAGCGCCGCGATGATGACCATCGACAGCGCCATCAGCACCGTCTGGTTGATTCCCAGCATGACCGAGCGCAGCGCCAGGGGGATCTGGACTCGCATCATCTCTTGGCGCGGCGTCGCGCCGAACGATGTCGCTGCCTCGCGCGGGCCCACCGGCACTTCGCGCAGCCCGAGCGACGTCAGGCGGATACACGGCGGAACCGCGTAGATGATCGACGCGAAGATCCCGGGAGTCCGGCCGGGCGGGAACAAGAACAACACCGGCACGATGTAGGCGAACTGCGGCAACGCTTGCGCCGTGTCGAGCACCGGGCGCAGGAATCGGTTCAGCCGGTCACTCCGTCCAGCGGCCAGCCCCAGCGGCAACGCGATCACCACACTGACCGCAACCACCACGAGCACCTGAGCCAGCGTGATCATCGCCTTGTCCCAGACCGATTCTCGATCGGCCGCAATGCCGAGCGATGCAATCGCAACGAAGCACCCGCCGCACAACACCCCGAGGCGCCAACCGCCACTTGCCCAACCAATCGCCGCAATGACGAGCACCACGACCCACCAGGCAGCATCGATGAAGGCTTCTTGCATCGGGTTCAAGAAGTTCAACAAGAAGAAATCGCTGATCGACTTCGTTCCCCCCACCACCGGGACACCGGTGGCGAGATGATCGGTGACCCACTTCGCCGCGTCGCTCACCGATTGACTGATGTCGACGGTGAACGACTCGGGGAAGGTGTCGGCGCCCAGCAACGTCGCGGCGACCCCGACACCGATCACGGCGCCGAACAGCACCGTCAACGCGACCCGCGGTCGTTCCCACCAGGTCGGCATCGAGAAACGACGTCGAACTGAAACCGTTCGCTGACCGGTGCTGATCCGGTCGAGCGCAATCGCCGCGAAGACGAGCGCCAGCCCGGGAGCGAACGACTTGCCGACATCGATCTTTTGCAAACCGGTGAGCACGTCTTGACCGAGGCCGCCCGAACCCACGAGCGCAGCGATCACGACGACGCCGAACGCCATCATGATCACCTGATTGAGCCCGAGCAAGATGGTCGGCCGAGCCATCGGCAACTGGACTTTTCGCAGCAGTTGCCCGCGTGTGCTGCCGAACGACCGTCCGACTTCTTCGGTGACAACGGGCACGCTGCGCAACCCGAGGTTCGTGATTCGAACGGCCGGCGGGACTGCGAAGATCACTGTCGCGACGATGACCGCCGGTGCCTGAATCCCGAAGAACACCACGATCGGCATGAGGTACACGTAGACCGGCATCACCTGCGCTGTGTCGAGCACGCTGCGCAGTATCGATTCGACCTGGACGTTGCGCGCTGACCAGATGCCGAGCGGCAGGCCGATCAGCAACGACACGACCACCGCGACGATCATCAACGCGAGCGTGATCATGGTGTTGTCCCAATCGGCGATGACACCGCAGCCGAACAACAACATCGATCCCGCAACGGCGGCCTTCCACCCTCCGGTCCGGGCACCGATCGCTGCGGCCGCGGCCAGCACCCCAGGCCAGCGCAGCGCTCGCAGAACCCACAGCACGAAGTCGTAGGTCGAACCCAACGCGTCGCCGATCGGATGGAAGAAGCGGGTGAACATCCAGTGGTCGTCGTTCAACACCGTCCACTTGTAACGGTCCTGCATCCAGTCCGTGAGCCCGATGTCGAACCCTTCGGGCACCTCGGAACCCGTTTGGGCCAACAACAGTCCCACAATGGCAAACACGACGACCGGGACCAACCCGCGCGGCACCGCCCGCGAGCGTGATCTCGGAATGGCCGCCACCGTCACTGCGACACCAACACGTCAGCTCGACGCTGCCGCGCGAATCTCGTGGATGTCGTCACCCGCGATGACTTCGAGCACGGCCAATCGATCGACCGAACCGACCGGAACGCCGGATTCGTCGACGACCTGCACGGGCAGGTCGCTGCTCGCGACATGGCCGACGACGTCGCGGACCTTCGTGGTCGACACGACGGTAGTGACGTAGTCGCCCGGTGAATGGGGAGCCATGATGGCACCGACCGAGATCACGTGCGATCGCGGCACGTCACGGACGAAGTTGCGCACGTAGTCGTCGGCCGGACTACCGACAACCTCCTCCGGCGTTCCGACCTGCACGAACCGACCATCGCGCATGATCGCGATGCGATCGCCGAGTCGAAGTGCTTCGGCGAGGTCGTGCGTGATGAACACCATCGTCTTGCCGACGTCGGCGTGCAGTCGACACACCTCGTCTTGCATGTCGCGCCGAATCAGCGGATCGAGGGCTGAGAAAGGTTCGTCGAACAACATGACGTCGGGATCCGTCGCGAGCGCGCGTGCCAAACCGACTCGCTGCTGCTGCCCACCCGAGAGCTGGTCGGGTTTCGATTGCCCCATGCCTCCGAGCCCCACCAACTCCAGCACGCGTTCGGCCGCCTGTCGTCGCTCGCTCTTGTCGACGCCGCGCAGTTCGAGTCCGAACCCGACGTTGTCGACCAAGGTCCGGTGCGGCAGCAGGCCGAAGTGTTGAAACACCATGCTGACGCGGTGGCGCCGTAGTTCGAGCAGGGCATCGGTGTCGGCGGCGGTGACGTCGATGTCGCCGATCGAAATCGTCCCGGCGGTGGGTTCGATCAGCCGAGTCAGACAGCGCACCAGCGTGCTCTTGCCGCTCCCGGAGAGTCCCATCACGACGAACACTTCACCGGGCGAGACGGCGAAGCGGATGTCGCGCATCGCCACGACGCACCCAGTGTCGGCTTCGAGTTCGCGGCGCGGCCGGTCGGCGTCCGGTGAGCCGACCAGGCGCTCGCCCTTCGGGCCGAACACCTTCCAAAGACCGTCGACGGCGATGCCAGTCGTCATGAGCAGCGGAGGATAACCAGGTTCGGTTGTCCTATGTTGCAGCCGCCCGTGTTGGCGAACTTGTGCCCGGCCCTGGAGTCGCCGTGAATGAACTCAGCTCGCGCCCGCCGTTGCCCGAGCGTGCCCGCATCGTCGTCATCGGTGGCGGCATTCTGGGCTGCTCGATCGCCTACCACCTGGCGGCGCTGGGCGAGACCGACGTCGTCTTGTTGGAGCGGTTCGAGTTGACCGACGGCGCGACTTGGCACGCGGCGGGTCTGGTCGGTCAGTTGCGCTCGTCACGCAATGTGACCCGCATGCTCGAACACTCCGTCGCGCTCTACGACCGCCTCGAAGCCGAGACCGGCCAGGCCGTCGACTGGCACAAGGTCGGATCCCTCCGCCTGGCGTGCTCGCCCGAACGTGTGCTCGAACTGAAACGGCTCACGACCATGGCGAAGAGCTTCGGGCTTCCCATGGACATCATCGGTGCCGACGAAGCGCAACGCATGTTCCCGCTCATGTCGACCGAAGGCGTGCTCGCGGCCGCGTTCTTGCCGACCGATGGCCACATCGATCCCGCGAGCGTCACGCAGGCGCTTGCGAAGGGTGCCCGCCAGCGCGGCGCGCACATCTTCGAACACGCCGAAGTGACCTCGATCACGGTCGACGGTCGCCGTATCACCCAGGTCACCACGCGCGATCGGGGCGCGATCGAATGCGAAATCGTCGTGAACGCGGCCGGCATGTGGGGGCTCGAGATCGGCGCGATGGCCGGCGCGCGGGTACCCGCGATTGCGCTGGAACACCAGTACCTCCTGACCGGGCCGATCGACGACATGCCGCGCGGCATGCCGACGATGCGCGACCCCGATCACCTCGTGTATTACAAGCCCGACGGTCCGGGGCTGCTCGTCGGTGGTTACGAGCCCGACACACTCCCCTTCGGCGAAGGCGGCATTCCTTCGCCGTTCCGGCGCGAGCTGCTCGACCCGAACTTCGATCGCTTCGAGCAGCTCGCCGCCCTCGCGACGATCAGAACGCCGGTGATCGAACGAGCCGGGATCCGCACGCTCGTCAACGGACCGATCCCGTACTCGGCTGATGCCGATTTCGTCATGGGTCGCACGCCAGAGATCGACAACTTCTTCGTTGCGACCGGATTCCTCTACGGCATCGCCGCGGGCGGCGGCGCCGGGCGAATGATGGCCGAGTGGATCGTCGACGGCCGACCCTCATTGGATCTGTGGCCGCTCGACGTGCGCCGCTTCTCGTTCCATCACACGACCCGGCACTTCATGTATCCGCGCGCCGTCGAGCTGTACGGACACCACTACAAGCTGGCGCCTCCGGGCAGCGAACATGCGACCGCGCGCGGCGTGCGACGCAGCCCCTTGCATGAACCGCTGCGCAGCGCAGGCGCCGTGTTCGGTTCACGAGGCGGGTGGGAGCGCCCGAACTGGTTCGCAACGGCGGGTGGTCCGACCCAGGAAGCGCCTTCGTTCGGTCGCCCGAACTGGTTCGAGACCGTTGGCACCGAGCATCGAGCGGTGCGCGAACGCGTCGCCCTGTTCGATCAAACGTCGTTTTCCAAGTTCGAGGTCAGCGGTGCCGGCGCGCTCGACGCGTTGCAGCGCCTCGCGGTGACCAACCTGGACAAGTCGGTCGGCTCGGTGATCTACACGCAGTTGTGTAACGAACTCGGCGGGATCGAGTGCGACCTCACCATGACGCGTCTCGCATCGGACCGTTGGTACGTCGTGACCGGATCGGCATTCGGTGCGCATGACATCGGGTGGATCCGCTCGAACTCGCCCGATGACGGCACCGTCGTCATCCAAGACTTCACGTCGGCGCGCGCCGTGATCAATCTGTGCGGGCCACGCGCCCGTGATGTGCTCGCGCAGGTGTGCGAAGACGACGTGAGCAACGCGGCGTTCCGGTACGCCCGCGCCCGGGTGATCACGATCGCTAGCGCGCCGGTGCTCGCACTGCGGATCGGCTACGTCGGCGAACTTGGCTGGGAACTGCACATTCCGACCGAGTACGCCGCGCACGTCTACGAACAACTCTGGCACGCGGGCCAGTCCGCAGGCATCGTGAATGCCGGATACCGCACCATCGACACCCTCCGCATGGAAAAGGGTTACGTCTATTGGTCGACCGATGTCACGCCCGACACGAACCCGTGGGAGGCCGGTCTCGGCTGGCGAGTCGATCTCGACAAGGGTGACTTCATCGGCCGCGACGCGCTCGTCGCCCACCAGAACGAGGTGGTGCGTCGCCTCACGACCTTCACGATCGACGACGAGGCCTGGCCGGTCGGCGGCGAGGCGATCCTGCACGACGGCAACGTCGTTGGTTTCACGACGAGCGCGAACTACGGGCACACGATCGGCGCACCCATCGTCATGGGCTACATCCCCGCTGCGCTCGCAGACGCGCAAGACTTCGCGATCGAGGTCTACGGCGACGCGCACGCGGCAGTACGCCACTCTGGTGCCGTCTACGACGCGACCAACGAAAGGCTGCGAGCATGACACCACTCGAAGTCGCGATCGCGCGTGTGCCGACACTTCGTGAACGCGAATATCAGGCGACCCGCTTGGCCGGTTTGACGAACGTCAACTATCTCGTCGATTGCGGCGATGAACGGTTCGTCGTTCGACTCCCCGGCGACGGCACCTCGGAGTACATCGATCGGGCTGTCGAATCCGTCGCCGCGGCCAACGCCGCTCGCGCCGGAGTCAACGCTCCCGTCGAGTATTTCGACCCGACGGACGGGCTCATGGTCACGCGATACATCGATGGCGCGGCGACGATGTCGGCCGAAGGCTTCCAAGATCTCGCTGCCGTGGCGCGCGCGGGCATCGCGTTCAGGTTGCTCCACGATCGCTCGGATCTCTTCGCGGTCGACTTTCGTCTCTCGGCAATGATCGACGAGTACAAGGCATTACTCGCCGCGAAAGGCGCGCAACTGCCGAGCGGATACGACGCCGCGGTGCGCCGTGCTGGTGAGGCCCTCCGGGTATTGGCGACCCAGCCAGCAGCACTCGTCGCGTGTCATTGCGATCCGCTGTGCGAGAACTTCCTCGACACGGGCGATCGGATGTACATCATCGATTACGAGTACAGCGGCAACAACGATCCGATGTGGGATCTCGGCGACTTGTCGGTCGAAGGCGAGTTCGGCAGGGAGCAGGACGCGGTACTCCTGCGCGCGTACTTCGGTGGCGACCCGCCTCCCGATCAGGCCGGCCGAATGGTCGCGTACAAGGCCTTGTGCGACGTGCTCTGGACGCTGTGGGGCCTCATTCAACACGTCAACGACAACCCCGCCGAAGACTTCGAGGCCTACGCGCGACGACGCCTCACACGCGGTTTCGACCTGATGGAGTCGAGCGCGTTCGCCGACGCGCTCGTGGCGATCGAATCCGCTCGTTCGTGACTGGCGGCTGGACCGTCAACCCGGCCAGCGGTTGGTGATGGGCAGGCGGCGGTCCTTGCCGAACGCTTTGGGTGTGACCCGCACACCGGGCGGGGCCTGTCGACGCTTGTACTCGTTGCGGTCGACCATGCGCGCGACCCGACGCACGGTCGCATCGTCGTAACCGTTCGCCACCAACTCGGCAACCGAGAGATCGTCTTCGACGTAGCCCTCGATGATCGGGTCGAGCACCGAGTAGTCGGGCAGTGAATCGCTGTCGAGCTGATCGGGGCGCAGTTCGGCGCTCGGCGGCTTGTCGATGATCGCGTTGGGGATGATCTCGCGCCCGGCGCGTGCGTTGCGCTCGCGGCACAACTCCCAGACGAGCGTCTTCGGGACATCCTTGATGACGGCGAAACCACCCGCCATGTCGCCGTACAGGGTCGCGTAACCGGTCGCCATCTCGGACTTGTTTCCGGTCGAGAGCACCATCCAGTTGAACTTGTTCGAGATCGTCATCATGACGTTGCCGCGAATACGGCTTTGCACGTTCTCCTCTGCGAGGCTCGGAGCCGTACCGGCGAACACATCGGCGAGCATCTCCTCGAATGCGAGGTGCGCGGGCTCGATCGGAATCGTCCAGGCTGCGACTCCGAGATTCGCCAAGAGCACCTCGGAGTCGCTCACCGACCCGTCCGACGAATACCGGCTCGGGAGCATGACGCACCGCACGTGATCGGCACCGAGCGCGTCGACCGCAATCGCCGTGACGAGGGCCGAGTCGACCCCGCCGGACAAACTCACGAGCACGTCGGTGAACCCGTTGTGACGCACGTAATCGCGCGTGCCGACAACCAACGCTTCGTAGACCTCGCGGACGGCGTCGAGTGGCGCTTCGACGCGACCCACCACCGTGCCGTGCTGATCGTCGACGTCGACGATCAGGAGGTCATCGACGAACTGCAGCGCCCGTCCCCCGACCGAACCGTCGGCCGCGACCGCAAGCGACGCGCCGTCGAACACCAACTCGTCCTGGCCGCCAACCAGGTTGCAGTAGACGATGGGCACGCCGACTTCGTGTGCCCGGGCCTCGAGCATCGTCTCGCGTTCGGCGAGTCGACCCTGGTGATACGGCGAGGCGTTGAGATTGACCACGATCCGCGCTCCGTGCGCGACTGCGTCGGCAACGGGCCCGGCGGCGAACCACGCATCCTCACAGACGGTGACGCCGATCGGAACCCCCGCGATGTCGACGACCAGCGTCGCGTCACCGGGCTCGAAGTACCGTTCCTCGTCGAACACCGCGTAGTTCGGTAGCAGTTGCTTGCGATACACCTGCAACACTCGGCCGTCGCCGCATACCGCCGCCGAGTTGTAGACCCGATCGGCCGCCGGTTCCGTGAACCCGATGACGGCACGTGCCGCGCCAACGTTGGTAGCGAACCGCATCACGGCGGCTTCGGCGGCCGCGACGAACGCCCGCCGCAACACGAGGTCCTCGGGTGGATATCCGGTGATCGCGAGTTCGGGAAAGACGACGAGTTCGCACCCTTGCGCGACGGCATCGCGATACGCGTCGACGGCGCGCTCGACGTTGCCGTCGAGATCGCCCACCACGCACGTCAACTGCGCGGCACCGATCCTCACCGCAACAGCCTACGTGGAACGTTTCCCGGAGAGTTAGTTGCGCATTGCGCGGCTAACTCTCCGGGAAACGAGTACCTGGGTGCAGTTTCAGGCTGCGTCGCCGCAGATCGTCTCGATCATCAAACGAGCGACGACGTACGGGTCGCAGTTCGCGTTCGGACGACGATCTTCGAGGGAGCCCTTCTTGTCGATTTCGCACTGCCACGGGATGCGGATCGACGCGCCACGGTCGGAAACGCCGTAGCTGAACTGGTCGAAACGCTGGGTCTCGTGGTGTCCGGTCAGCCGCTCTTCGATGCGGTCGCCGTAGTGCTCGACGTGCAGGGCGGCCTTCTTTCCGAGCGCTTCACATCCGGCGATGATGGCGTCCCAGCCGCCGTCTTCTCGCATGGTCTTCGTCGAGAAGTTCGTGTGGCAACCCGCGCCGTTCCAGTCACCCTTCACCGGCTTCGGGTCGAGCGTCGCCATGACATCGAACTCTTCGGCGATCCGGTAGAGCAACCAGCGCGACACCCACAGTTGGTCGCTGACCTCGAGCGGGCCGAGCGGGCCGACCTGGTATTCCCACTGACCGATCATCACCTCGGCGTTCGTGCCCGAGATCGCGATCCCGGCTTCGAGGCAGGCATCGGTGTGCGCCTCGACGACGTCGCGGCCGAAGATCTCGTCGGCGCCGACACCGCAGTAGTAGCCGCCCTGGGGTGCCGGGAACCCGGACTCGGGGAAGCCGTAGGGGCGACCTTCCTTGTAGAAGGTGTACTCCTGCTCGAGACCGAACAGCGGTTCTTCGTCGGCGTACTTCGCGGCGATGGCCGCACATGCCGCGCGCGTGTTGCTCGGGTGCGGGGTCATGTTGACGAACAGCACCTCACACATGACCAACACGTCGTCGCCACCGCGCAGCGGGTCGGGACACGACCACACCGGACGGAGCACGCAGTCGGACTTGTCGCCGGTTGCCTGGTTCGTCGACGACCCGTCGAAACCCCAGATCGGCAGTTCGGCGCCGTCGGCGAGAATCTTGGTCTTGGAACGCAGCTTGGCCGTCGGCTCGGTGCCGTCGATCCAGATGTATTCAGCCCGGTAGGCCACGGAAGGTCTCCTCGTTCGAGTCTTGGCGTTGTCAGTGCGTTCGGGGTCGAGTACAACGCTGGACCGCCCGCGTGACGCGTCAGCGAGCCTAAGCAATCTCACCCCTGTGATGTCGAGACGAGCGGAGCCCTTCTCGACCCGCTCATCCTGCCCCAGCTGGGGTTTCTCCGGTTTTTCGCCATTGTGAACGCTGTGTAAACGACGGAATTGCCTTGGAATCTCGGCTTCGTTCGCCCGTACGCTTGGCCGATCGAGGACGCGGACGTTCGGTCCGCGACTGCGCACCGAACGCCCGAACACCGAGCGCACTCAAGTCGCTCGCAACCGCCGAGCCAACATCGGCCGAAGGAAACGACATGGATCGACACGCCGAGTATGTGCTGCGAACCGTCGAAGAACGCCGAGTGCGTTTCGTGCGGCTGTGGTTCACCGACGTCGTGGGCTCGATGAAATCGTTCTCCATCACCCCCGCCGAGCTCGAGAACGCGCTCGAAGAGGGCATGAGCTTCGACGGATCGGCGATCGAGGGCTACACCCGCGTGCAGGAAGCCGACATGCTCGCGGTCCCCGACCCGAACACCTTCGAGCTGTTGCCGTGGCGTGGCGACGACGCGCCCGTCGCGCGGATGTTCTGCGACATCCAGCACTTCGACGGCAACCCGTTCGAAGGTGACCCCCGTCGGGTGTTGAAGCGCAATCTCGAAGCCGCCCGCAGCCACGACTACCGATTCTTCGTCGCACCCGAGATGGAGTACTTCTACTTTCGTGACGAGCACGGCACCGAGTTGCTCGACACGGCAGGTTTCTTCGACCTGACGACCCAGGACATGGCCACCGAGCTGCGCAAGCAGACGATCCTCACGCTCGAAGCCATGGGGATACCGGTCGAGTATTCGTTCCACGAGAACGGTCCCAGCCAGCACGAGATCGATCTGCGACACACGGACGCGCTGTCGATGGCCGACACGGTGATGACGTTCCGTCTCGTGGTGAAGGAAGTCGCTCGGGCGAACGGCGTGCACGCGACGTTCATGCCCAAGCCGATCGCGGGTGCGTTCGGTTCGGGGATGCACACGCACCTTTCGCTCTTCGAGGGCGAGTCGAACGCCTTTCACGACCCTGGCGACGAGTTCGGCCTGTCGAAGACGGGCAAGGCGTTCATCGCCGGGCTCTTGCACCACGCTCGCGAGATCACCGCCGTCACCAACCAGACGGTCAACTCGTACAAGCGGCTCGTTGCGGGAATGGAAGCACCGGTCTACGTGTGCTGGGCGCGGAACAACCGCTCGGCCCTGATCCGGGTTCCGTTGCCCAAACGCGGACACATGGACGCAACCCGGATCGAGTATCGAGCGCCCGATCCTGCGTGCAACCCATATCTCGCGTTCTCGCTGATGCTCGCCGCCGGACTCCGCGGCGTCGAAGAGGGCTACGAGCTCGCGCCCGAGGCGGCGAACAACATCTTCGAGATGTCCGACACCGAACGCCATCGCGCTGGTATCGAGACGTTGCCGACGAGCCTCGACGAAGCTCTCGAGGTCATGGAACGATCGACCCTCGTACAAGCAGCACTCGGCGAACACGTCTTCGAGTACTTCCTGCGCAACACGCGCAAAGAGTGGGACGATTACAAGGTGCAGGTCACGCCGTGGGAGCTCCAGCGATTCCTCGGGACTCTGTGAGCCGACCGTGCTGCTCGTCTACCCCGATCCGCCGCCGCCGCTCTTGGCCCAGACACTCGATCTCGCGGGCTACGCCTGGAAGGCGGTGGCCAACGCTTCGATCGCCATGGCGCAGGCGCCCGAATCCGGGTGGTCGGGCGCGGTCGTGTGCGCCGACACCGACCCCGAGGCGGCGTTCGGCGTGTGCCGAGTCCTGCGCAAGGGCGACGCTCCCGTCGACGGCGTGCTCCTGCTCGTCAATGGCGGTCAACTCGGCGAGCTCGAGCATCGCGACGACCTCTTCGACGACTTCTGCCTCTCGCCGTTCCACCCGAAGGAACTCGAAGCCCGCTTGCACCACCTCCAGTTCCGAGCGGGACGGGTGGGTGGCGCAGAGATCAGCGCCTACAGCGGCCTGGAGATCAACACCGAGACCTACCAAGCCGCAGTCGACGGCAAACCCCTCGACCTCACGTACATGGAGTACGAGCTGTTGAAGTTCTTCGTGCAGAACCCTGGCAAGGTCTTCACTCGCGAGCAGCTGCTCTCGCGGGTCTGGGGTTACGAGTACTACGGCGGCGCACGCACCGTCGACGTCCACGTCCGGCGGCTGCGAGCGAAGCTCGGCGAAGAACACGCCAACCTGATCCAAACGGTGCGGTCGGTCGGTTACCGATTCGGCCAGACACGTTGGTGAGCGCCTCGGCACCGACGCGCCGAGGTGATCGGTACGTCGACCGCTAATCCTGCGCGGCGTTGGGTTGCTCGGCGAGGTCCGACTGCATCCAGCCGAACAACGCACTCCACAACGCGCCGCCGAAGAACAGACCAATCGGCCCGGCGATGAACAACACGATCAAGACGATCACGGCTCCGATCATGGGGCCAGGCTACCGATCGCCGGCGTAGGCCCACACCTCGATCTCGAGCCGTGCGTTCGCGGGCAGCGCTGCGACCTGCACAGTCGAACGAGCCGGCCGGTGATCGCCGAATGCCGCCGCGTACAACTCGTTCACCGCCGCGAAGTCGGCCAGGTCGATCAAGAAGATCAGGGACTTGGCAACATCGCGCATCGTGAGCCCGCAATCACCGAGGATCGAGGAGATGTTGTCGAGCACTCGTCGCGCCTGGTCTTCGATGCCGCCGCCGACGAACGTGCCGGTCGCGGGATCGAGCGGGACCTGTCCCGAAAGCACCACCCAGTCACCGGCTCGTACTGCTGGTGAGTAGGGGCCGAGGGCAGGCGGTGCGGACGGGGTGGCCAAGGGTTCGACGGTCATGGCACCAGTTTGCCCGCCAGACACGCCGCGGCAACAGCCGCGAAGACCGCGTCCGACGCATGCGGGATCGGCGGGCGGGGATCGTCGACGATGTCGACCACGACCTCGGGCATGTCCTTGGGCCGCACGACACCGAAACTTCGAATCGTGAGGTCATGGACTTCGCCGGTCTCCGGGTCGACGGTGATGCCTTCGCTGGTCATCCACCCGAGCGCCATGTGGGTCGCGCCGATGCAGTAGCTGCGCAGCACGATGTCGTCGAGGGGGTCGCCGGCCGCGACGCGCACGTGCACCGAGCGAACCGACGAACCCGAGTGATCGAGGGCGACGCCCGCAAAGGCACCGTGCGGCGACTCGACGCAGTTGTCGAGCAACACGGCCGCGCCCAGGCCGTCGAGGCGTCCCGCCCGTTCGAAGCTCGCAGCGTCGAGCGCCGCTTCGATGAGCACGGCGCTTTCGGCCCACGGTGCGCGCAATCGGGCAACGGGTGGTCCGAGAAGCGGGCGAACCTCGACGTTCGCGTCGACATCGAGGCCGTACCGATCGGCATTGGCGATGTCGATCGGTCCGGCGGCGACGATGTCGAGACGGACGGTCGACCCGTCGAGCACCGCGGTCCCGGCAATCGGCGGGCGTTTCGGTCCCAAACGAACGACGTCTTCGCGCGAGAAGACGACGCGTACCGCACGGCCGTATCGGTCCGCGAGCTCGCGAGCGGCTCGCGCGGCGATGCCATCGACCTTGCCGCCGAACGCGCCACCGTTCGCAACCGGCGACGCGGCGGTTCCACCGGGTTCGCACCACGACGCATCGGGTTCGAGATAGGCCGGCTCGACCCAGTGAGTCCCCCAGGCGACACCGCCATCGGGCGCGGGCGGCACGGCAAATGGTGGACGCGGCTTCAGCGTGGTGCGCCGCCCTTGGGTCTTGCCGGCGCTGACGCGCGCTTCGACCAACGATGATGCGACGACGAATTCGATTCCTGCGGCTTCGACGGCGTCAGTCGGCGACGAGCCAGACGCGAGGGGCGAACCCGGTGGGCGGGGCACGGCGACCAACGCCTCGGTCGGCGCGCGGTCGTCGGCGAAGCCGGCCGCACCCAACGCGACATCGGGACCGACAATCTGGGGGCTACCCGTTTCGAGCGTCGCTCGCGTTGCGGCCGCGTCGAGATCACGGCGTGGCGCATCTGCACGCTCAGCTACGACCGCCTCGACGATCGTTTGCCAACCCGTGCACCGGCACAAATGCGCAGCCAACGCACGATCGAGCGCGACGCGCTCGCAACGGGCCTGCTCGTACAACGGCGCGATTCGCATGATGATGCCCGGTGTGCAAAACCCGCATTGGGTTGCGCCCGCGTCACAGAACCGGTCGGCCAACTCGGTTCTGGTCGTGGGGTCGAGCCCTTCGATCGTGGTCACGGTTCTGCCCGCGACGCGAGTGATCGGCGTGACGCACGCGACGCGCGGCTCGCCGTCGATCAGCACGGTGCAGCAACCACATTGACCCTGTGGCGCACACCCGTCCTTGGCCGATCGAAGCTGGAGTCGTTCGCGCAACACGGTCAGCAACGACTCACCATCGAGCACGGCGGATTCGATCGGCTCGCCGTTACAAACGAAGTTGACGGTCGTCATCGTGCGGTCGCGAGCACCAACGCATCACGCGCCGGATCGGAGAACGGGAACAGGTCGGATGACGTGAGGACGAAGACGTCGAGCACCGGACCGGCGACGACGACGATCAACTCGACGCGCACCTGTGACGCAAGCCCACCCGCGATCGATGTACCGGTGAGGCTGAGCGCTGAGGTTGCGTCGCCGGCATCGACGACCGGGACTCGTTCGGTCGTCACTGCGCCGAGTTGGAGACCTCCCGAGGTGACGAGCTTCGGCAAACACCGCAACATCTGGTTGCTTGCGAGCGCGTTGAACACGCTGGCGGCGGCGTTGGCATCGGCGAACACTGTGACATCGTGCGACACCGTCGGCAACGGGTCGCGGTTCGCGAAATCGAACCGAGCGCGCTGGACAATCTCGCTGCGGGTCCGCGTCCGAGCGAGCGCCGGACACTGCGCGGTGAACGCTTCGTCGATCTCGGCGAACGTTCGCTCGTCGCGGGATCGTCGAAATCCGTTGCCGAGCGTCGTCGCCTCGATCGGCACCAAACGGGGAAGGGGCTCGGCCGCCAGGGTCGTCGGCGGGGTCGAGGCCGTCGGATCGATCGCCGTGACATCGGTTGGAATCGTCGTCGGACCGGTCGACCCGTCGTCACTGCTGCGCGAGCAGCCGCCGAGCACGATGGCGGCGATGACGACGGACGAACCAACGAGGCCGACGCGACGACGACCTCGCCGCAGCGAGGTCGTCGGGTTTCGAACGTGGTGCGGGCTCAGCTGAACGACTGTCCGCAACCGCAGGTGCGGGTGACGTTCGGGTTGTTGATCGTGAATCCCGCGCCTTGCAGACCGTCTTTGAAGTCGAGCGTCGCGCCGGTGAGGTGCTGGGCGCTGGCGGGGTCGACGACGACCTTCACCTCGCCGTAGGCGGTTTCGATGTCGTCACCCGCGAGTTCGCTGTCGAAGAACATCTCATACGACATGCCGGAGCAGCCCCCAGGACGGACCGCGACGCGCAAGAACAACGGCGCTTCGCTGGTCTCGGCCGCGATGAGTTCCTTGACCTTGATCGAGGCGGTGTCGGTGAGCGTGATCATGGGTGTCCTCCTGCGGAGTGCCTTCGGCGAATCGAGGCGTTCTCAGATTAGTCAGGGAAACTTGCGAATCCCTGGTCGGTCGAGGCGTCGTGCCCAACCGGTCGACTCGTTCGATCATTCCCAATCATTCCCAATCGAGTCATCGGCGGCGACCTCCTCTTCATCGGCAGGCCTGGATGCGGATTGGAGCCCCGCAGCGCGTCGGTGGGCCTGCGCACGAAACCCCTAGTGTTCGCAGCACCGGGGGCAGGATCAGCGAGGATCACAACATGGCCGACGACGAGGTCAGCGAACCCACGGCCTCGACCCGTCCGCCGGTGACCACCGACGCCGTCACCGCGATTCTGCAAGGCGTGCTCGACCCCGAACTCGGCATGTCGATCGTCGACCTGGGGATGCTCAAGGGGGTCCGAGTCAGCCCAGGCGGCGAGGTCTCGGTGACCATCGCGCTCACGACGGCCGGGTGTCCGCTGCGAGGCCAGATCCAGTCCGACGTGGTCAGCAAGGTGAGCGGCCTGCCGGGTGTGGTCTCGGTCGACGTCGAGTACGGCGAGTTGACCCAAGAAGAACGCAGTGCCCTGATGGAGCGCGCCCGGCGCGAAGCCCAGCGACGGGCGCCCGAAACCCGCATCGCGCCGACCACTCGGGTGTTGGCGATCGCGTCCGGCAAGGGCGGCGTCGGGAAATCGTCGGTGACGGCGAATCTCGCGGTGGCGTTGGCGGCGCAAGGACGTCGGATCGGAGTACTCGACGCCGACATCTGGGGGTTTTCGATCCCTCGTTTGCTCGGCGTTGCGGGCCGGTTGCGCGCGCAGAAGAACGGCGAGGGCAAGGGCCTCATCCAACCCATCGACGTCCCGGTGCCCGCAACCGCAACCGCGGACGGCGCGGCCGACGGCGTCGTGCGCGTCGTGTCGATGGGGCTTCTCCTCGACGACGAGGACACGGCGTTGATGTGGCGGGGTTTGATCCTCGCCAAAGCGCTCGAACAATTCTTGCTCGACGTCGAGTGGGGAGCGCTCGACTATTTGCTCATCGACATGCCGCCCGGCACCGGTGACATTCAGATGGCGTTGTCGCGGTTGTTGCCGCAAACCGAAATGCTCGTTGTGACCACCCCAGCCAAGAACGCGCAGAAGGTCGCGGCGCGGGTTGCCGACATGGCGCGCCGCAGCCACATGAAGGTGCTCGGCATCATCGAGAACATGACGAGTTACGTGGCGCCGGACGGTTCGGTGCATGAGATCTTCGGTTCGGGGGGCGGGCGTCGACTGTCGAAGTTGACCGGCGCAGACCTCGTGGGTTCGGTGCCGATCGAACCGCAGGTCGCGAGCACCGGCGACGAAGGTCGGCCCGTGGTGCTCGCAGCACCGACGAGCGCGGCAGCGCTCGAACTCACTCGACTGGCCGCCGACATCGCAACCAACTTGCTGCCCCCACCCGAAATGGCAAGTTGCACCGCCCGCATCTTCGACCTCCTCGCCGACCACTGAGGCGTCCTTTCGTTGCGAATACCGCAACAAAAGGACGCCCCGAGGTTCGGGGTCAGTCGGTGATGCGGAGGGCGACCGAGGGCTTGATCTTCGAGGCGGTGCGTGCCGGTAGCAGGGTCGCGAGCAGCGAACCGAGCACCGTCCCGACCACCAGGATGGCCACGATCGCCCACGGCACGCGCCAGGTGAGCCCGTCACCGAAGTCGTCGGATTTCGTGATCGACCACGTCGCGACGAACGCCAACCCGACGCCGATGAGCACGCCTTCGAGTGCGAGGAACGTCGACTCGGTTGCGAAGGCGTTCGATACCGATCGGGACTCGAAGCCGAGCGCCCGCAACACGCCGATCTGTCGACGCCGTTCGCGTACGGCTCGCACCATGATGACGCCGATCCCCGCGATACCGATCACCAGCCCGATCGCCAAGAAGCTCCGCATCAACCCGAAGAACTGGTTCTGCTGCGCCAGGTTCTCGTCGACCAGGTCACGGATCGGATCGGACTCGGCACCTTGGCGGAAGAAGTCGGCTTCGAGGGTCCGCGACAACGAAGTCGGGTCGTCGGCCATCACATACGCCCTGTTCGGCACCGCCGCGTCACCGAACAACTCCTTGGTCGCGAGCGGGCTCATCAGCGCACCGTTGAAGAGCCAGTCGTCAGCCGATTCCGCAATGACGGTGAGATCCTTCGTGCGCCCGTTCTGCGTGTTCTTCACGGTGATCGTGTCGCCGACGCGCACCACGGCTGCGGGTGGACCGCCGCCCTCCGACAAGAAGAACGCGTCGACCATCACCGCGTTCGGGTCGGTGAGCAACGCTCGATAGGCATCGTCGTCGGTAGCGAACTCGCCGCGGGCTTCGAGCTTCGGTGCGCCGCCCTCGACGAACCGTTCGTCGAAGGACGACATGTTCCAGAACGTGCCCTCATCGGTGTCTGGCGGCGTGATCTCGACCCTCACCTGGGCGAGCGGCGCGACCCGCGTCACGCCTGGCAACGACTCGAGTTCGTCGACCCGAATCGGGTTTCCCGGGTTCGAACGAACCAGCGTGTTGAACCCACCTGACACATCGCGGGTCAGACCG
>SXIR01000191.1 GCA_005772765.1 Actinomycetota bacterium
CGTCTTGCCGCAGCCCGACGGACCCAACATCGAGAAGAACTCGCCGCGTGCGATGTTGAAATGCGCTTCTTCGACTGCGACGAAACTGCCGTAGTGCTTGGTGACGTGGTCGAGCACGATGACGTCGCCGCCAGCGTCACGTTTGGCTGCGGCGCTCGCAGACTGACTGTCGATGATCAAGCCCCCCGGTCGATCCTCGGAAGTTAGGTCCTCGGAAGATATGGGCGTTGCCTGGCCGAGCGGTGCCAAGTCTGACACGTCCGAGCGAACGCTGATTGCCATCCCCAGCCGTGCGCTCGACCCGGCCAAGGCCGCGTCACATTCGCAGATATCTCGCGTCGACGCAAGGGATTCCGTGGCGGTAGGGACAAACTCCGGCGGATTCCCTTGCATCGAGGGACTTTGACGGAGCATCATGGGCTACCGGCCCGACCATCGACGAGACAGGCTCGTCTCGCGCGCCCAAGGGGAGAACCATGGCGATCGACAACTTCATCGGCGGCAAATCGACGCCCGCAGCCTCGGGAAAGACCGACTCGGTCCTCGATCCCGCGACCGGCCAGGTCATCGACCAGGTCGCAAGTTCCGACGCGGTCGATGTCGATGCCGCGGTCGACGCCGCCAAGTCGGCATTCGGCGAATGGTCGGCCAAGACCCCACGTGAACGCTCCGAGGCGTTGCTCGCATTGGCCGACCTCATCGAGGCGAACGTGGACGAGTTGTCCGAACTCGAGATGCGCAACGTCGGTAAGCCCAAGGCGATCATCGGCGTCGAGATGGACCTGTCGATCGACAACCTCCGGTTCTTCGCCGGTGCCGCCCGCAACCTCGAGGGCAAGGCCGCCGGGGAGTACCTCGCCGATCACACCAGCTACGTGCGCCGCGACCCGCTCGGGGTCGTCGCCGGTATCGCACCTTGGAACTACCCGCTCAACATGTCGGTGTGGAAGTTCGGCCCGGCCCTCGCAACGGGCAACACCGTGGTGTTGAAACCATCGGAGCTCACCCCGCTCAGCCTGGTGCGGTTCGCGCAACTCGCGTCCGACATCCTGCCGCCTGGCGTGTTGAACGTCGTGTGCGGTCAGGGCGAAACCGCGGGCGACGCCATTGTGCGCCATCCCGACATCCGTCTCGTGTCGCTGACCGGTGACGTCAACACCGGCAAGCTCATCGCGCGCAACGCCTCCGACACGCTCAAGCGCGTCCACCTCGAGCTCGGAGGCAAGGCGCCGGTCATCGTGTTCGATGACGCCGACATCGACGCGGTCGTCGGCGCGCTCGCCGAAGGTGCCTATTACAACTCTGGTCAAGACTGCACTGCGCCCTGTCGCGTCATGGCGGGTGGCGCGGCGTTCGAACGACTCGTTCCGCAACTCACCGACGCGGTGGGCGCGATTGCGATGGGCGATCCGTTCGACGAGAACACCGCAATGGGTCCGGTCATCTCGGCCG
Source organism: Actinomycetota bacterium (assembly GCA_005772765.1). Lineage (GTDB taxonomy): Bacteria > Actinomycetota > Acidimicrobiia > IMCC26256 > PALSA-610 > SXJQ01. The sequence goes on from SXIR01000191.1 coordinate 1,453, forward strand.
ACCAGCAGTCCCGAGTGTCGGGCATGGTCGATCGTGCCCGTGACGCCGGCGCCGAGGTCACCACCGGCGGCAAGGTCGGCGGCGCGGCTGGCTTCTTCTACGAGCCAACGGTTGTCGTGAACCCTGGCCAAGACAGCGAGATCGTCCAGCGCGAAGTATTCGGGCCCGTGGTGTCGGTGCAGCGATTCACCGACGAGGCCCAGGCGATCGCATGGGCCAACGGCGTCGACTACGGCCTGAGTGCGTCGGTGTGGACGAGCGACGTCGGGCGCGCAATGCGGATGACCAAGGCGCTCGAGTTCGGCTGTGTGTGGGTGAACCAACACATCATGATCACGAGCGAAATGCCCCACGGTGGCTTCAAGCAGAGCGGTTACGGCAAGGACATGAGCGCGTACGCGCTCGAGCACTACACCGAGCTCAAGCACGTCATGATCAAGCACTAGACCGCGCGACCCGTGATCGCTACGCGCGCGGCTTGGAGCCGTCGCAAGGCGTCACGCTGAACGAAAGATTTCCGGCATGGAAGCACCGAATCGAGGATTGGACGATGACTGATATCGATCGATTGAACGCCCGAGCCCGCGAGATCGCCGCGCGCGAAATGGCCGCGCTGTTGAACCGCACCACGGCGTCGAAGGCGCTCTACGAGCGAGCCCTGAAAACGTTGCCGCTCGGCGTCGGCTCATCGTTCCAAATGGGCGACCCATACCCGATCTATCTCACCCACGGCAAGGGTGCCAACGTCTGGGATGTCGACGGCAACGAGTACGTCGACACCCACGGTGGTTTTGGATGCATGGTGTACGGCCACGCACATCCGAAGATCGTCGAGGCCATCACCCGCGCCGCAGGACGCGGAACACACTTCGCGGCACCGACGCCCGAAGCCGTCGAGCTCGCCGAGGTGATCTGTGACCGCTACGAGCTCGAACAGATCCGATTCTGCAACTCCGGAACCGAAGCCACCATGCACGCCATTCGCATTGCGCGCGCCCACACCGGACGCGACCACGTGGTGAAGGCCGAAGGCTCGTACCACGGCCACCACGACACGGTGATGTTTTCGGTCGTGCCCAATGCCGACGTCATGGGCGGCCGCGACCAACCGGCGAGCACACCCATGTCGCTCGGTACGCCGAAATGGTTGGCGGACTACACCCACGCCGTGCCGTTCAACGACCTCACCGTGTTGTCGAACCTGCTCGACGAACGCGGCGGTGAAATCGCGTGCATGATCATCGAACCGGTGATGATGAACATCGGGATCGCTCAGCCCCAACCGGGATACCTCCAGGGTTTGAAGGACCTGTTGCACAAGCACGGTGCGGTGTTGATCTACGACGAAGTGAAGACCGGCACCGCAATCGCGCGGGGTGGCGCCGGTGATCGCTACGGGGTGCGGCCGGACCTCACTTGCCTCGCCAAGGCCACGTTCGGCGGCACACCGGGCGCAGCGTTCGGCGGGCGCGCCGACATCATGAGCAGCATCGAACGTGGCGCCGCCCAACAAGGCACGTTCAACGGCAATCCCCTCGTCGCAGCCGCGTCGCTGGCGGCCCTCACCGAGGTGATGACCCCCGATGCGTACGACTATCTCGCCGCCCTGGGCACGCGGCTCGCGGCCGGTTGCACCAGAGCGATCGAGCGAGCCGGGCTACCCGCCCACACCGTCGACCTCGGCGCGAAGGGTTGCGTGAGCTACCGACCCACGCCACTGACGAACTATCGAGACTTCCTCGACACGAACCTCGATCTGTACGCCGCGTCGTATCCATGGATGGTGAACCGCGGCATCTTCATGACTCCGGGTGACGAGGAGCAGTGGACGATCTCGGTGCAGCACACCGAGACCGACATCGACCAGTACATCGAGGCGTTCTCCGGCTTGTGCGACGCATTGTCGGCGTGAGTCACTGATGCGAGCGAACACCCGTCGTCGCGACGAAGCCGCACTCGACGAAGCCGACAAGGCGTTGGTCGAGTTGCTCCAACGCGACGGTCGCTTGCCGTACACACGCATGGCAGCCGAGGTGGGGCTCTCCGAAGCAGCGGTACGCCAGCGCGTCCAGCGCCTCATCGACGGCAATGTGGTCCAGATCGTCGGAGTCACCGATCCGCTGCGACTCGGTTTCCGCCGCCAGGCCATGGTCGGCGTTCGTGCCGAAGGCGACCTCACCACGATTGCGGACGCACTCGCGACAGTCCCCGAGGTCGATTACCTCGTGTTCACCACGGGAAGTTTCGATCTGTTGTTCGAGGTCGTCTGCGAGGACGACGAACACCTGCTCGAACTTCTGAACGACAAGGTGCGATCGATTCCCGGAGTTCGGAGTGCAGAAACGTTCGTGTACCTCCGTTTGCACAAACAGACCTACGCGTGGGGAACCCGATGAAGATCGGCGTCCCGCGCGAGATCAAGACCGACGAGCACCGCGTCGCGATCACGCCCGACGGTGTTCACGAGTTGGTTCGCCACGGCTGTGACGTGTTGGTCGAGGTCGACGCAGGCGAGGGAAGTTCGATTCGCAACATCGACTTCGAACTTGCGGGCGCGCAACTCGTGAGCGACTCCGCCGAGGTGTGGGGCGCCGACATCGTGCTGAAGGTCAAAGAACCTCAGAGTCGCGAGTTCGCCTACCTACGCGCCGACCAGATCTTGTTCACCTACCTCCACCTCGCGGCCTACCCCGATGTCGCCGACGCCTTGCTCGCTGCCGGCACGACCGCGATCGCGTACGAGACGGTGCAACTCGACGATCGGTCGCTACCGCTGCTTGCGCCGATGAGCGAGGTCGCCGGTCGGATGGCGACCCAAGTCGGCGCACACTTCCTCGAGCGTCGCCACGGCGGCCGCGGGATTTTGCTCGGTGGCGCGCCGGGGGTTCGTCCGGCGCGGGTCGTCGTCATCGGCGCCGGCAACGTCGGTTGGAATGCCGCGTGGATCGCGCAGGGCATGGAGGCCGAGGTGCTCCTCCTCGATCGCAACCTCGATCGCCTCCGTTTCGTGGACCAGATCCACAAGGGACGCATCATGACGCTGGCGTCGAACACCGCGGCAGTCGGACGCGCCGTGGCCGACGCCGATCTCGTCATCGGGGCAGTACTCGTACCGGGCGGCCGGGCACCGAAGGTCGTCACCGACGACATGATCCAGTCGATGAAGCCGCGCGCGGTGATGGTCGACGTTGCCATCGATCAAGGTGGATGCATCGAGGGGATGCACGAGACGACCCACCGCGATCCGGTCTTCGAACGGCACGGTGTGTTGCACTACGCGGTGGGCAACATGCCCGGCGCAGTGCCACACACCTCGACCTACGCGCTCACCAACGCCACGCTGCCCTATGTGGTCGATCTCGCGACCGAAGACCTCGCCGCCGTGGTCCGCCGCCACCCGGCCCTCGGCACCGGGATGAACACCCGCGGGGGCCACATGACCAATCGGGTCGTGGCCGACGCCATCGCAAGACAGTTCGTCCCATTTGGGGAGCTGATCTGACAACCTAGGCCGATTTGCTCCAGAATGACCCTAAGGGGCAGATTGGGGAGCAATGAGGATGCGGAGTCAGGCCAACGCCACGGCGCATGCCACGAACCGTCGACCGAGCCGCGATACACGGGGCGCGGCCTTGGTCGAAGCCGCGATCGTGTTGCCACTGCTCTTGATGTTCGTGTTCGGCGTCGTCGATTTCGGCGCGATCTATTCGAACCGGACCACCGTGAATCAAGGTGTGCGCGACGCGGCCCGTCAAGGCATCGTTGCCAACTTCGGTACGAACACGTCGTGTCCGACCACTGGGAGCACCGCCACTGGCAATGCTCAGCGTCTGATTTGTCTGACCAAGGAACGCATCGGACTGAACACCACCAAAACGCGCGTGCGGGTGGTGGCGCCCGCGACCTACGCGGTTGGCCAACAACTGATCGTCTGCACCGAGTTCCCGATGGAACCAATCACACCCCTCACCGGTCAGTTCATCTCAGGCGACGCCATCCGGGCCAAGGCAACAATGCGCATCGAGCAAATCTCGGCCAGCGGAATCACCACTGCTGGTGAAACGGCGATCACGAATGACTGGACGTGGTGCGCGTGATGTCGCGCACGAACCGCCTGAACCGTCGGGAGACCGACGAACGCGGGGCTGTACTGGTGTTCACCGTCATGGTGCTCGTCGTGATGCTCGGGATGTCGGCACTCGTGGTCGACCTCGGTTATGCAAGGTCGCAACGCCGCCAGGTCCAAACCGCGGCCGACGCTGCCGTGCTCGCTGGCGCGCAACAACTCCCGAACCGAACGAACGCCGAGGGGGACGCGAAAACCTACGCCCTCAACAACCTCGCGGGCGGCAATCTGAACTGGGCGGGATGCACCGACACGCCGCTGGCGGTCGCCTCGACGACACAATGCATCTCGTTCAACACCTCGTTCACCCGCATGCGCGTCCGCACGCCCGTGCAGACCTACTCGACGGTGTTCGCCAAGATCTTCGGCGACGGGTCCACGCAGACCCGCACGCTCGCCGAAGCGCGGATCGTCAACCCGACCGAAAGCGGGTTGTTGCCGTTCAACATGTTCTCGGGCTTCGGCTCGGGCGAAGCGTGCCTCGACAGCGGTGGAGGCGGCGGCGCTGTCGAGCCCTGTACGGGTCCGACATCGGGCAACTTCGGGTTCCTCGACTTCCACCTCTACGGCAACGAGGATCTCGGCACGACGGCGTCTTGTTCGAACGGTGGCCAGAATCAACGCCTCGACGACAACATCGCAATGGGCGCCGACCACGTGTACACCCCGCACCCGACCGGAACCGGCAGCGGTGCCGACGACGACTGCGTGACCGCAGGACCGAACCGCGTCGCACAAGGGACCGGGAACGGCGCGGCGTTCGACGCCGGGATGCGCTCTGGCGGGTCGTTCAGTGACGGCGATCCGGCCCGGCTCCGACGGGGCAACTACCCCAAAGTCAGCGTTGGCGGCTATCAACTCGACAACAAGCCACTCTGGGAGTTCATCCCGTCGGCCGCGAACGCCGGGGTGCCCGCGAGCTGCCAGCGCGCGACGTTCGACGCCCGTGTGATCGGCACGCCGCCCGTCGGGGTCAGCCGTCAGGTGTGGTTACACCGAGCGCTGTCGCAATGCTTCTTCGAGTACGCATGTGGCCGGGTCGACGCCTGGGCCGGCAACATCGTCGGCCAACCCGCAGCTGCGTGGAACAACTGCGCCGGGGCCCGGGCGGGCGCGATCCTCGCTCCCTGCAACGGATCGGCGTGCACAGCGGCCCTGTTCACCGCGAACTCGGCCACCGAGGCGCCGCTCGATTTGTACGACATCCAGCTGTCCCCGCGCTTCGTGTACGTCCCGCAGGTCTGGGCCGCCAACGTCAGTTGTCCGGGCGGTTCGGGCTCGTACTGCTACTACATCAAGCAGTTCCGAGCCGTGTTCCTCCAGCGCCTCGTCGGCAACAACGTCAACCAGCTCGACTTCGAACCTTCGGGCGGAGCGTGGACGGGCACCTACAGCGGACAGGCGAAGGCCATCACTGCGTTCGTCATGACGGGCTCGATGATGCCCGGCAACATCGGCACGCAGCCGGGTTCGTTGGGCGAGAACCAGTTCGTGAGCCTGATCAAGTAACGGGCCGTGACGCCCCCACTTGACGATCAGGTCTCGGCGCGGGCTGGAACTTCGGGGAGCGGTGAGTTCGCCAAATCTTTGGCCGACTGCGCGGCATCCTTGTTGGCCTGCTGCAGACTCGCAAAGACCTCTTCGCGATGCACGTCGACCGAACGCGGTGCCTTGATACCGATGCGCACTTGATCGCCGCGCACTTCGAGCACCGTGACGACGATGTCGTGTCCGATCATGATGCTCTGATTCGCACGCCTCGTGAGTACGAGCACGGGGTCCTCCCTCCGTGGTGGCCCCGCGACACGCGGGGTGACATCACGAGCATAGGAGCACAGTCTGCCGCGCGCGTGCGATACCACGACGCTGCTGGTGGAGTGATGACGTCAGGCCGCGCGCGCAAGCGGCGCGCGTACGTCGTAACCCGACGATGCCAACACCGTCTGGCATGCCTCGAGCGTCGACTTGTTGATGACAATCGGACCGAGCAGGTTCACCGTTGCGTCGGACGCTTGTTCGCCCAACGTCACGACACACACCACGACCGCGTCTTCGCCATCGCGCAACGCCAGCCGTTCGGCCGTTGCTCGGTCGAGATCGAATTCGTAGTCGGGGTAGAAGACCCAGGGCGCAACCACGACGAAGCCGAGGTTGGGGTCGTCGCTCGCCGACATCATCATGAACGGCGACTCCTCCCCACCCCAGGGCGTCAGCACGTAACGACGCACGTGCGGGAAGCCAGGCAGCCCGGCGGCAAAGTGGAGTTCCACCACTCCGGTCGCAATCTCGAGTTCGGTATCGATCATCAGGTTCACCGCAGGAAGTCGACGAGGGACGGTTGGATGACTTTCGCAGTCGTCGACAGCGCCGCCTGATAGGCGGTCTCTTGGATTCGCATCTCCATGATCACCTTCGGAAGGTCGACGTCTTCGACTTGGGACAGCCCTTGCTTCAGCGTGATCGCCGTTGCCGAGGCCCGGTCTTGCATGGTGTTGATCCGCCGTACCCGAGCGCCCACCTCGGCGAGACCCTGTTGCACGAGACGGGTTCGGGTATCGAGGTTGTCGAGTTCGGTACCGATGTTCACGCCAGTCGTGACGGCGGTGGTGAGATTGTTCACCACGGTGAACAGATCGGCACCTGTGGCGCCAAATACAGACTCACCGTTGAGATTGATCTGAACTCGAGTTCCTGGCGCGATCGTTCGCTCGATCGCCGCTGCGACTCCGATGAACGCGCCGTTCGCGTCGTATGCGTCGCCGGCCGTCGTCCCGCCGAAAATCGACCGTCCGAGGTACTTGGTGTTTGCGAGCCCCACGAGACCGTCGCGCAGCTTGGTCATCTCCTGCCCGATGGCATCGCGTTCGGTCTGACCAATCGCTCCCGAGTTCGCCTGGATGGCGAGATCGCGAATGCGGTTGATCTGATCGACGACCGAAACCAGCGTGTCGTCGGCCGTGCTGAGCCACGAGTTCGCGTCGTCGAGATTTCGGTCGATCTGTTCGTTGCGTCCGATCTCGGCCCGGATGCGCAACGCCGACACCGTGCCGACGGGCGAGTCCGATGGTCGGTTGATCGCCTTGTTCGAACTGATCTGTTCCTGCAGCCGCTGCAAGCGCAGCAGCGAGTTCTGCAAGTTGCCGGTGACCTTGCGGGCCATCGACGCATGAGTGATTCGGAAATCGGCGGAGACCACGTCACTACCTCATCTAGCGGCCAACCACACCAGTGCGGTTGATCAGCGTGTCGAGCATTTCGTCAATCGATGTCATGAAGCGAGCCGCCGCGTCGTACGCGTGCTGGAACTGGACCATGTTCACCATTTCTTCGTCGATGTTGACGCCGGCGAGGGAACTTCGGGAACTGTCCACCTGGTTCATCGTCTGGGTTTGGATGTCATGACGGTGTTGCACCGTCTGGCCATCGACGCCGAGCGCAACGATGTAGGCGCGGTACAACGCGTCGGCCCCGGACACCGAACCACCCAACTCAGCGAGATCGAGTGCGATCCCGCCGTCGAGCGGGCCGTACCCGGCTCGGGCCGCCGCAATCGCATCGGTGCCGGTGATGTCGGCAGAAACCGCGAAGTCGCGGGCGCCCGTCGCTTCGAAGAAGCGACGGCCGGCGACACCGTCGAGTCCGACCGCGGTGGTGCCCAGCAGGGTCGACATGCCGACGTTTGCCGCCACTGCTGTGGCCTGCACCGTGTTGGTACCGGTCGGCGCGACTGAGATGGCCAGCGGTTGCCCGAGGCCACCTGACACCGACACGGTGGCGTTCCCCGCTCCGATCGACGCGTCGACGGCAGCCTGGAGCGAAGCCTGCAGTGCCGCCGCGCCACCCGCCCCCGACCAGTCGGCACCGACGACGGTGGCCGTGACGAACGCGCCGCCATTCAGCGACAGTTGGAAGTCCAGGTTGCCTGCGGCGCTCTGGTCGCGACTCGCAGCAGCGATCTGGCCACCGATCGCGGCGTGCACCGCGTTCACGTCATCACGCAGCTTCAGCGCGATCGTGTCGAGATCCGCGAGGTACGCGGGCAACTTGACGTTGACGACTTCGAGCAGCCCGCCGGCATCCCCGCTCGTCACCGACGCTGCGAAATCGTCTTTCTCCCACCGGACCACCACGGGGTCGGCGGAACTGTCGACGTACAACGCTTCCGACAGCGCGCCGTTCACGAGCGACGTCCCGTTGACGAAAACGTTCACCTCGCCCCACTCGCCGGGGCGGATCGTCGCGCCGATCTTGCTGGCGAGCATTTCGACGGCGAGATCTCGCCGGTCCATCAAGTCGTTCGCGTTGAGCCCACCGGTCAACGCGCCCTTGATCGACTCGTTGAGCTGCGCGATGGTTGTGGCCAAGGTGTTCACCTCGGTGACCATCGCGTCGAGCTGGTTCACGGCCGTGTCGCGCAGCCCCGAAATCTGATTCGCAGTGTGGTTGAGGGTTGTCGCCAGCGTGCCGGCACGTTCGAGCAACTGTTGGCGGGCGGCGGCATCGTTCGGGTGGTTCGCGACGTCGTCCCAACCCGACCACAACTCGGTCATTCCTCGTTGGATGCTCAGGTCGCCCGGTTCGTCGAACAATCGCTCGAGTTGGTCGATCGCGTACCGAACTTGGCTCAAGTGGGCTTCGGCGCCGTGTTCCAACGCCGCACGGACCTCGAGGAACGAGTCCCGGAACCGCACGAACTGCGCCACCTTGACACCCTGGCCACCGCCTTCCCAGTTCGCGAAGAACGCGCCGGAGACCGGTCCGGTAATCGACTGCAGGTCGACGCGCTGGCGCGACTAGCCCTCGGTGTTCGCGTTCGCAACGTTGTGGCCGGTGATCTCCAGACCTCGTCGTTGCGCGTACAGCGACGACAGCGCGACGCGAAGCCCCGAGAAGTCCGACATGTCAGATCGCCTCGTCGACGAGGCGCAAGCTCAGTGACCGATCGGTCGCGGCTCCGGTCGGCGAGTACGCGTCGATCTCGATTTCACCCAATGCCGCAAGCGCTTCGCGCGTCGCGAGTTGGCCACGGTTCAACAAGTCGCGGTTGGACTTCGCGACCGCGTCGATGTCATGAGCGGCCTCGATCAACGCGTTGCGGTGCTCTTCGAAGATGCGATCCCACGGCGCTGGAACGACCTCGGCCAACTCGCGCAGGCTTGGCGCGTCGGTGAGGCCCATCGCGGCTCGCAGCCCCTCGACGTGCACCGCCCGATCGAGCTCGACTCGCTTGATCTCACTGAGCACGGTTTCGACTTCGCGCGTCGCGTGCGTCAACCAACGCGTCCGGCCCGATGCCAACACCAACTGCTCTTCTTCGAGCTTGAACGTCAGAAGCTCGAGCAGCTGACGTTCGCGCCACAAGATGTTCGACACCTCGCCCAGTTGGTGCTGGGCCGCTGTGGTCTGCGACATGGAAGGCACTCCGCCGTTCGCGAATCGGTACACCGACTCATCGGCGGAGTGGCCCGATTCGTGAAGCAAAGGACCGAACCGGTGTGGCGAGTTTCACCGCAGCAGCCGTGCCGCCACTGCTCTGCTGAGCGCTTCGTTGCGATTCTTCGCTTCGAGTTTGCCGTACAGACGGACCAAATGGGTCTTCACGGTCGCGACGCTGATCGACAGCGTTGCCGCGATCTCGCGGTTGGTTCGACCGTCAGCCAGGAACCGCAGCATTTCCCGTTCGCGTGGCGACAGCAGCCCGACACCGTCGTCAGTACCGGCCGCATCGATTTCGGTCCCGACGAATCCGGCCTCCAACTCGGCGATGACGGCCAACTCGCCTTTCAACGAGCGTTCGACGACATCGGCGAGCGTGACGACCGAACTCGACCGCAACGCCAACCCCTCGACACCGATGACGGCAGCTTCGCCGGCCTCCGGGTCTCCGGCCCGTGCGAACAAACCCACGCGAATCGGTCGCGGTTCGAGCCGGCCCAGCAGACGCAGGGCATCGAGCGTCGAGCCATCACTCACGGCGCCGATGATCACGACGTCGGCCAGCGCAAACGCAGCTTCCTCGTGGGCTTCTCGCCCCGACCGACACTCGGCGACGACCCCAATACCGAGCGGCGCGATCGCCGCGGCGATGCCGACCCGGACGAGCTCGAGCTCGTCGGCCACCACCGCCAACCGTTCGTCGTTACCCTGCTGCGCCCCGATACGGGGAGGGTATCGGGCATGGCAAGCGCGTCCGACCACCTCTCGTGGCGAAACACCCGCTCCGCCATCACGCAGCGTGATTCAACCTCGCGGTTGATCAAGAACGCGATCCTCTTGCGACGACACCTTGATCACTGGCAGGCACACCACCGGGGGACACGGGGGAATCATGACTACTCGCACGACGACTCGCACGAAGAGCACGAGCACCACCGCCGCTGCGGCGACCGGCACCAAGCAATCCGTCGCCAAACAACCGACGGCAGCTCGCACGACCGCGCGGCGGACCGCACAAACCGCGGCGGCTCGCGCCGGGATCGACCCCGAGCGCGCTCGCCACGAGGCGGCGCTCGTCGACGAGAACCTGCCGTTGGTGCAGTACGTCGTGTCGGAGATCGCACACCGCATCCCGAGCCATGTGTCGCGCAGCGACCTCGTCTCGGCGGGCATGCTCGGACTCGCCCAGGCGGCGCGGACCTACGACCCCGATCGCGGCATCGCGTTCGATCGCTTCGCATCGACCCGCATTCGCGGCGCGCTGCTCGACGAGCTGCGCGGACGTGACTGGGCAAGTCGCTCGGTGCGCGCCCGGGCCCGCGGCATGGCGCAGGCCACCGAAGAACTGACGAACCGCCTCGGCCGTGCGCCGTCACCCGAGGAACTTGCGACCGCAATGAACCTTCCCGCCGATCAAGTCCACAAGCTGGTCGACGACGTTCACCGCGCAACGGTCCTCAACTACGAGTCGCTCGTACTCGAAGGCGACGCCGAGAGCTTCTTGGCTGCGGGTGACGAGAGCCCCGAGCAGTCGATGTTGTCACGCGAACGTCGTTCGTATTTGACCGATGCGGTAGCCACCTTGCCCGAACGACTTCGCCTCGTCGTCATCGGCTACTTCTTCGAAGAGCGTTCGATGCAAGACCTCGCCGACGAGTTGGGGGTGAGCGAGAGCCGGGTGAGTCAGTTGCGGGCCGAGGCGTTGTTGCTCTTGAAGGACGGGATCAACAGCCAACTCGAGCCGACGCAGGTCGCCGAGGAGACTCGCCCGAACGGTCGAGTCGCCCGACGCAAGGCTGCCTACTACGCCGCAATCGCGAACAGTTCGAACTACGCAGCGCGCCTCGCGGCCCAACCCGAATCGGTGCAGGACAAGGCTCGCCGCACCACGTTGCTCGACGACATCGCGCTGTAACCGCTGTCGCCGCGGACCAGGCGACGCGCCCACGATCGCAACGCCCTCGGCGGACACGCCCGCGGGATGCGACGCGTTCAGGCTGTTCGGTTGGCGAACTCCTGGTAAGGACGACACGGCTGGCCGCGCAATCCTGGACACGCCGGCGCCGCGTCGGGTGCCGCGTCGCCGAGGCCAGGAACCAGCGGGAGAACGAGTCGACTCGGGGTGATATCGCCAACCGAGATCGCGACCTCGGCGTTGTCCCCTTCGGGCGCAACGATGTCGAACTTCCAATGCGGACGTGCGTTGCCCGGCGTGTCGATGATGACCCGGATCTGCGAACCTGCGTGGAACACGTGCGCGAAGGGGAACAGTTCGACTCGCACCGCAACGAAGTCGTCGATCGATCCGGACAACGGCTCGGCGTCGCCTTCTGCATGGGTCTGCACCGGTCGCAGGTCGGTCGAGGCGTCGTCGTCGAGCGCCGCGTGCGACGCACGCAGCCAGCCGCCTTGCACGTAATACTCCGACCCGTCAGCGCGCACCTCGGTCAACGTCACCTCCAAGTCGACGTCAACTTGGGTTGCCGCGACCCAGAGATCGACGCTGCCGCTCCCCGCCATCGCAGTGGTCGCTTCGAGTGGATCGCTCGTGTAGCTCACTGCCTCGCCATCGACGGGCTGCGACCAGTCGAGCGCCGGGAGGCCACGCCACAGCTCACTCGTCGAGCCGCCGAAGGTCGACGCCTGCCCATCGCCGACGTAGTCGAAGGAGTTCACTCCGGCCGAGGTGCTCTCTGCGGCCAACGTCCCGTCGGCGCCGAACTCGAGCGCCAGCGCTTCGACTTCGGGAATGGGCCACGCGCTGAATCCCGCTTCGAACGTCGGACACGGCGCACCGATCTCGATCTCGGGACACCCGACACCGTTCTCGAACAAGATTCGGACCGGCGATTCGGCTTCCCACTCGGCCTTGACCGATTCGAAGTCGTCGACATCGGGGTCGAACCGAGGTTCCCCGAATGGCACCGACGGTCCCCATGTCCCCGCACCGATCACCTGTGGACCGAGGGCAAGGAACCCGACCGGCATGTCGGGCACATCCTGCGCGACGTAGATCTCGAGGAACTCGAACCATTGGCTCATGATCTGCGGCATGAACGGCTCGGTGTGGTTGCCGTTCACCAAGGTGAAACGAGTCACCGGCGCGTTGTCGAAGTCCCCGAGCATCGTGGCGAAGTGGCCTCCGACCTGTTCGTCCTGCCACGAGCCGGCCAAGAACACCGGAACGTCGATCCGGTCGACGAACGCGGCCGGCGAGAGGTCGTCGAGGTTCGCGTACCAATGGAAATCGTTCCGGACGGGGGTGTCGCTCTCATAGAAACGAGCCAAGTCGATCAGTTCGGCGAGGTCCGTGTTCTGACCGCGCAACGCCTGATTGTCGATACAGGTTTGGTCGCCAGCGTCGCGTCGCTTCGCCGCCCATCCCTGTCCGAAGGGTTCCGCATCCCGTTGACGTTCTTCGGACCAGTCTTTCGCGAAACCGTCGTTGAAGATTCCGCCCGGATACAGCGTCGATCGGTACGTATCACCAATGGGCGACAACGGTGCGATAGCCGCAAGGTGGGGCGGTTGGTGTTGCGCGACGAACAACTGCGAGATGCCCGGGTACGACAGACCGACCATGCCGACCTTGCCGTGTTCGACCCAAGGCTGCGCCGCAACGACCTCGATCGCGTCGTAGCCATCGGTGCCCTGCAACGGCTCGAAAAACTGGAACGCGCCGCCGGAACAGCCCGTGCCGCGGATGTTGACACCGACGGTCGCATACCCGAGCGTCTGCATCATCAAGGTCGACGGCTGTGGACTGTCAGGGTCGGCGGGGCTGTACCCCGAGTACTCGACGACCGTCGGGTACGGGCCATCTTCGGGCGCCCCCGGGAGCGCGACGCTGTACGCGAGCAATGTGCCGTCTCGGGTTTCGAGGTAGCCGTAGCCCTTGTTGTCCGGGCCGATGGTCAGCGACTGGTCCGTATAGAACGCGGCGTCGGGCGCCTCGTCCGGGTCGGTGACGGCAACGACGCTCGAAACGGTCATCGCATCGCCGTCGTCCTGGGTCACGACGTACTCACCGGCGGGAACGTTGCGGAAAATGAGCGAACCGCCATCGTCGGTCGTCGCAGTTGTCACCGGGCCCGACGGTCCGTGCAGCACCAGTTCGGTCGCGGGGTCGGCGCCGGACAACCACACTTGATTCACACTGGCGCGCGGTGCGAACGCGGTTTGCGGCCCCTCGGGCAACGCCACCGACTCGGTCGCCGTGGTCTCGGCGTTACCCTCGTCATTCGATTCGGATGCGCTGCAACCCGCCGCCGCGATTGCGATTGCGATCGCTCCTGCCATTGTCCGTGTACGCATCGATTTCCTCCGCCGCGTCGCAACTCGCCGTGTTCGGCTGCGCACGATACGACCTCAAGGGGGAGCGGCAACATTTTCGACGAAACCCTCAGATGCAGGACGCGGCGACCGACGAGACCAAGTCCACGAAAGTGGGCACCCGGCAAGGGTGGATGACCTCGGTCATGAGCCTGGTTCGGAAAGCGCTGGCTCACGGAGGGTTCGCGCGCAGATCACGGAGGAGACGCGCCCATGCGCATCAACCAGAACATCATGGCGTTCAACGCCTATCGCAACCTGTCCGGCACGAACGGGATGCTGGGCAAGAGTCTCGAGAAACTTTCCTCGGGCTTTCGTATCAACCGTGCCGCCGACGACGCGGCCGGACTCGTCATCAGCCAAGCCCTGCGGGCACAGGTCAGCGGCCTCAAGGTCGCCAGCCGCAACGCCCAAGACGGCATCTCGGTCGTGCAGACCGCAGAAGGCGCACTCAAC
>SXIR01000192.1 GCA_005772765.1 Actinomycetota bacterium
ACGCGGCCTGCACGCAGCGGTGTTTGAAGGCGCTCCAATCGGGTAGTCAATTTCCCGATCGTTGTGCAACAACCATGACGCGTACAATCTCAACACCGATCACGGGGACGTAGCTCAGCTGGCTAGAGCACCTGCTTTGCAAGCAGGGGGTCGTGGGTTCGAGTCCCATCGTCTCCACCAAGAAAACCCTGTTCGGACTGGGTTTTGGTGTTGCAATGTCGTTCGGATTGGCTTACGTCAATGCAACAGCGCCGTCGGTGGGCACCTCGAAGTCGTAGGACACGAGTGTGTCACCGTCCCACGTGCGGCCGCTGAGCTTCACGCGCACATTGGCTCCGTCGTCGAAGACCTCGATCACCCCGTACTGGCCGCCGCCAGGGAAGGCACCCTCGCTATATGGCCCGCCCTTGATGCTGCCCGGCCTATCGAGCGCGGCCGCATGCAATAACGGGAACCCGCCAGACCGGTTCGGATCGCTCGAATAGCCAGTATTCGACCCGTCATCGATAGCGGCCATGTGGGCGTCGCCGCTGACCATCACGAGGTTGTCGATGTTTGCGGCGGCGATGGCGTCGGCAATCTTTTGTCGTTCGGTTGCGTAGCCTGCCCAGCCGTCGGCGCCGATCGATGCGGGGCCGACCCACGGATCACCGTTCGCCCAGACGACGAGCGCGTGGGTACGGCTCGCCACGGTGAGCTCGTTCATCAACCACCGCAGTTGCTCGTCGCCCAGCATGGTGTCGTCGGTCTTCTGCGACCGGGTGTCGCTGATGACGAAACGCACACGACCGATCGAAAACGCGTGATAGATCGCCGTCTCGTCGGGAAGCGCGTAACTCGGCACAAGGCTGCGGTAGACATCCGCGACCGACTCTCGCCCGGGCGAAGTCGAATCGGCGTCGTTCGGCCCGTAGTCGTGGTCGTTCCAAAGGTAGGACATCGGAGTTGAGCGGTAGAGCTGCGCCTGCGCCGGTTGCGTGAGCACACGGTCGAGAGCGTCAACGAATGGCTCGGGCTGGGCGCTTTCGATGTTGCCGTAGTGGATGTCGCCGAGCATCAGATACAGCAAGGCATCTTCAGCGGTGAGGGCGTCGAACACCGCACCGTTCGACCCGACTCGAGCACACGCGCCGACAACGACCTTGAACGACATCGGTCCCTGCGCCGGCGTCCGGAACTCTCCAGATCCCCGACCGCGATCCGGTTCGCCATCGACGATCACGCGATAGCGATAGGCCGTCTCGGCGACGAGATCGCTGACGTCGAGCCGCACGACGCGGAAGCGATCAGGTCGGCGTTGCTCCGAACGAACTGCGTCACCATCTGGGTCGACGACCTCCAACATCGCACTGGTGTCGGCATCGTCCAGTCGCGCAGTCACCGAAATCGAGTCGTGCTGGAGCGCGCCGGCGAGTACCCACTCGACGCGATCGACCGACAAGGTGGCGACCATGCTCGATGGATGCGTTGGCCCGAAGTACTTGTCGTAGACGATGCCCGAGCCCATCCAGGTCGAGCCGACGAGTAGCGCGGTGATGCATGCCACGACAGTGATCTCATGCGGGGTTCGCCGGTGCTGCCACGACAGCCAGAGCAAAAACGCTGGGACCATCAGCGCGAGCGTGAGCATCGACGCGAGTATCGGTGGGTACTCGATCGCCGCGAACACCCCGAGGCAGGTGGCTGAGACCGCGATGACGACCGCACCGACGGCGGGCCATCGTCGACCGACCAACGCACTTACAGACACGAGACCGGCGAGCGCAAGCTGAACCGGCCGTTCGATCGCCGAACCGAACACGTATCCTTCGCCGTTTTGGGGAAGTCCGATGGTGAAGGTCATCACCGTCAATCCGATCACCACGATGAACGACGCCGCGTGCGCCAAGAGCGCGACGAGTCGGGCCGAGGAGCGTGAAAGCTCGACCAGGCCAACGGGAAGGTGGGGATGCGCGGGGTCGCGCCGCCGGGGGTGATGTGCATGCTCGGTGATCGGAACCACGGGGACCACCGCCCAAGGGCACCGTCGGCACCGGACGTGGGCGCTCTGATTGGCGATGATCCACCTCCCGCCGAGGCCGAGCGCCAAGCCGATCAGTGCACCACCGATCACGTCGGTGGGCCAGTGGATGCCAGCCGCCACCCGATCGACGGCGGAACCCAGAGCCAGCAACGAGAGCAGGACCTGCAACCATGTGAACACCGTGCGCCGATGGGCGAGCATCGCGACCGCGATCGGTACGAGCGTCGCGACCAGTACCGCCTGCAGCACGTGTCCGCTCGGGTATGAATCGAAACTGCCGGGGCGCGGCCCGGTTGGCGGTCGTTCCCGGACGATGAGAACACGCAGCCAGACGCTGAAGAGCATGCCGCTGCCCATTGCCGCCAGGTAAACCACAGTGAAGACACGGCAGCGAAGCGCAGCCACCGAGACGACCACCGCGTACACCGTGACGGCTTCGGTGCCGAACAGCGTGTCGGTGATGTTGGTCCACCAATCGAAGCCATACACCTGCAACCAGCCGCCGAGTCGACGGTCAAGCCCCGCCATGAGATGCGGTGAGGCAGCAACCGCCAACGACACGAGTGCGGCGAGCCCCGCCGTCACGAGTGCTGCCGCGCTCTGGCGCCACGACGGGCGCGTCAGTCCTTGGGTATCAGCGATCGGGCGAGTGGTGAGCAACGACGACGCCAAGCTCCGCGTCGTCCCGGTTGGCGGCGTCGGCCACCATACGAAGACCGCAAATGCGGCCAACCCGAACACGGTCGACACCCCAGAGACCAACACGGCCAAAGCAAGCAGCCAGGCGATGTCTGAGACGTAGCCGCCGGGCCGGGCGTAGTTTGCCGCGGATCCGAGCGCGACATAGGCGGCGCCACCGAGCAGTGCGATCGCCAGCAATGCGTAGACCGGCCGTGGTCGTAGCCCGCGCTGTTCGGGCGCATCGCGACCGCCTTCACCAAGGACCGCGATCGCAGCGGCATGACCCGCGATTCGGGTTCGCTTATCTCGCGATGCGTCACCGGCGGCGCGCAGCAGATCGCGCCCCTCACCGACGAGCCAAAAAACGAGGCCGACGCCCATGATCGCCGGCACAAACACGTGGATGCCGTTAGCGCCCAGGATTTCGGCTCGTTCTGCGGCCCTGCGTTCGGCAACGCCACTCACCGGATCACCTCGTCGGTGTCCTGGTCGTCGAGGATCTCGACCGTTCCGGCGTCGCCGTCGACCAGGATGCGACGGCCGGCGAGGCGCTCCACCGCGTCGGGCACGTTGAAGACTGCGGGCAGCCCGAACTCCCGAGCGAGGATCGCAGCGTGTGACAACGGTCCACCTCGTTCGATCACCAGCGCACCGCAACGCAACAGCACCGGAGTCCACGAAGGGTCGGTTGCCGCGGCGACCAGGACTTCGTCCTTGGTGATGGGATCCTGCGGTCCGCTCACCCTTCGAGCCCGGCCGATGAACCGGCCTCCGCTGACGGACCAGCCTATGAGCGGACCATCACCGTCGGACTTGACAGCGTGGCGCGTCGGCACCCCGCGCCACCGAGCCGGTAACGGATCTTCAGTCAAGTGGTGGCGATGCCACCGTCGACGATCTTCCAGCAACATCCTGAATCGGTCGACATCATCGTTGTCGCGATCCGGTGAGCGCAGCACGCCCTCGGCCTCGTCGATCGACAAGAACACGACATCGTCGCGAGTGCTCAACGCGCCCAACGTCACGAGTCGCTCGCCGAACTCGAGGTGGATCCGTCTCACGTCGCCTCCGATGGCCAGGATCGCAGCCTTCGTGCGTTCGCGGTGCTCAAACTGCGTCGAGGCCCGGGCGACGAGGTGTTCGAGTCGGCGCCGGGTCAATCGACGACGCAGTCCGGCGGGCGGCCAGCGCGGTGACGACTGCAGTACTCGGAGCAGCTCGCCGAACGGATCCTCGCGTTCGATCGCCAAGCTGTGGCTCATGGGATCGAGCCGCAGTTCTTGCCAGGTGGGTCCGGCGAAGACCGCGGCCGACGAGCGCGGTGAGGGCGCCGCTCGCACTGCAGGTGTCGTCACAAGAGCGGCCCAGCGCGCGGCCTCGGCCGGTGGGAGCCAGCGCGCCAGCAGCGCATCGACGGCCGAAAGGATCGCACCCGCGTCGGCCGACATCGTGAGCTCGGCTGCCATCGCCCGCGCTGCGAGGGACACCAACGCGAGCAGGCGCGCCCGCAACGCTGACTCGGAGGCGTTCGAGCATTCGAACGCCGTCGCGTCGATCTCTTCGACCGCGTGTACCACGACCTCGGCATCGAACACTGCTCTGCGACGGGCACGCGAGGCTTCGATCGCATGCCGCAACAGATCGCGCCGAAGCACAGCACGCGCGCTAGCGCAATGGTCGTCATCCCTAGCAATGCCGTAGGCCGAACGCAGGCGTTGTTCGGCACCGGGGATGCCCGCCATCAGCGCGGTGAGCCGTCCGACATCGACCGCGGCTCGCCCAGTAACCCGTCGGACGAGCCATCGGTCTTCGCTGGCCGCGCTCAAGTCGGCTCCGAGTCGTTGGAGCATTGTGCGAAAGCCTTCTTCGACGACGAACGTGCTCGCCTGCCAGATCAACGGTGGGAGCACATCCGGCAGCATCTCGCCGATGCCCTCGGTCGTGAACTCGACGTCGGCGACCGCGACCGGATCGTCGTCGAATGGATCTTGATCACCGGTGCGCGACGCCGTGACCGGACGGGCCTGCACGATCCAGAGTTCCCCATCCCACGCCCACTCAATGTCCTGAGCGACACCGGCGAGGCGCTCGATGTCGAGCGCCGTTCGAACGATTGAGCGCAGCTCGTCACTCAGTTCACCGTCGACGGTTCCGTCGGCGTTACGCCGGACCTGGGTGACGGACGGCGTGCTACGACCGGACACCAACGCCTCACCCTGCCCGGCCACGACCTCGATGCGCAGCGTCGCTACGACCTCTGTGGGATCGAGCGTGAACACGACACCCGCCCGTTGCGCGTCGATCATCGGCATCATCACGGCTGCCATCGAGATGTCAGCGTCGCCGATTCCCAGCGCCTCGCGATACGCACGGGGTGCCGGGTACCAGAGTGACGCGAACACCTGGAGCACTGCGCGGGCGAGTGCATCAGGGGAGCTCGCATCGACGTCGAGCATCGACCGATACTGGCCGGCGAACGACGAGTGCGCCATGTCTTCGACCGTCGCCGACGACCGGATCACGAGGCGATGCCCACCACTCACCTTCCTTGCCGCGGTGCAGACCTGTTCAAGCACGTCGGTCGGAAGGCCAGCCGCAACGAACGCGCCGTCGATTTCGACAGCGTCGACCGCTTCCCCCGACGAGATCCGGCGCAGCACGGGTTGCAGCGCCGGCTGCTCGAGGACACGTCGGAACGCTTCGGCGGTCACCACCGCCGTCGGTGGAACGTGGACACCCCACCTGATCAACCGGTCAAGCGCCGCCGCCTTCCCCCCGACGAGCGATAGCGACACACCTGACCCGTCGAGCATTACGACCGGCTGAAGCATCACCTTCGCAGGTGCGGGCAGTGCCGCGCTCACCGAGTAGACGTTTCGTTGGCACGAGGATCGCTGACGAGGGTCGCGCGGTACGCACTGATTGCCCGCGAAGCAAGGTCCGTGACCGGCTCGTCGGTCTCGGTTGCCCTCGCAGCCAACCAGGCGCTGACATCGGATCGAAGCGCGACACAGTGCCGATCCCGCCACGATCGCACGACCTCGATGCCGATGAACCCGGCGACCGCAACGAACACCACCACGACGTCGGGATCCGAGCCCACAGCCGCGTCAACGATCCCGACGGCTGCGACAATGAGCGCAGCAACCAGGGCTATGGGAATCTGACGTACCCGCACCACGTGCCTCCGAACCGTCTCTATGAGCCAATAGGTATAGCCCCCGGATCGGAGCAATCTGGAGGGCCGAAGGTCACCTTTTCGAGGGACCGCCGGACCGAGACCACGAACAGGTTCGGTTCGTCCGCGTCTGCACCCTCGACGGCGATCGGCGCGAAGACGGTGCGACGCGCGGGGCTCGTCAGGAGTCCGAGCCCAGGTGGGGTGTTCCCCGCGCCTCGCTGTGTTGTGGTGGGGCGTTCACGGCCCAGAAAATGTGGGGCCGTTGTGGGTCCCTTGTGCCGAATGCCCGGCGGCCAGATCGGCCTTGCGGTTTGTCACTTCGGCGCGCCCGACAACTTGGTGGTGCACCTCGTCGGGTCCGTCCGCAAGTCGCAGGGTTCGTTGGCCGTGCCACATA
>SXIR01000193.1 GCA_005772765.1 Actinomycetota bacterium
AACTGCAAGACATCATTGCGATTCTGGGTCTCGACGAACTTTCCGAAGAAGACCGTGTCGTGGTGTCGCGTGCCCGCAAGGTGCAGAAGTTCTTGTCGCAGCCGTTCTTCGTCGGCAAGGTGTTCACCGGCATCGACGGCATCTTCGTGCCGATCAACGAGACCGTCGAGTCGTTCGAGGCGCTGTGTAACGGTGAACTCGACGACGTTCCCGAGCAGGCGTTCTTCAACGTCGGCGGGGTCGAGTCGGTGCTCGCCAAGGCCAAGACGCTGCAGGAGAGCTGAGCGCCGTGGCACTCACCGTCCAACTGGTCTCCCCGGAGCGTGTGCTCTGGGAGGGCGAGGCGCAGATCGTGGTCGCACGCACCATTGGCGGCGGCGATGTTGCCTTCGAGCCCGGTCACGCCCCGTTTCTCGGCGCGCTCCAGACGTGGCCGGTGTTCGTGCGCGATGAGTCGGGCAACGAAACGCGGATCGCGTCGCACGGCGGGTTCGTGCAGGTCGACAACGACCGCGTCATCATCTTGTCGGACATCGCCGAACTCGGTGGCGACATCGATGTCGATCGCGCCAAGGCCGCGCTCGCCGGAGCCGAATCAGCCCTTGCTGCAGATGCCGACGACGCCAACGCTGCCGCGGCGCGCCAACGCGCCCGCGTGCGCCTCGAAGTCGCCGGCGCCTGATCCCGCCGTTCGCCGCGCCGAGCCCGGTGGTCGGCGCGCACCGGCGTGAGGCACGCACGCTCGGAAGGCGGTGGGTTCTCAGTCGAGGCCGGGAACGCCGATGGTGGGGTAGTTGCGCAACTTGTTCCACCGGTGGGTCGACTCGATCATGCGGATCGTGCCGGAGCCCGAGCGCATGCACAGCGAGGTGGTGCCGGCCCCGTCGCCCCAGAAGCGAACGCCGCGCATGAGGTCGCCGTCGGTGACGCCCGTCGCGGCGAAGAACACATCCTCGCCGCTCACGAGGTCTTCGATCGTGAGCACGGCATCGACGTCATAACCGAACTCGATTGCCGCTTGCCGTTCGGCATCGTCACGCGGTGCCATGCGGCCGTAGATCGCGCCGCCGAGACACTTCAGCGCGCACGCCGCGATCACGCCCTCGGGGGTCCCGCCGATTCCGAACAGAATGTCGGAGCCGCTGTTGCGCCACGCCACTGCGATGGCACCCGCAACGTCACCGTCGGGAATCAGGCGAATCCGCGCGCCAGCCTCGCGGCACTCCTTGATGATCTGTTCGTGACGCGGCCGATCGAGGATCACGGCGGTCACGTCGCTGATCTTTTCGCCTTTGGCTTTCGCCACAGCGTGCAGGTTGGCGGTGACGGTCGCGTCGAGGTCGACGACGCCCACGCATTCGGGACCGACCGCGATCTTGTCCATGTAGACGCACGGCCCGGGATCGAACATGGTGCCGCGCTCGGCGAGCGCGATCACTGCAATCGCGCCCGGGCGTCCGAGCGAGTTGAGCGTGGTGCCGTCGATCGGGTCGACCGCGATATCGACCTGCGGCGCCTCGCCGTTTCCGATGCGCTCGCCGTTGTACAGCATCGGCGCTTCGTCTTTCTCGCCTTCGCCGATGACGACGATGCCGTCCATTTCGATCGAGTTCAGCTGCTGGCGCATCGCGTCGACGGCTGCGCCGTCGGCGGAGTTCTTGTCGCCGCGCCCCATCCATCGAGCGGCTGCCAGCGCGGCGGTCTCGGTGACGCGCACGAGTTCGAGCGCGAGGTTCCGGTCGGGGCGTTCGACGGTGTCCATGACGAGTCGGAGTGTCCTTGGGGAGTTGGTGAGCCCGAAAAAACGATGACTTCCCGGGCAGGGAACGGCGAGACGCTAGCAGCGGCCCGAGGTCGAATCACCTGGTCGCGTAGGGTGCCAGCCCGGTCGTGACGTTGGTCATCTGGAGGCTTCGATGGGTCGTTTGCAGGGCAAAGTCGTGCTGGTCACGGGGGCCGCGTCGGGCATCGGTGAAGCGTGCGTCGAGCGGTTCTTGCGTGAGGGCGCAACCGTCGTGGGCTGCGATCTCGCAGCGCCCACCCGGGATCTCGACCTCCCGGCCGGGGTCGACCCCGCTGGTTTCGTCCAGCTCGACGTGCGCGACGAACACGCCGTCGCCGAGCTGATCGCATCGATTGTCGCCGAGCACGGCCGACTCGATGGCGTCGTCAACTCCGCCGGCACTGCTGGTGGCGGGCCGGTGCACATGGTCGAGGCTGCCGAGTGGGAGCGCGTGCTGTCGATCAACCTGACCGGCACCTACCTCGTGTGCAAACACGCGATCATCGCGATGCTCGCCCAGGACCCGATCGACGACGAACGGGGTTCGATCATCAACCTTGCGAGCGTCGAAGGCCTCGAAGGGACCGCTGGAGGAAGCGCCTACAACGCCTCGAAGGGTGCGGTGGTGATCTTCTCGAAGAACATGGCGATCGACTACGGCGCTCGTGGGATTCGGGTCAACGCGATCTGCCCGGGTTTCATCAACACGCCGATGTTGCAAGGCGTGTTCGGTGAAGGAATGGACACGGTGCGCGCCGACATCATTCGCGAACACGCATTGCGACGTCTCGGTAAGGCCTCCGAGATCGCCGCCGCTGCGTTGTTCTTGTTGTCCGACGACGCCAGCTTCGTGAGCGGCGTCGCCCTTCCCGTCGACGGCGCGTACACCGCAGGCCGCGATCACCACGTCACCGAACTCATGGGCCTGTCGTGATCTCGGACGCTCGCTGGACAGTTATCCGCGCGACCAAGGGCTTCATGCCCGAAGCCGAGGGCATCGCGCTTGCGGAAGCGGCGCATGCCGCAGCCCTCGCAGTAGGCGGGCCGTTGCTCGAGATCGGCACCTACTGTGGGAAGTCGGCGATCCACCTCGGTTGCGCGGCCGAGGCCACCGACACCGTGCTCTACACGGTCGATCATCACCGGGGGTCCGAGGAGAACCAAGCGGGCTGGGATCACCACGACACCGAAGTCGTCGACCCGGCGACCGGGCGCATGGACACGCTGCCGTTCTTCCGGCGGGCGATCGAGGCGGCCGGTCTCGAACGATCGGTCGTCGCCGTGATCGGACACTCGGTGCCGGTCGCTCGCTCCTGGGCGACGCCGCTTGGCTTTCTGTTCATCGACGGTGGACACGCACTCGATGTCGCAATGGCCGACTACGAACACTGGGCCGGTTTCGTGAAACCAGGCGGGACGCTTGCGATCCACGATGTGTTCGAGCACAAGGAAGAGGGCGGCCAGGCGCCGTTCGAAGTCTGGACGCGCGCCGTCGCTGACGGTTTCGCGCCGATCGGCACGACCGGAAGCCTGCGCACCTTGCGTCGAGCCTGACCGCATGGACCGCATCGGCATCGAGTTCTTCGCTGGGCCGGGGCCGTACACCGAGTTGGACCGGCCCACGTGTGAGTTGATCCGTTCGCTCGAACTCGATCCGGTCGGGCTGTGCGTCGTCGCGCAAGGTCTCCTCGTTGCGCCGTCCGACGCGTTCGGTGCAGGGCTCGACGCCGAACGAATGATGGAGCGAAACACTCGACCGGCCGCAGCGCTGCTCGCTCGCGCGTTCGAACTCGACGCCGCCACACCGATCCAAGAACCGCGATCGGACGCACGCCGGGTGGTGGGAACGTGTCGGCACTATGCCGTGCTCGCCACTGCGTTCCTCCGCGCGGTGGGCACCCCAGCACGGGCGCGCTGCGGATTCGCGGCCTATTTCGTACCGCCCAAGTTCGTCGACCACTGGATCGTCGAATACTGGTCGGATGCCGAACGCTGGGTGCGGATCGATCCCGAATACGTCCATCGGACGACGCCGGGTGGTGCCCGCTCCGAAGATCTCCGTCCCGGCGAGTTCCTCACTGCCGGCGAGGCGTGGATCGACGTCCGCGCCGGGCGCGCTGATCCCGACGATTTCGGGGTGTTCGGCACCGCGAACTGGGGTCCCGGAGAAATCCGAGGGAACGCGATGCGCGACCTGGCCAGCGTCGCCCACAAGATCGAAACGCTTCCCTGGGACGAGTGGGGACCGATGACCGACTCGTACAACGGCACCACCGGCGACGACTTCGACGCGCTGATCGACGATGTGGCCGCGGCGCTGCGTGATGACGACCGCGACGCAATGCTGCGCTTCGACGCGGACCTTGCCGTTCCCGTGGGTCTCGACGAGTGAGCGTCGCCGATGACTCGGGCGGGCGGCGGGCTCAGCGGAGTCGGCGGGCGCGCTCGGCTTCGATCTTGACGCCGGCGTCGATGAGTTCGTCGGCGGTGAGGCCGGCCGGAAGTCCCTCCCCGCGGAACAAGCCCGCGGTCGGTCCGCTCCCGCCGAGCGCGTTGCACGCCAGCACGACGGCCGCGCTGTTCCACGTCGGCTGTTCGACCGGATACAACTCGCCTTCGAGGTCCCAGCGCTCACC
>SXIR01000027.1 GCA_005772765.1 Actinomycetota bacterium
GAAGAGGTTGTCGGTGACAATCACGTCGTAGCGCTGCGGATCCTGGACGAAGTAGATACACGCGGCGTCGACGTGGTTGTAGGCCGTCCCAACCGCCGGATAGTCGACGGCGACCGCATCGAAGGTCCGCTGCCACAGATCGCCGGCGAACGTCAACACGTTGGTCTTGTGCACGAGTGTGAGGTGCTTGCGCTCACGCGACGCTGCGAGGTCGAACGCGAAGCGAATGCACCGCTCGACCCCCATGCGCGTGTTGACCGATCCTTGCGTCGCGATTTCGTTCGGCGTTCCCGACCGCAGCAATCCACCTTCTCCGGCGTAGCTGCCTTCGGTGTTCTCGCGCACGACGAAGAAATCGACGCCGTCGTTGTGACGGTTCGGACCCGACTTGAACGGTCGCAAGTTGATGTACAGGTCGAGCGCGAACCGCATCTTCAACAACAGGCCGCGTTCGAGCACCCCCGGCGGAACCTCGGGAGTACCGACGGCACCACCCAGAATCGCATCGAACCCACGGAGGCGTTCGAGGTCGTCGTCGGGCAACACCTCGCCCGTGCGCAGATACCGCTCGCCACCGAGGTCGAAGTCGGTCGTGTCGATGTCGACGCCGGTGGCCAGGACGACCTTCAGCGCCTCGGCCGTCACCTCCGGGCCGATGCCGTCGCCGCCGATCACTGCGATCTTGTGGGTCATGGACGTTCTCTCTAGGTCAGGCTGGTCGGCCGGGCGCCGGTTCGGGCAACAAAAAACCGCCCACCAGGGTGGACGGTTGTACGCGAACGCCGGACGCCGGCGCTCGCTAGCGAATGATGATGGTCGTCGACGCGTTCGACATGAGTCGGCGAGTGTACTGCATCGGGGCCGGTCAGCCGCCAACATCTTGCGTTGCCGACGCCTGGTGAACGCCGTTAACCTGCGGTCGCTCTTCGGCGATCCAGGGGGAATCCGTTGCAGAATCGACACAGTCGAGCGTTGGCCGTGTGCGCGTCATTGGTGGTCTTCCTGGCCGCATGCAGCGAGGAGACCACGACGGGCTCGGGGTCTGACGCCTCGACCACCACCGCGCCCAAGGTCGTTCGCGAATGCAGCGAGGTCGACACGATCGTGGAATGCCTCCCGGACGGCAGCCTGCTCGTCGACTACGCCCCAGACATCGCCACCGAGGCAACCGGCGAGGCGCTGAAGATCGGCACCATCAATCAGGACACCGGCGCGGCGGGTGCGTTTCCCGAACTCACGGTCGCCGACAAGGTGGCGTTCGACTTCTTGAACCAGGAGTTCGGCGGCGTCAACGGCGTCCCGCTCGAGCTCATCACCTGCGACACCGCGTTCGACCCGCAGAAGTCGTTGTCGTGCGCGCAGCAGATGGTCGACGAAGACGTCGTCGCCGTCATCGGCGGCATCGACATCTGGGGTGACGGCATCCAGGTGCTCGAAGACAACGGCATCCCGTACATCGGCGGGATCCCGGTGAGCTTCAACGCGGCGCGCAGCAGCGTCAGCTTCCAGTTCAGCGGCGGAATCTGGGGCGCAGTGTTGGGCGAAGCCAACTACGCGGTCGAGGTGCTCGACGCCAAGTCAGTGGCGATCATCCACGCTCAGTTCCCACCGATCGCCGACGCCGCCGAGTACGGCAAGCGCTATCTCGAGAGCGTTGGGGTCGAATACAAGGTAATCACCGTGCCGCCCATCGGCGCCGACATGGTTGCGGCCATGAACCAGGCTGCCGAGAGCGACCCCGACGCCATCATCGCCCTGACGGCCGACTCGGGTTGCGTTCCGACCATGCAGACGGCCAAACAACTCGGCCTGGACGCGACGCTGTTGCTCACCGGAGCGTGCGCGGCACCGAAGATCATCGACAGTGCCGGCGACGACGCCGTCGAGGGACGCATCTTCAACCTCGAAGCCGAACTCTCCGACACGAACCCCGATTCGGCGCTGTACCAAGCCATCGCCGAGAAGTACGGCCCGAAACACAACTTCGAGCAGCAAGGCGCCGGCACCGTGTCGTTCCGATCGGTGATGAACATGTACACGATCCTGCGCGATCTCTCCGCTGATGCGACCAATCCCGACGACGTTCGCGCCGCGATCAGCCGCGAGTCCATCTTGGAAGCGTTCCGCGCAACGGTCGACCGCCCGAGTTTCTTCGGTCATCCCTACACGTGCGACGGCAACCAACTCGTCGACCTACCTGCACTGTGTGCGCCGCAGCAGACGTTGGGCCAGCTGAGCGACGGCGCCGTGATTCAGGTCTCTGACTGGATCGACGTCGGCGCGCTCCTCTGATCTGACCCTGCCCGCGCAGTTTGCTCGAGGGCATCCGCCATCCCACGAAGAACCAACCCATCAAGAACCAACCCATCAGAAACGGAGCACACCGCCATCGTCGACTACTTCGAGTCCGCACTCACGGGGTTGGGTGGCGGCGCGGCGATCGCGCTCTTGGCGCTCGGACTCGTCTTGTCGTTCAAGGCGTCCGGGGTCGTCAATCTGGCGCACGGCGCGCTCGGCATGTACGTCGCGTACGTGTTCTTCGAGTTGCGCAACTTCGAAACGGATCCCGCCGGCAAGCCCGGCGGCGATCTGGTGCTGCCGATCCTCGGCCTGCCCGCGCGCGTGCACCTCGTCGATCGGCCGACGGTGTTCACGGCGTTGCTCGTGACCTTCGTCGTCGCCGCCGCGCTCGGCGCCGGGGTATACGGCCTCGTGTTCCGGCCGTTGCGAAATGCGCCGCCGCTCGCACGCGTCGTCGCGTCGCTCGGGTTGTTCTTGTACCTCTCGGCCGTTGCGAAGCTCCGCTTCGTCGGCGAGACCGGTCAAGGCGCGGCTGCGATCCAACCTGAGTTCCCGCTGCCGTCGGGCGCGGTCCGGATCGGCGACGCCGTCGTGCCCACGAGCAACTTCGTCATTGCGGTGGTCGCGTTGGCCTCGACCGTTGCGTTGGTCTGCGTCTATCGCTTCACTCGCTTCGGGCTCGCGACGCGAGCGGCTGCGGAGAACGAGAAGGGTGCGTTGTTGACGGGCCTGTCCCCCGATCGCCTCGGCTACCTCAACTGGATCCTCGCGACGACGCTTGCGGGCATGGCCGTCATCCTGATCGCGACCGACACGCACGGCATCGATCCGACCACCACGAGCCTCGCGGTGGTGCCTGCGCTTGGCGCCGCCCTCCTCGGAGGACTGTCGTCGTTCGGTGCGACGGCCGCCGCTGGCCTCGCGATCGGCATGAGCCAATCGACGCTCACGACGTTCCAGTCGAACAATCAGTCGTGGCTCCCGGATTGGCTCTCGGGTGGAGCGCTCGCCGGCGCGCTTCCGGTGGTGGTGATCCTCATCGCGATCTCGCTCCAAGGGTCGACGTTGCCGACTCGGGCGACCTTGCTCGACCGTCGACTCCCCCGTGCCCCCGAACCGAAGCACCCGGTGTTGGCGTGTTGCGCCGTCGCGACCGTCGCGGCTGTGGGCTTGTTGACGCTCGACGCGCAATGGCGCCTCGCGATCATCGTGTCGACGATCGCAACGGTCATCGCCTTGAGCACGGTGGTCGTGACCGGATTCGTCGGCCAGATCTCGCTGGCGCAGAACGCGTTCGCCGGTCTCGCCGCCTTCACGACCGCGAAACTGGCCACGACCTACGACATCGCGTTCCCGATCGCGCCGATCCTTGGCATCGCCGCCGCCGTGGTCGTCGGGGTCGTGACGGGCATCCCGGCGGTTCGGGTACGAGGACTCACGCTCGCCGTCGCGACCATCGGCATCGCGGTCGCAGTCGAGAACCTCGTGTTCAACTCGCCCGCGCTGCTCGGGATCAGCCACATCCCTCGACCCGAACTGTTCGGGATCGACCTCGGGCTGCGCGACGTCGGCGACAAGAACTTCCGTCCCGCCTTCGGCCTGTTCGCGCTGGCGCTCGTCACGGCCAGCGCGATCATCGTCGCGAACCTTCGACGCAGCGCGACCGGCATGCGTTGGTTGGCCGTGCGTTCGAACGAGCGAGCCGCCGCGGCGGCTGGCATCAACGTCGCGTCGATGAAGGCCAGTGCGTTCGCAACCTCGGCGTTCTTGGCCGGGGTCGGCGGAGTGCTGCTCGCCTACGAACTGTCGTCGCTGTCGACCGACAATTTCTCGATCATCGCCGCGTTGGCGTCGGTCGCGCTCGTCTACCTGGGCGGGATCGCATCGATCGGCGGCGCGCTGTTCGCGGGCATCCTCGCCACGGGCGGTGTCCTCACGAAACTGAACGGCGGCGCCGCTGGCGGAGCATCGCAGTATCAGTTCGCGGTGTCGGGCCTCGTGCTGATCATCGTGGCGATCTTCTCCCCCGATGGCATCACGGGCGCGGCGTCGAGTGCGATGCGACGCGTCGTCGACAAGGTGCGGTCCAGGTGAGCGCGACCGGGGCCGGGTTGGCGGTGCGCGGCCTGGCGGTGTCGTATGGCGGCGTGCAGGCTGTGGACGATGTCTCGTTCACCGTCGAACCGGGTGAGATCGTTGGTCTCATCGGCCCCAACGGCGCAGGCAAGACGACCACGATCGATGCGATCTCGGGATTCACCGTGTCGCGCGGCCAGGTCGAACTGGCGGGGCGCTCGTTGACCTCGGCGCCGGCGCATGCCCGGGCCCGCGCCGGACTCGTCCGCACGTTTCAGAGTGTCGAACTCTTCGACGACCTGTCGGTGCGCCAGAACCTCGCGGTGGCCGCGTTGCCGGTGCGGTGGTGGGGACCGCTCGTCGATGCCGTCGCGCCGCGCCGCGGCCGCCACGCCGACGTCGATGATGCCCTCGACGCGGTTGGGCTCCTCGAACTCGCCGACGCGCGTCCCACCGATCTGTCACACGGCCAGCGCCGTCTCGTCGCGCTGGCGCGGGCGCTCGCCAGTCGGCCGCGCGTCGTGCTGCTCGACGAACCCGCCGCCGGCCTCGACACCGACGAGACCGAAGCCCTCGGAACGCTGCTGCACACCCTGCGCGATCGTGGAATCGGCGTCCTGTTGGTCGATCACGACATGAGCTTGGTCCTCACGACATGTCTTCGCATTGTCGTGCTCGACTTCGGTCGCGTCATCGCCACCGGCGCTCCCGACGAGATCCGGCGTGACCCCAACGTCGTACGCGCCTACCTCGGATCGAGCGAGGCGAACTCGTGAGCACCGCGCTCGCGTGCACCGGGCTCGACGCGGGCTACGACGGCATCGCCGTCGTCCACGGGCTCGATCTGGTCGTCGAAACCGGCGAGGTCGTGGCGCTGCTCGGCCCCAATGGAGCGGGCAAGACCACGACACTCTTGACGTTGAGCGGAGTCCTGCCTGCGCTGCGCGGAAGCATCGAGATCGGCGGCGTACCGTTCGGAAGTGCCCGGAGTGTCGCCCGCCGCACACGCACCGCGGTTCGACACGGCGTTGCGCACGTCACCGAAGACCGCGGCCTGTTCCCCGGGCTCACCGCTCGCGAACATCTCCGCCTCGTCACCCGCGATCGCGACATCGTCAACCGCGCCCTTGCCCCGTTCCCGCCGCTCCAAGAACTTCTCGACCGCAAGGCGGGGCTCATGAGCGGCGGCGAGCAACAGATGTTGGCCGTCGCTCGCGCGCTCGCGGCCCAGCCGGCGGTGTTGCTGATCGACGAGATGAGTCTCGGATTGGCACCCATCGTCGTCGAACAACTCTTGCCGGTCGTGCGCGATATCGCCACCGAGTTGGGCGCGGGCGTGCTGCTCGTCGAACAGCAAGTTCCGGCGGCCCTCGCCGTGAGCGCACGCGCGTACGTGCTCCGTCGAGGAAGGATCGTCGCCACGGGTGACGCCGCCGTCCTCGCCGCCGACCGCGAGTTGTTGACGTCGAGTTACCTCGGCGAATAGGTCGCATCGAGACACTCGCGCACCTGTCCTGGCCGCCGGCGACCTTCGCGCCAACGACGAAGCGCGCACGTTCCAAGGAGATTCCGGTCGGCCTGACCGAAATCGGGATTCCGCGTCGGCGAAGCTGTCCGCCATGTCGAAAATGACCAAGATTCTCATTGCCATCGGCGCGCTCGCGGTCATCGCGTTCTTCGCGGTGCCACCGATCGTTTCGGCGATCCGCGACGACGACAGCCTCGAAGCGAAACTGCCGCCGGCATCGAGCACGACCGCGACCGACCGCACCAACCCCACCTCGTCGTCCCCGTCGCCGTCATCGGACGGCTCCGATCCGACCACACCGAACGACACGACGGCGGACGGAACCTGGCGTGCCGAACCTGGTGACGGCGCTGCGTTCTTCGTCGGCTACGAGATCGAAGAGACCTTGCGCGGCGTCGATACGACGGCGACGGGGACGACCGGCGAGTACGAAGGTTCGCTCAGCGTCAGAAACGACATCGTCGACTCGCTGACGCTCACGGTCGACATGACCACGCTGCGAAGCGACGAGACCTTCCGTGATGATTCGATTCGTCGCGGTGGCCTCGAAACCGAGACCTTCCCCGAAGCCACGTTCGTCACGACGGAACCGACCACGTTGGCGGCCGTCCCCGCAGTCGGCGAAACCGTGACGGCCGCCGTCACCGGCGAACTCACGCTTCATGGCGTGACGCGTCCCATCACGATCGAGGTCGACGCCCGCTGGAACGGCGACACCATCGACGTGACGGGCGAGATTCCGATTGTGCTCGCCGACTACGACATCAGCCCACCCCAACGCTCGGTCGTGTCCGTTCGTGACACTGGCAAGGTCGTATTCGTCGTGCAGTTTGCCCGTTGAGGCCGCGGCGTTGCGGGCGCTTTCGTCCGTAATTCGCCGCATTCCAGCCAGGCGGTGTCGCTGGGCTCTCCTACACTCCGGCGATGGCCGAAGAACTTCACCTCTCTCCCGCCGCGCACCAGCGCCTGCAGGACGAGTACCACGAGCGCACGACCGCGAAACGCAAAGAACTGTCGGCCCGCATCGAAGAGGCGCGTGAACACGGCGACCTGAAGGAGAACGCGGAGTACCACGCGGCCAAAGACGATCAGGGTCACAACGAGGCCCGCGTCCGCCAGCTCGAGGACATGTTGAAGCGGGCCGTGGTCGTCGAGACCACCGCTGGTACCGATGCGGTCGCCCCCGGCTGCCTCGTCGAGATCCGCATGGCCGGCGACGACGACACCACCACCTACCTCGTCGGCTCGATCGAAGAACGTCACGACACCTACGACGTGCTGTCGCCCTCGTCGCCGCTCGGTCAGGCGTTGGTCGGGGCCGGTGTCGGCGACACGGTGACCTACCAAGGCCCGCGCCGCGAGCTCTCGGTCAGCGTCGTTTCGATCTCCGTTCCCTGACGCGCCGCGTTGCGGTCCGCCGCACCGACAGGATGCTCACGACCGATGCTGGGCGTACTGCTCGCTCAGCTGCGCAGCCGCGCCGCGTACCAGCGGGGCGAGTCGTTGCCCAGGTCGGCGACCCAATCGGTCGAGCGGACCCGACACCGAGATCGCCGCTGCGACGGCGCCGCTCGGGGCGAACACCGGGGCGCTGACGCTGCCGACACCGGACTCTCGTTCGGCTCGGCTGTCCGCCCAGCCCGCGGCGCGGACGCGATCGAACCGAGCGCCGGCCGCCCCGGCGAACGCCAGCAGCACGGTGCCCCCCGATCCCTTCTCGAGGGGGAGCGCAATTCCCAACGGCACCGTGTCGCGCAGCCCGCTCGTACGGTCTGCACTCGCGATGCAGCGGCGGCGGTCGCCGTCGCGGACGAAGAGCTGGGCGCTCTCGCCACTGTCGTCGCGCAATCGGTCGAGCACGGGTTGGGCAAGTTCGGCGATCGGCCACGCGCGCGTCGCGGCCGCACCCCAACCGACGAGCCGACCGCCTGGGCGGAACCGACCATCGTCGTCACGGCGGAGTAAACCTTGGACCTCGAGCGCAACTGCCAGCCGATGCGTCGTCGGCCGGGCCAAGCCCGTGATGGCGACCAGTTGCGCCAACGTCAACGCCCCTCGTTCGACCACGGCGGCGACGACCGCGATCGACCGATCGAGCACCTGCACCCCGGAGTCCGGCCCGGAGATCATCATCGAGTTGGGCACGACGTCGCCGGGAAGTACCATGTCCATACCTTAGTACGCTTGTCTCACATACTGAGACGTTGACCCTCCGAGGTGCGCATGGCCGCCACGCTGTCGCAGAAGATCTGGGATCGCCACATCGTCCGCTCCGCCCCCGGCGAACCCGAACTGCTCTACATCGATCTTCACCTCGGGCACGAGGTCACCTCGCCTCAAGCGTTCGACGGGCTCCGGCTCACCGGTCGTCGGGTTCGCCGTCCCGATCTGACGCTCGCCACGGCCGACCACAACGTGCCGACGGCCGGTCTCGAACTCGGCGTGCAAGACCCGATCAGCCGCCAGCAACTCGATGTGTTGTCGCAAAACTGCGCCGAGTTCGGCATTCGCCTCTACGCAATGGGCAACCCGCTCCAGGGCATCGTGCACGTCATCGGGCCCGAGCAAGGACTGACGCAACCAGGCATGACCATCGTCTGCGGTGACAGCCACACGTCGAC
>SXIR01000194.1 GCA_005772765.1 Actinomycetota bacterium
CAACGACGCGCGGCGTTCGGCCATGGGGTTCACGACTCCTGTCAGGGGGGTGCGGTGCAATCGAAGCGCGAGGAGCATCGCTCAGGCGACTCAGCCCGCGGGGTGAGCGTCCAGGATAGCAACCACCTGGGCAAATGCTCGGTCGATGTCGTCGTTCACGAGAATTGTGAATCCCGCCGCCTGCGCACGTTCGTACTCGGCGGCCGCTTGCACCAGTCGGGCTTCCACCTCGGCGGGATCGGTGTCTCCCCGTTGGCGGAGTCGATCGGCCTGCTCGGCCTGCGACGGCGCGACGACGAACACGACTCTGGCGGCGTCACCGAACTCGCGTTGCACGGCCTCGGCGCCTTGCACGTCGAGTTCGAGCAGCACATCGCGACCCGACGCGATCTGCTCGGCGATCGGCGCTTTCGGCGTGCCCTTCAGGTGCCCGTAGGGCTCGAACCACTCGAGAAACCCGTCGCGTGCGATTTCGACTTCGAAATCCTCACGGCTCACGAAGTGATAGTGCACACCGTCGATCTCGCCCGGGCGCGGCTCGCGGGTCGCCCATGAGACCGACCACCACAACTCGGGTCGTTCGGCGCGGAGCCGATCGATCAGCGTGCCCTTGCCGGCGCCGCCGACCCCTGAGACCACGAGGATGCACCCCGTGTTGCCCGGCGGCGGCGAGGTCATGGACGGCGACGGACCCAGCCCGGTTGCGGACGATCGACGATCAGTCCGGAAACCGCTCGAGCAGCGCCTTGCGCTGGTTCCCGCCAAGACCACGGATACGGCGGGTCTCGGAGATCTCGAGTTCTTCCATGATCTTGCGCGCCCGGACCTTGCCGACGCCAGGAAGGGACTCGAGCACGTTCACGACCTTGAGCTTGGCCAGCATGTCGCCGTCGCTCGTGGCCTGGTCGGCCTCGGCGAACAACTCAGCCAGATTGAGCGAGCCCATCTTGAGCTTCTCTTTGGCCTCGGCGCGAATCCGCCGTGCTGCGGCAGCTTTTTCGAGAGCAGCGGCACGGGACTCGGGGGTCTGCGGCGGCGGCGTGGGCATCGACAACCACTTCCTTTGCGGTGAACGACTGCGAATGGGCTGGGCGGCGACGAAACCAGTGTGCCGCGAACGGTCGCCCACCCTAGTGGGCGCTCCGCAGCCCGCTCGGCCCGGGACGGGGTTGCGTTTCGGGTCGACGTGCGGTAGCCGAACGCGTCACGGCACCGAGCGAAGACTCGCCCGGCGCCGCGGTGCAGTTGGAAGCCGCGAACCGATCAGGCGTCGGCGCCGATCGGCGTCGTCAGTGCTTCCCACACGAGAATCGCAACGTCTTCGGGCAACACCCAGCGGTTGGCGCCGACGGCAACTGCCGCGTCATGGAAGGCGACGACGTAACCGATTCGGGTCGGGTATCGAGCGTCGAGGTCGGCCTCGCTGAACGGAATCGTGCGTCCGAACAGGCGACAGAAGTTCTGGAACAGCGGCGGAGCGCCGGGGGCCGCGGGATTCACGAGTCCGTCGATTCGAGCGATCGGTACTTCCATTTGCGGCAATCGGATTCCGCCGAGTCCGTTGCCATCGGCGTCGCGCGCAATCGGGTCGGCCGCATCGATGTCGGGACCGAGCGTCATGCGCGGCGCCTTCTTCGGCGTCGAGATCTTGCGAGTCCACTCGTGCAGACCGCGCACCGCTGCCGCCACAACCATGTGCGAGCGCGCCGAGTTCAAACGATCGACGCACGGACTCCCTGCGACCGACGGTGTCGGCGGGTTCTTGGGCGAGAGGGTGTGTTCGTCGGTGTGGGCGCCACCCGCGATTTCCCACAACCGGTAGCGCCCGTTGTCGTCCTGGCGTACGTAGTGCGAGCGCAGCACCGCGATGTCACCCTCGGCCTGCACATTGATGATGCGGCCAGGCGTGTCGGTTCGAATAATCGGACGCGTCGGCGTGACCACACCCGGAGCCAGCGTCGCAGCGCCCGAACCTCGCGAGTAGACAAGGAAGCCGTTGTACACACGGGCCAAGGGGTGCACGGCGTTGATGTAGGTGACCAACCGAGACGCGCTTTGCGACTCCCCCATCGCAATGACTTTCTCCGGCGTCATGCCGGGGATGAGCACCCGACGTGCCGCGCCGCGCAGATGCTGGCCGACCTGGTTGAAGATGTCGTAGCTGTATTCATCACCCGGGTGATGCAACGACGAGTACCGACCCGGGTCGCCGTTGATCATCTGGTTGACGCCGACGGCTTGCGCGCTGACCCCAACGAACGCGTAGCCACCGCGCAAGATCTCGTCGAGCGATGCAGTCCACGTCGGCGAGGTGTCGAACCCTGCCGTGACGTTGTTCCACTCGACAACGACGGTGCCGTTGAACTTGGCCGGGTCGGTCGGTCGGCGAACGAGCACCCGGGTCCGGAACTCCGCTGTGGTCGACTCAGCTGCCGGCCAGATGCCGTCGGGCAGCCACTCACCCGCCGGTGCGTAGGCAGTTGCGACGCCGTCGACGAAGTACTCCGTCTCGACGTAGCCGTACGCCGCAAGACCCGCCCAGTTCGACTGCGGCAGGTTGAACGCCCCACCGGTGACCGGTCCCGAGACGCCCGAGGTCACACCGACCGCGGGTTGGGCCGCGACGAGTCCTGCGGGGAGCCCCAGTGCAAGGAGGAACACCAGGGCACGACGAAATCGAGGCATGGTCGGGTGGCCTTTCGAACTCACGATCAGAGGTCGCAGCCTCGCGCACTTCGCGTTCGCGCTGCAACCAACCGTGGCCGACCGCCGCGCTACAGCACCCGGCCGACCAGCCTGGCCTGACCCGCACTGGCCTGACCCGCACTGGCCTGACCCGCACTGGCCTGACCCGCACTGGCCTCACCCGCACTGGCGCTGCCCGGCCCTCCCGAACCGCAGCCAGGTTCGCCAGGTCGGTTCGGGTCAGGCTGGCCGCGACCTCGTCGGCCACCCGGGCCGCCGCGCGCTCGAGGTCTTCGGCATGGGTCACCGTGCGTCCGATCACCAGCACGTCGGCTCCGGCGCCGATTGCGTCGGCGGGGGTCATCACCCGAGCTTGATCGTCGGCGCTGCTGCCGGCCAGGCGCACGCCGGGCACCATCGTGACCAACCCCTCGCCCGCAGCCTTCACTGCACCAACCTCGTAGCCACTGCACACGACGCCGTGACATCCCGAGGCAACCGCGACCGCGAGACGATCATCGAACGCGGAGGTGTCGGGATCGCTCGTGAGCACGGTCACTCCGAGCAGGCACGGCGGCTCGACTCCGGCTTCTGCTGCCCCTTGCTGGGCGCCCTCGACGAAACCTTGCAACATCGCAGCGCCGCCCGCCGCGTGTGCGTTCAGATAACCGAGCCCGAGACGGGACAGCACCCTCGCCGCGCCACGCACGGTGTTCGGAATGTCGTGCAGTTTCACATCGAGAAACACTCGGAATCCGAGATCGTGCAAGCGCAACACCGCGGTTTCGCCGGCCGCACTCCAGAGTTCGAGCCCGACCTTGGCCACACCAAACCAGGGTTCGACGCGGCGCGCGATCGCCACCGCGGTGTCGAGGTCGTCGAAGTCGAGCACGATTGCGAGTCGGTCACGCACATCGGGCACCGTCGCGTTCACAACACCTCCACGGTTCAGGGATACTTCAGCGTCGCCGTCAACGATCGCGGGGTCACCTTGCGCCGCGAACACCACGCCGTCAACTCGTCACGGATCCGCAAGGTCGCGCGCGGTTCGGCGAAGGTTGCCGTACCGACACCGACAGCGTGCGCACCCGCCACCAACATCTCCGCCGCGTCGACGCCCGTGCTCACCCCGCCGGTGCCGATGATTGGCACGCCCGGTAGCGCAGTCGCAACCGTGTGCACCGCGCGCAGCGCGACCGGCTTGATCGGCGGACCGCTCAAGCCGCCGCCACCGGCACCGAGCACCGGACGACGCTCATCGGCATCGACCGCAAGACCGAGCAGTGTGTTGACCAACGTCAGACCCGTCGCGCCGGCAGCGATCGCCGCGGTGGCAACGGGCACGATGTCGGTGATCGCAGCCGTCAGTTTCGCGAAGACTGGCAGGTCCGTCGCGGCAACGACCGCCTCGACAACCGCCGTGGTGGCATCCGGGTCGACCGCAAACATATGGGCGCTTCCGAGGTTCGGGCACGACAGGTTCACTTCGACGGCAACGAGTTCGTCGCGCACCTCGGCGAGCAGCGCAGCGCCGTCGGCATAGTCGGAGACGGTCCGACCCCACAGCGACACGATGACGCGGGCTTCGGTCGCTCGCAACGCAGGCCAGTCGTCACGAATCCAGGCGTCGATGCCCGGGCCGGCGAGACCAACCGAGTTCAGCATGCCACCGCCGGGGGCTTCGGTGGTGCGCAGGGGCGCGTTGCCGCTCCAGGCGAACGGCGCGAGCGACTTGACCGTCACCGCACCCAACTGGCTCGGCGCGCACAGACGGGCGAACTCGGCACCGTGGCCGAACGTTCCCGACGCGGCAACAATTGCATTCGGCAACTCGATCGGACCGAGTCGCACCGAGGTGTCGACGTCGTGCGCGTGGCGCCCTGCTCGTCTCACACCTGGAGCCGCATCTGTCCGTCGCGGTGGTACTCCTGCAGCGAACGGACCTCGGGGTCGTGGCGGGCGAACTCGGCAATGCCGTTCGCGGCAGCGAGCGCCGCCGAGACCGTCGTGACGTTCGCGACGCCGTGTTGGAGCGCAGCGCGCCGGATGTGCATGCCGTCTGCCCGCGGGCCGCGTCCGCGCGGCGTGTTCACGACCAACTGCACCTTGCCACCGGCGATCAAGTCGACCGCATCCACGCCGATCGCTTCGCCGACCTTTGCGACGACAGTGTCGACAACGACGCCTTCACGTTCGAGGTAGTCCGCGGTCCCCGACGTCGCCGCGATGGCGAAACCAAGTTCGTGGAAACGTCGAGCGGCACGCAATCCGGCGGGCTTGTCTCGATCGGCCAGCGACAAGAACACCGTGCCGGCATCCGGCAGCGCGTTGGCGGCACCGGCTTGGCTCTTGGCGAAGGCAAGGCCGAAGTTCCGGTCGATCCCCATGACCTCGCCGGTGCTGCGCATTTCGGGCCCGAGCACCGTGTCGACGGTGGGGAACCGATTGAAGGGCAGCACGGCTTCTTTCACCGCGACGTGTCCGCCATCGGCCGGCGGTACGAGCAGGCCTTCAGCTCGCAACTCGACGAAGGTTGCTCCGGCCATCACCCGCGCCGCGACCTTCGCGAGCGGGACGCCAGTGGCCTTGCTGACGAATGGAACCGTGCGGCTCGCCCGCGGGTTCGCTTCGAGGATGAACACCTGGTCGTCTTTCACCGCGTACTGCACGTTCAACAAGCCGACCACTCCGAGTTCTGCGGCCAATGCGAACGTGTGTCGTTCGAGCACCGCCAACACCGCGGCGTCGAGGGTCGGCGGAGGAATCGCGCACGCGCTGTCGCCGCTGTGCACGCCGGCCTCTTCGATGTGTTCCATGACTCCGCCGATGAAGATCTCTCCGGCCGGATCCCGAAGCGCGTCGACGTCGACCTCGATCGCGTCTTCGAGAAACCGGTCGATGAGCGCCGGTCGTTCCGCGGAGAGTCCGCCTTCACGACCGAGTGACCCGCCGACGCCGAGTTCGTGCATCGCGCGGCGAAGATCGGAGTCCTCGTACACGATCTCCATCGCGCGACCACCGAGCACGTAGCTCGGGCGGACAAGCACTGGGTATCCGACCCGGCCCGCGATGTCGACGGCAGCGTCAGGCGTCGCCGCCGTTCCTCCAGGCGGCTGCGGAATCCCGAGCCGTTCACACAACGCGTTGAACC
>SXIR01000195.1 GCA_005772765.1 Actinomycetota bacterium
AAGGCGAAGTACTACCTCCTGCTCTGCGACCCACTCACCGGCGAAGAAGCCGAGCGCATCGGGTTGGTGTCGTTGTGTGTGGACGACGACGCCGTGCAATCCACCGCGCTCGAGCTCGCGACGCGGCTCGCGCACGGGAGTGCCAGCGCGATTCGCTGGACCAAACACACGCTGAACCATTGGTATCGCGCGCAAAGCCCCGCGTTCGACGCGTCGCTCGCCTACGAGTTCCTGGGCTTCACGGGGACCGACGCAGCCGAGGGCATCGCCAGCCACCGTGAGAAGCGCGCACCGAACTTCACCGGACCGAGCAGCGAATGACGATCGGCGCGGGTTGGCGGCCAGCGCCGCACTTGGCGGACGTCGATAGTGTCCGAACGCATGGAGGACAGTCCGTTCGACCTCGGGGCGCTGTTTCGACGCATCGAGAGTCGCCGCGTCGAGTCGGGTCAGACCTGGTCGGCGCTCTCGAAGCAGACCCGCGTCTCTGCGACGACGATCCGGCGGTTCGAGACGGCCGACGACGCCGAAGCGGACGGGGTCCTTGCGTTGATCGCCTGGCTGGATACCGAACCGGAGGAGTTCATCTCGGGCCGGCATTGCGACGCCGAGCGACTGATGCCGACGAACGGCGGACTGGTCCGGGTCGACATGGCTCGGGTCGCGGCAGTCACGGGCGGTCGCCGGGTGACCGGCCGCACCACGATTCAGACGCTTGCTCGCACCGCCCGGGCGTCGGGCCGTTCGGTCGCCTCGTTCACCCGGTGGAGTCCGATCTGACGCGGGGAAAGTTCCTGGTGTCATGGCGCGTGTGCTTGCAATACGAACAAGTGTTCGCTACTATCTCGGTATGGCGACGGAACGCGACACGTTCGAGCGGCCGGGGTGCGAGCGGCCGGGGTGCGAGCGACTGGGGTGCGAGCGGCCGGGGTGCGAGCGGCCGGGGTTCGAGCGGCTGGCATCGGCGATCGACGAGCTTGCCAACGCCGAGGTGTCGGGTCGGGTCGGGGCCGAGTTGATCGAGCTCGAACGGTTGCGAGCGCGCGTGGATGCGCAGGTCTCGCGTCGGGTTGCGGCCTTCGACCGAACGTTGGAATACACCTTGTCGGGACATCGCTCGGCCGCGGCGTGGCTGGGCGAGCGCTGTCGGGTTGCGTCGATCGAAGGTCATGGCCGAGTTCGGGTCGCGCGCGAGATGGCCGAGTGCGAGTCGACTCGCACGGCGTGGGAGCGCGGAGCGATTGCAACTCGCCATGTCGAGGTGTTGGCGCGGTGCCGACACGCGGCGAAGGCCGACGCCGAGTTCGCGGTGTTCGAGGAGGTGGCGCTGCGGGTCGCGGCGACGGCGCCGCCCGAGGTGCTCGCCGGCGTGTGTGTTCGCTGGCGAGAAGCGCTCGATGCCGACCGTCAACCGCACGATCTCGCGAGCCTGGCCGAGCAGCGGTTCGACAAGCGTGGGCTGCATGCCTCGCAGACGATCGACCAGATGGTCGCGATCGATGGGGTGCTGGACTCGACAACCGGTGAGGTGGTGCAAACCGCGCTCGACATCGCGATCGATCAGGCCCGAGTCAACGATGACCCGCGCAGCCTCCCGCAGTTGCGCGCCGACGCCCTGGGCGCGATCTGTGAGCATTTCCTCGCCCATCGCGAGCCCGGTACGAACAAGCCGCACATCCTGCTGCATGTCGACGCAGCCACGATGAGCGGCGAGGGTGTCGGATTGTGCGCGACCGAGCGCGGCACGATCATCGACGCCGCGACCGCGCAGCGTTGGGCCTGTGACGCCATTGTGCAACGCGTCCTCGTCGATGGCGCGGTCCCGCTCGCGCTCGGACGTTCCAGCCGCACGTTCACGCCCGGGCAACTACGGGCCATGGCTGCTCGCGACCTGGGCTGTCGCTG
Source organism: Actinomycetota bacterium (assembly GCA_005772765.1). GTDB lineage: Bacteria > Actinomycetota > Acidimicrobiia > IMCC26256 > PALSA-610 > SXJQ01. The sequence goes on from SXIR01000195.1 coordinate 1,906, forward strand.
GCCTGGATGCGATCAGCCCCCGGCTCGGTGCCAGGGCCATCACCTCGAGTGGTGGGAGCGCGATGGCGGATCGACCGACCTCGACAACGGGGCGCTGTTCTGCACGTTCCACCACCGGCTGCTCCATACCGGCAGGTACTGGATCGAGTTCGTCGGCGACCCCGACGATGCACATGCGTTCGATGTCCGCGGCCCGAGCGGCACGCTGGTCGGCACATCTCGCCCGGCCGCTCGAGACCCCGTGATCCTGACCCAACGCGGCTCCGACCGCGAGCGGGTCCTCGCGCGCTTGGTCGTCGCGCGCGATGCGTTGCAGGGCACAGCAGTGGGATCCGACCGCGTCCTGTGATCCGCGGCCGCACGGCCGCGGTTCGCTACCTTCGCCGACATGGCGGAACCGACAACGACCGGCGCGACCACCCGCGAGTGCGACATCTCGACGATGTGTCTCCAGTGTGGCGCCGTCATGCAACCCGAGCACGCGCACTATCGGTGTCGCACCTGCGGCTGGCGTGATTCGTGTTGCGACGGGCCGTACTAGCTCGACTCCGGCGAGTCTCAGCGTCGGGCGAGGTCGGCAAGCGTGAAGCGCCGCGAGCCCTGCGCGACGAGTTCGCGAACGCGATCGGGTGAGACGGGTTGACGGATCCCGGGATGGCGGTAGGCGACCGTCAGGTGATCATCATCGAGCGCCGCGCCTTCGACCACGAGCGGCGCGGGCGCCGGGATCGGTATCGAGTAGGTCCGCACGAAGCGTTGGGGAAGGCCGAGGTCGACGCGACCGCGTCGCACTCGCACCACCCGGGCACGTAACTCCGCGCCGACGACGGTTGGTTCGACGACGAACGTCCAGCGTCGATCGGCCGGAGTGATCTCCATGCGGTCACCGACCGCAACGACCCGAGTGCCGGGCTGCGACCGCTCGACCCAGCGCGCCACCGTCGCGGGCGCGACCTGCACGGCGAGATCGATTGGTCCGCTGACCAGCATCGCAGTGCGTCCGGGCTCGAGGCGCAGGTCGCGGATCTCGCACCGAACTCGGTCGAGCGCACCCGCCTCCAGTTCGACGTCGTGCACATCGAGCCGCACTCTTCCAGGATCGCGGAGTCGCTCGACCCGCTCGGTGAGGTCGCGGACCTGGCGGTCGACGGCTCGGTTGACCCGCTTGGCCCCTGGCACGATCGACCACAGGTCACGCGCCAAGTCCACCAACGGTGCGTCGAACGCGGTCGACAGGGCCGACGGTGGTGTGCCGGTCGGTTCGATCACGATCTCGTCGAGCGTGAATCGCACCGTGCTGGACTCGGTCTTCACGTCGAGTGTCGCCTCGAGGTACTGCCCGGCGAACGCCTCCACCATCTGCAACAAGACGCGTCGATGCAACGGCAGCCCTGCCGCCGTCGACAGCGCATGCGACCAGTCCTCGGTGCGTTTCATCCACTCTTCGACCGCGCGCGGACCCCACGCGGGGAGGGAAATGCGTTCGTCGGACATTGCGCGGTTCGTTCGACTCGACTCGGCGTGGACTCAGAGGGTCTCGGCGCCGCGGCCCTGTTGAATCAGCGGCACGTACTCGTCGAGTGCCGCCAAGGTCGCCGGATCGGTCAGATCGACGACGGCGCCGCGCTCAGCGGACAAGTACGCCGCCATCGTCAACCGCACGATCTCGTAGCCGTACTCGAAGTCCAACAACGCGCTGCGTCCGGCAACGAACGCGTCGCGCGCGTCGACGTTCTCGTCGGTGTAACCGTAGAGATCGGGTTCGTTTGGTTGCACAGCGAGCAAACCCTGTGACGCGGTCGCCTTTTCGAGTGCGAGTTCGGCGTTGGCCACCGATGCCGCGGCGGCGTCGCCGACGAAGACTTCGAGCGGTGATCGCAGCGTGTTCGCCTCGAGGGCATACCCCGGACCCAGCCCGTCGACCAACAACCGCAATCCTTGTTTGTCGTACATCCACGAAACGGTGAACTGTGCTTTGACCCGCTGGTCGGTGTCGGGGTTGCGGTAGGTGACCATGCCGGTCGCGAAGTCCTCGGCCGGTGTTGCGGCGTAATCGACGCCGTGCCTTTCGAGCAGCTCGTCGCGATAGCGCGGCTGGCCCCACTTGAGGAGCGCGACGTCGGCCGAGACCGACACCGGTTCGAGAAACCGCGGCGGCTTGTCCGGCGGCGTGAGCAGATACCAACCGACCGCCAAGCAATGACATCCCATGTCGGACAGGACGCCACCACCCTGCTGGGTTGGGTCCCAGAACCACGCGTTGTGCGGGCCGGCATGTTCCTCACCCGATCGCGCCAACGTGAGCGGGCCCATGGCTGCGATGACGCCCGCCAACTGGGCCTTGGCGTTCTGCAGCATCTTCATGTGGATCTGGTTCTCGAAGTACGCCGTCGGCGCGCCGACCTCACGTGCGAGTTCGAGGACCCGCCGGGCTTCGGGCAGGTTGCGCGCGAGCGGCTTTTCGCAGATGACACCGCGTAGCTCGGCGCCGCCGTGCACGGCGGCGGCGAGCTGCTCCATGTGATCGATGCGGGCGAAGTTCGGTCCGAACAGACACACGACGTCGACGTGGTGGGCCATTGCTTCGACCGAGTCGTAGATGACGGCATCGCCGAGCCCTGCGGCGCGCGCGTGGGCGGCGAGCCGTTCCGGCCGGGAGCGTGAGGTCAGCGCGGCGACCTCGATACCGCGCACCGATGCCAACGCGCGCAGCTGGAACTCGCTGATGAATCCACCGCCGACGATTCCGTATCGCAAGTCGGGCATCGGTGCTCCTTCGGTGGTCAGTCGTCGAACTCGCCGGGTGCGAGATCTTCGGGGAGGAGGGTGCTGGGCGCGCACGTGGTCGTGAGATCGACGCGGCGCCCGACGTCGGACGCCTGCACGGCACCGGTCATCAACTCGAGGACGTGCAGCGCGAGGTCGGCGTTGGCTCGATGGGTTCGGCCAGAGTGCAACGCCCACAGCATGTCGCTCGCGCCGATACCGCGCTGTTGGGGCAGCGTCGTGGTGCGCAACGGGACCTCTTCCCATTCCGAATCGCGCAGCCCTCGGATTCGAACCGGTCCCCCGAATGTGTTGGGGTCGGGCACCGACAGTGTTGCCTCGGTGCCGTAGATCTCGAGATTGCGATAACGAGAGGCTTGCACGTCGAAGCTGGTGACGAGCGTGCCGATCGCGCCGCTTGCGAACTCGATCACGCTGCTCACGTGTGTTGGCACTTCGACCGGGATCTGTTCGCCGCGGCGCGGTTTGCTGCCGATCGTGCGGGTGGCATGGGTGATGCGGGCCGCGCCCGTGATCGATCGGGCGGGGCCGAGCAACTGCACCAACGCGGTGAGGTAGTAGGGGCCCATGTCGAGCATCGGGCCGGCCCCGTGACGGTAGAAGATGTCGGGAGCCGGATGCCACGCCTCGGGGCCGCTGCCGAGCATGAAGCCGTTCGCCGCGACGGGTTCGCCGATCCGGCCCGACTCGATGATCGCCCGGCAGGTTTGCAATCCCTGGCCGAGGAATGTGTCGGGCGCGCAACCCAATCGCAGACCCGCGCCCGCCGCGTGATCGACGAGCGAACGTCCCTCGTGGAGGTCGACGCCGAGGGGCTTCTCGCTGAAGACGTGCTTTCCTGCGTCGAGCGCGGCGCGGCTGACTGCGACGTGCGCGAGCGGTGGCGTCAGGTTGATGACCGCGACGATGTCGGGATCGGCGAGGATCTCATCGGGGTGGCCGTGACGGGCGATGCCGCATTGTTCGGCGAGCGCCGCGGCCCGATCGGTGAGCGCGTCGGCGACGGCGACCAACTCGACCGAGCCGATCTCGGCGAGCGTGTTCGCGTACGCAGGCGCGATGACCCCACAGCCGATGAGCGCGATCGATGTGGTCATCGGGCGCTGGTCGACAACCCCGACGTTGCGAGGAAGTCGTGGCTGGCGATGACGGCGTCGACCATGTCGGTCTCGCACCGATCGAGCTCGATGATGTGCCATTCGGCCGCTGGCGCGGCGTGCACGATGTCGGCGATGGGGACGGCACCTTGTCCGACGGCCACCATGGCGGACTCGTGCGAATCGGCCGGGCCGTCTTTGATGTGCAGCAGCCGGACTCGATCACCGAGGTCGGCAACCAACGTGGCCGCATCGACGCCGCCGACCGTCGCCCAGTAGATGTCGATCTCCGCGAACAAACTGGGATCGCACCGATCGAACAGATGGTTGAGCGCGTGGCGCCCGTCGAGTTCGACGAACTCCCAAAAGTGGTTGTGGTACCCGAGGCTCATGTCACGCGATCGAGCGATGTCGTTCGCGGCGTTGAGGAGTTCGGCCGAACGAGCCACACGATCGAGGTCGCTGAACTGGTTCGGGAACAACATCGGCACCACGGCGCGGGTCGCGCCTGCGGTGCGGTGCGCGTCGAGCTCGGCGGCGAAATCGTCACGCCAACGGTCGGATCGCGGATCGATTCCGATGTGGGCCGAACACAGCTCCAAGCCTGCCGCACGCAACGCCGCGCCGTATTGCTCGGCGGTCCGGCCGTACATCCCGGCAGATTCGACGCCGACCAGGCCCGCTTGGGCGAGTCGGTCGAACATCGGTGATGGGTCAGTGTCGATGTGGTCGCGCAACGTGTAGAGCTGCACTGCGATCGGTGCGGTCATGGTGGTTGGTCTAGCCGTCGGTGACGGGTTCGTGCGAGTCTCGGTTGGCGCGCAGCTGCGCGAGTTGCGCGCCGCGGATTGCAGCGGTTTGTCCCTGCACCAACAAGAATGCGGCTTCCCGCAGCAGCCGCTGCGCGTGCGAATCGACGAGGACCGATCGGCCGCCGCCGTTGACGGTGAGCGTGGTCGCCAACTGCAGTGCAAGGAGCGAGGCGCTCGCTCGAGCCTCGGGAAGGAGCGCGGGGCTCGCCTGGTCGAGCCGGGTGCGGGCGTCGGCAATGGCCCTCAGCGCTGCATGATCGTCGAGCAGCCGGGCGGCGCGCTGCGCCACGCCCAACGCGAGCGAGCCGTTCGGTCGCAGCCCGATCGCGTCCCGAGTCTGCCAGTCGGCGAGGGCTTCGCGAGCGACGACGCGGTCCGACGCGACGACGTGATCGGCGAAATCGGCGCGGACGGTCGCCGACGCGTCGATGGCGCTGAGTCGGAGCCGCTCGACCTGCAAGGTGGGGGACTCGGAGGCGTCGATGAGGAGCCACACGACGTCGGAGCCGGTCCGGGCCCCGACGTGTACGACGTCGACGAGACCCCAGCCGCTCACCCACGGAGCCGAACCGTGCAGCCGCCACCCGTCGTCGCATTGGGTCGCGGTCAGCTGGGGTGGATCCGGCCGCCGGAGGTGGCCGAACGCCACGCCAGCGCGACAGCGACCGCTCGCCAACGCCGACGCGAACTCGTCGTGCACGGGCGCGCGGCTCGCCGCAACCGCGACGGAAGCACCCAGGTGCTGCAGCCAGGTGAAGGTGGTGGCGAGGCAACCCGAGGCCAACCGCTCGATCACGGCGAACGCGGTCTCCGGGTCGGCCGCGAGCCCACCGAGTTCGCGCGGTGCAAGCAGCCCGTAGAAGCCGCCATCGGCGAGCGCATCGAGCACCTCGGCGGCGAGGCGATCGGCCCGGTCGGTCGCGAGCGCACGCGGGAAGAGCACATCATCGGCGAGTCGCTGGGCTCGGTCGACGAGTTCGGTGTCCATCATGTGAGCGTGGGCACGTCGGGCGTGGGCACGTCGCCGACGGTACTCCGATGCGACCGGACGATGTCGCGAGCCAGCGCGGTCGATCAGGCTTCGCGCGCGAGGTCGACGATTGGGCCCAAGGGCAGCGGACGAGGATCGGTGCCGGTTGCGACGTCGTCGACGAGCGCAAGGCTCGTGCCGCCGCGCAGCGCCGCGATCTTGTCGAGCGGACGCTGGAGCGCACGCGTTCGGGTGGTCATCAGCTCGTCGTAGCCCTTGTGCACGCTGTTGAACGCACGCTGCACCTTGTCGAGCTGTTCGGCGTACTTCGACCATTGTTGCTCGAACTGGCCGAGTAACCCAAGAATCTCGGTCGCGCGTTGTTCGAGCGCAAAGTTCTCGACGGCTTGACGCACAACTGCCAACACCGCGTACAGCGTGAGTGGAGAACAGATGACGATGCGATCGCGTAATGCCATTTCGATGATCGCAGGATCGTGCTCGTGGACGAACGCGTAGACCGCCTCGTTCGGTATCAACAACAGTAGGCAATCGACGGTGTCGTCGCCATCGAGGTACCCGCGGCCGACGAGTTCGCGCACGCGAGCGCGCACGTCTTTCAAGAACTGGTCGCGGTGCGCGCGTTGTTCGAGCTGGCGTTCGGTCCCCAAGAACTTCAAGTAGTTGTCGATCGGGAACTTCACGTCCATGTGCAGCAGCCGCCGGTTCGGCATGAAGAACGTGTAGTCCGGGATTCCCGACCCGCCCTCGTTGTTGGTGATCGCCTTTTGCTTGCGGTAGTTGATGCCTTCGACGAGGCCGGCGAGGCGCAAGACATCGTCGGCCATGCGCTCGCCCCACTGGCCGCGTGCTTTGACGTTGGCAAGGGCTTCGCGGAGCTGGCCGGTCGTGGCGGTGAGCGCGGCGACACCTGCAGATTGCTGGCGGAGCTGTTCGGTGAGTTCGCCGTGCGAGCGCTGGCGATCACGTTCGATCGAGCCGATCGCGTCGGTGAGCGCTCCGAGCTGGGTCCGCATCGACTCGAGCGAATGATCGATCAGTTCTTTCTTGTGATCGAGGTGTTCGTCGTTCCGGGTCCGTTCGGCGGTCAACGCCTGGTGCACGTGGCGTAACGCGTCGTCGACCGCGAGCCGGACGGTGTCGTGGACCAACGTGGGATCGATGGCGGCGACGTTGGTGGCCGCGGCGGGCTCGATCGGCGTGACCGGCCGTGCTCGGCGGGAGAGGTGTGCCCCGAGCGCGGTGGCGGCCAGCGCGACGCCAACGAGGAGCAGAACGATCGAGCTGAGGTCCATGGGGCGCAGTGTGGCGAAACGTGAGGACACTCACGCTGCGTGGCGACTCCCCTCAGGACCGCCACGCAGCGTCAGCTCGATGTTCGTCAGCGGCGAACTGCCGCACGGCGAGTGCGCGTGGTCAAGAACAAGCCTGCACCGCCAACGACAACGAAGGCCGACAGTGCGAGGAACGGCATCACGCCAGCACCCGTCACCG
>SXIR01000196.1 GCA_005772765.1 Actinomycetota bacterium
AACGGTGACTACGAGCTGTACTACGAAATCGCCGGTCCGCGTGACGGTCGTCCGCTGTTGCTCGTCGGAGGTTTCACCGCCCAACTCGTGAGTTGGCAGGACGGCTTCGTCGACGGATGGGTCGAGCGCGGCTACCGCGTGATCACGATGGACAACCGTGAGGTCGGCTTGTCGACGAAGTCGCAAACGTCCGATACCGCGCTGTATTCGTTGTCGGCGATGGCCGCCGATTGTCTCGCGGTGCTCGACGCGGCAGAGGTCGAACGCGCCCATGTGTTCGGCAACTCGATGGGCGGCATGATCGTGCAGACGATCGCGATCGAGCATCCCACCCGTGTCGAGGCGTTGGTGTCGGTGATGTCGACGACGGGCGATCCCGCGGTCGGACGTCCGTCAGCCGAGGCGCTCAGCGCGCTCACGAGCGTTGGACCGGACGAACGCAGCGCGTTCATCGATCACTATGTCGCGACGAGCCGCGTCTATTGCGGGCCGCGGTTCGACGAGGCGTGGACTCGAGTTCGTGCGGGCCGGGAGTTCGACCGCGGTCGGCATCCCGCCGGCGCGGTGCACCAAATGCGAGCGATCATCGCCGGCGGCGACCGGACCGAGCGGCTCGGGTCGGTTGACCTGCCGACGCTCGTGGTGCACGGCCGGGCCGACACGCTCATCGCCTTCGACGGTGGAGAGGCGACGGCCGCGGCGATCCCGGGCGCTCGCCTGCTGGCCCTCGACGAAATGGGCCACAACCTCCCCATTTCGTACTGGCCCGAGATCTATGCAGCCGTCGGAGCGCTGAGCGCCTGAGCCGGAACCCCGGTTTCCGCCGGGCACGAGGGTTGGCGGCCATTTTTGGACGCTGGTTCGTGCAAGGCTCGTCCCGAGCGGTCGATCTGAGTGGTATGACGAACTTCAAGGTCCTCGCGGGATTCGTACTCGGCGTGACAATGTTGGGGGCCTGCGGTGGCGACGATGAGCCGAAGGCGGCATCGAGCGCTCCGGCGACATCGACGACCACCGCCGATGCGACGACAACCGAAGGGGAGCCGACGACCGTCGCCGCGGCGACCACGGTTGCCAGCGAGACCACCGTTGCCAGCGAAACCACGGCGACCGGCGAGTGGGCCGACTTCCCGTGTGGCGGCCAGCCGACCTTGGCCGACATGCTGATGACCTACGCGAACGAGAACTCGCTGACTGCAGGAGTCGAGTTTCTCGTCACCGACGTGGTGATCGCCGACGAGGACCCGACATGGGGCCGGGGACAGGTGTCGGCTCCGCCCGACAGCGGGATCGAGGGCTTCATCGCCGTGGCCGAGTGCACCGGCGATCCGGGATCCGACGCTTGGCAGGTCAGCGACGCCGGCACGAGCGGTGTCGGCTGTACCGCCGATGTCCCGTCCGAACTCGGTGTTGAATGTTGACGTGCACGAGTGGCGCCGCGGCGAATACCGGCTGACAACCGATCCCGACGCGATCGACCTCGACGTCGTCGTCCGGTTTCTCGCGACTGACGCGCACTGGGCGTCGGGACGAACGACCGACGACCAGCGCCGGGCCAACGCAGCCTCGACCTGCTGCACGCTGGTCCACGAACCGAGCGGTGTGCAGGTCGGGTTCGCGCGGGCGATCTCCGACGACCTGCGCTTCACCTGGTTGATGGACGTCTTTGTCCTGCCGGACCACCGCGGTCTCGGTCTCGGGGTGTGGATCGTCGAGTGCATCGTGGAGCGTTTCGGCCACACGACCATTGGTCTGGCCACACACGACGCGCACGGCGTGTACGCCAAGCATGGCTTCGCCCCCGCGGACCCGCAGCGATGGATGCACCGCCCCCGCAACCAACCCAAGCGTGATTGGACGGAGGGCCGATCGCGTTGACCGATGCTCGGAGGACGATCACGGTGGCAGCGACGGCACGTGCAGCGGACGCTCGACGGTCCTGGTTCCGACGTGCGGCAGTGTGTGCTGCAGGCGGCGCCGCATGCCTGATCGAAATCCTCGTCCTCGCGGACATTGCGCTCAGGTCTTTGGATCTCGAAGCCGATTGTGGAACGTTTCCGGCCAGTTTCGTTGTTGCGTTCGTCATCGGAATGGGCGCGAAGGTCGCGATCGGCATGTGGGTTCGCCGGTCGTCCAAACTCGTCTCGACGCTCATCTTCGCGTGGACGCTGCTCGGCGCGACCTGGCTGGGCCTCTCCTTCGTCCTCGCCGCGTTCCAGGCCCCTCGGGAGACGCTGTGCTTCTGAGCGGACATCTGGCTGTCCCAGAGGGTTCGTACACTGACGGCATGACCACGGGTGACGTGCAGCACGCTCACGGTCCGGCCTTTGTCGGGCAGGGGATCGAGACTCGCGAGGAGCGCGAGCACCTCGAGCACGAGCGACTCGCTCCGGGCGCAACCCGGTCGCGCGGAGCAGGGGAGCGGGCCCTCGCCGAGGCACCCGATCCGCATCGCCTGTGCTTCGAACGCGACCTCGATCGCATCAAGCACTCCCGGCCCTGGCGTCGGCTCGCCGGCAAGTGCCAGGTGTTCGTCGCGCCCGAAGACGATCACCTCCGCACCCGAATGACCCATTGCATCGAGGTCGCGCAGATCGCAGTCAGCATCGCCCGCCCGATCGGTCTCAATCTCGCCCTCACCGAAGCGATCGCCCTCGCACACGACTGCGGGCATGGCCCCGGAGGGCACGCCAGCGAGGAGGCGTTCGGGCCGTACCTCGAGGGCGGTTACGACCACGCCGTCTACGGCGCCGACGTCACCCTCGCTCCGTTGAACCTCTGCGTCGAGACGATCGACGGTGTGCGCAATCACTCCTGGCGTCGACCGGCGCCGAGCACCCCCGAAGGCGAGGTCGTGGCGTGGGCCGACCGCATCGCCTACGTGTGTCACGACTTCGAAGACGCGGTGCGTGCGGGGATCCTCACGCCCGCCGACCTGCCGGTCGAGGTCGCCGATGTCGTCGGGACCGAGCGGCGGCTCCAACTCGCCGGCTTCGTGCACGGCCTGCTCGAGGGTGTCGATCGCACTGGGCACGTTTCGATGACCCGAGCGCCCGCCGACGCGCTCGCGGCGTTCCGGGCATTCAATTTCGATCGCGTCTACCTCCGGCCCGCCGCTCGTCGTCAGGCCGAGCGAGTCATCGCGCTCCTGCGGGGCATCGTCGACTACTACGTCGACACGCCGACTCGACTCCCGCTCGATGCAACGGGCGTGCACGCGGCGATCGAGCCCGGCAGCAAAGAAGCCGCCGAGGTCGTGGTGCGTTACGTGAGCGGAATGACCGATCGGTACGCCCTTGGTCTCGGGGTCGAACTCTTGGGCTGGCGACTCGACGAGCTCCCCCGCGGCGTATGAGCGCGCGCCGCGTAGGGTGAGCGGCGGAAGCGGGGGAGTGCAGTGGGCATCGTCGACGAGGACGTCCAGCGGGTCCGAGAGGCCACTGACCTTGTCGAACTCGCGCGCGAACACATTGCGCTGAAACGCGTCGGTCGTCGGTTCGTCGGGCTCTGCCCGTTTCACAGCGAGAAGAGCCCGAGTTTCAGCATCAACCCCGAGATGTCGGCCTACTACTGCTTCGGATGCCAGGCGCGCGGCGACGCCATCACGTTCGTCCGTGAGGTCGAGCACCTCGATTTCGTCGGCGCGGTCGAACGGCTTGCGCAACGCGTGAACATCACGCTGCGGTACACCGACGCGAACGTCAGTAAGGACCGCCAACGCAAACAGCGGCTGCACGACGCGGTCGGTGCGGCGATCGACTTCTACCATCATCGCCTCCTCGAGGCCGGCGATGCGGGGAACGCGCGCAAGTACCTGCGTGGGCGCGGGTTCGACGGCGATGCTGCCCGTCGATTCCAGATCGGGTACTCGCCCGACGCGTGGGACGAACTCTCCAAGTTCTTGCAACAGCAGAAGTTCGCCCGCGACGACCTCGTCGACTCGGGGCTCAGCTTCGTCAACAAACACAACAAACTCACCGACGCGTTCCGTGGACGCCTGATGTTTCCCATCTGGAACAGCCGTGGCGAACCGGTGGGTTTCGGCGCTCGTACCCTCACCGGCGACGACGGTCCCAAGTACAAGAACACCTCGGAGACACCGATCTACCGCAAGAGCCAGCTGCTCTACGGACTGCATTGGGCGAAGGCCGACGTCGTTGCCCGCAACGAGGTGGTGATCTGCGAGGGGTACACCGACGTGATGGCGTTCCACCTCGCCGGAGTGACGAACGCGGTTGCGACGTGCGGTACCGCGCTGGCCGACGACCACTTTGTCATGTTGAAGAACCTCACACGGCGCATCACGTTGAGCTATGACGCCGACGCCGCGGGGCAGGCTGCGGCCGAACGCTGCTATGCGTGGGAGCAGAAGTTCGAGGTGCAGTTCCGTGTGGCCGACCTGCCCGATGGTCGAGACCCGGGCGACCTCTGGCCTGCCGACGCCGATCGCCTGACGAAGGGCGTCGAGTCGGCGACGCCGTTCTTGGAGTTCCGAGTCGATCGCGCGCTCGGTGCCGGCGACCTGTCGAGTTTCGAAGGGCGAGCGATCGCCGCCGAACACGCGGCGCGGCTGATCTCGGAGCATCCGAGTGATTTGGTGCGCGATCAGTACACGGTCCGAATCGCCGATCGCCTGCAGATCGAGGTGGACCGAATGCGTGAGATGGTGCAACGCATGCGCCAGGGCGCGCGTCCGACCTTGGGCGCAGTCGCGCGTCGCGCGCCCGATCGCCGCGAGCCGCAACCTGCGACGAACCGTCCGGTCGATCGACGCGAATTGGACGCATTGCGCTTTGCCGTCCATGCGCCCGAACGGGTCGGACACCTCCTGGTCGAGCAGCTGTTTGCCGATCCGATCGCCCGGGAGGCGTATCACGTTTTGATCGAGAGCGAAACGTTCGATGAGGCCTTGGCGAACTCGAGCGAACGGGTCGCGGCGCTTCTCGCCCGCATCGCGGTCGAAGATCCTGCGGTCGGAGCCGAGTCGATCGACGCCCTCGCGCCCCGGGTGATCGTGAACGTTGTCGAGGCATCAAGCCAGCGATTGCTCATGTCGATGCTCCGTTCGGGAGATGATCGCTCCGTCGACGTCAAGCTCTTGCTCGACGCGCTGACCAGCGCGCGCGAAGCCGGAGACTGGACGAGCGCGGAGTCATCCGCGCAACAGTTGGTAGCGTGGCTCGAAGCGGAGACCGAAGCAGGGGCATGACGACCGAAGCGAACGACAGCGCAGACGCGAACGTCGACCCAGAGGTCGGCGCGGCCGCGGCTGACATTGCCGACGCAAAGCCAACCCCGATCCCTGCACGTGCGATTCCTTCGAGTCCGGCAGCCGTCGCCGCTGCGATCGAGGTGAGTCCGGGTACCGCTGTGCTCATCGCCCGTGGCCGCGAGCGCGGCGGCGTGCTGACGTCCGCCGAAGTATTCGCGGCGTTTCCCGACCTCCAACCCGAGACCGGCGAGCTGCTCGAGATCTACGCGGTCATCGAACGAGCGGGTGTCACGATCCAGAACGAGATCGTCGAAGAGATCGAACTCGAAGACGCCCAACGGGCGGGCGACGACTCGCCGGCTCGCCGCGGTCGCGGCAGCGATCATCGTCATACCGGCGCCATGAATCGGCCAGGACAGGCGCCGAGCACGCGTCGATCCTCGGGGATCTTCGAAGACGAGTTCTACGACCGGGGCGCGCGTCACACTGGTGAAGGTTCGTTCGACCCCGTGCGTATGTACCTCAAAGAGATCGGCAAGGTGCCGCTCCTCACCGCCGACCAAGAGGTGCGCCTCGCCCAACGGATCGAGGCCGGAGTCGACGCGCACATTGTCATCGACGCCCCGAACTTCGTGCACTATTTCGAGTTGCTGTCGCGGATGTCCGACGCGGGTTTGTTGCCGCTCGTGCGAATCAACCCGCGCCAGTGGGACGTCACCGAGGAGCAACGCCACGCGCAGATGGCCATCGTGCGCGACGGCGAGTTGGCCAAGCGGCAACTCACCGAGGCGAACCTTCGCTTGGTCGTCTCGATCGCCAAGCGCTATGTCGGCCGGGGCATGGCGTTGCTCGACCTCATCCAAGAGGGCAATCTCGGACTCATTC
>SXIR01000197.1 GCA_005772765.1 Actinomycetota bacterium
CGACGTCAGGGTGCGCGGTAGAAGGGGTTCCACACATCGACTCGCATGAGCTGTGACAACCGCGGTTCACGGCGCGATCCGGCGCGCAGGGCGTCGACCATCGCGGCGCGATTGTTCGCGAACACAGCATCGGGATCGGCCGCGGCCGGGTTGACCCACACGGCGACGATGAGCAACAGGTCGTCGACCCGGGATCGATCGATGACTCGCGCGTCGAGCGCGTCGAGGATGCCAGCGGCGACGCCGGCCTGGGCGGCTCCCCAAGTGAGTTCGCCGTGGCGGTCGTCGGCGATCGTGGCCTTGTTCACGAAGAGGGTGAGCGGCTTGACCGCGAGGCCCGGCTGAGCGATGACCATGAACGGCGTGTGGCCTGGGCTCGGATGCGCGAGTGCCGTTGCCCAAGCGGTTTCGACGGGTCCGCCGAACGCGCCCAGCACGGTGTTGACGTGTGCGGCGTCGGGACCGTCGCCGACGAACCCTTCACCGATCTGGGTGACGAAAGCAGTCGGGGTCATTGCGCGCCGATCGATTCGGTTCGTCCGTACCGAGCGCGTTTGAGCCCGTCGGAACTGTTGGTGCCCGGCATGGTGTCGTAGCCGAGCAGACCGACGATGCGCGGCGTTGCGCCCACCACGGGGGCAACGCGATGCAACGAGTGCCGGCCCATGAACACCATCAATGTTCCCGGCAACATCGGGTAAACGCGAACGAGATCGTCGGCGTCGCCGTTCATCACTCGGGCTACATCCTCGTAATGCTCGTGCGTCGCGTCGCGAATGTTGCGCGCGCATTCGAACTCACCACCGGCCTCGCTGCTTTGGATCGCGAGCGAGACAACGAAGTCGGTGCTGTCGTAGTGCCAACCTTGGACATGGTCGTGTTCCATGATCGTGAGATTGAGCGCGCCGAGCGGGTCGTCCATTCGGAAGAGGGGACTGCATTGGAGCACCGCGGCCAGAAAGTCGGTCATGCCGTCCCATTCGAACAGACGTCGAATGGGATTGGATTCGGCAACGAGGTCGTAGGCGATCACCCAGGTCCGGGATCGTTGCACGATGCGACGTGGGTGGCCGTCGGGCTGGGCTTCGTCGGGTGGTTCGAGGTACGCGGTTCCGGCGGAGTTCTGCAGGTGGGCGTTGGTCTGGGCCGCCATTGCGTCTGCCGCCACCTGGTCGGATGATTCGGGGCGGAGGAATCCCGTCAGTGCCGCGACGCCACGCTCGGCGAGCGACGCACGCGCCTCGGCGATCACCGCTTTCGTGGTGGGTGAAGCGAGGTCGTGGATCGGGTATCGGTCGATGTCGACGAGGGTTGCGAGCTCGCGGACGTCCAGCACGGCCGCGACCGTAGGCCACGCGGGCGGACGCCGGGCAGCCGAGTCGTTCTCGCGTTACGTTTGCGCGATGACGCCGCGCCCGATGTTGCTGGTCGGAACCCGTAAGGGGATCTTCACGATTCGCCCCGATCTACCGGGTGTTGTCGCTGATCCAGCGCTGCTGGGCCACATCGCGCAACACGTTGTCAGCGACCCGCGTTCGGGCCGCATCGTCGCGGCGGTGGGTACCGGTCATCTCGGTCCGACGGTGATGTGGTCCGACGATCTCGGCACGACCTGGACCGAGGCGCGCCGACCTCCGGCGTTTCGCAGCGGAGAGCGTTTGGAACGTGCGCTGCGAGCCACCTTCTGGTTGACCCCGAGCGTGGCGACCGAACCCGACGTTTGGTACCTGGGCGGCTCACCCCAAGGCCTGTTTCGCAGCGACGATGCTGGCGACACGTGGTCGCCGGTCGACGGTTGGAACGACCACCCGCAGTGGGAGACGTGGTGCGAGTGGCCCGACGAGAACACGCCGGATGGCTCGATGTTGCACTCGATCAACGTCGATCCGCGCGATGCGAAACACCTGTACCTGGGGCTCTCATCCGGCGGTGTCTTCGAGAGCACCGATCACGGTGCGGACTGGGCGCCGCTCAATCAGGGATGCCTCGCGTCATTCGCGCCGGTGCCCGATCCCGAGTTCGGCCATGATCCCCATTGCGTTCGCCTGCATCCGCAACGTCCGGATCGGCTCTACCAACAGAATCACTGCGGCATCTACCGAATCGACCGCCCTTCCGACCGATGGGAACGGATCGGCGACAACATGCCGACGGACATCGGTGACATCGGATTTCCGATCGAACTGCACCCTCGCGACCCCGACACGGTGTGGGTGTTCCCCATGGATGGCACCGACGTGTGGCCGCGGACGAGTCCAGGAGGACGACCTTCGGTGTATCGCAGTCGCGACGCCGGGCAATCATGGGAGGCGTGCACGGCGGGCCTGCCCGGGCGTGCGTGGTTCACGGTGAAGCGCCAGGCCATGACGACCGACCTCGGTGACCCGGTCGGCGTGTACTTCGGGACCACGAGCGGTGAGGTCTGGTCGAGTGTCGATGAAGGCGATACCTGGTCGTGTCTCGCGGCCCACCTGCCCGAGATCTACTCGATCGAGTGCGCGCACGCGTCGTGAACCGGATCACCGTTCGTATCCCCACGCCCTTGCGCTCGTATACCGCGCAGGCAGCCGTGGTCACGGCTGCGGGAACGACGGTTGCCGAGGTGTTGGCCGATCTCGACCGTCAGTTCCGGGGATTGCGCTTTCGCGTCGTCGACGAACAAAACCGGCTGCGCAAACACATGAAGATCTTCGTCGGTGAGGAGTCGGTGCGCGATCTCGCAACACCGCTCACCGGATCGGTCGAACTCACGCTCATGCAAGCGCTGTCCGGAGGTTGACCTCAGCTCGCTCGACGCGCCGGATCTTGCCCGTAGAACTCGCCGAGCACCCCATACAAGTCGGGGTGCTCATCGCGCAGCCGCGTCGCACGGCAGAAGAACGCTTCGGTGGCAACGGCGAAAAACTCACCCGGGTTGGTCGCGCCGTATCGGTCGAGCACCGAGCCAGCACCCGACCGGAGCCGCTCGAACTCGGCGGTGCAGACCCGGACCCAGCGGTTGTGGAGGTCGGCGTCGAGGATCGGGGTGCCGTCGATGACCCGGTCGAGAAGATCGAGTTTGTGGGCGAACTCGTGCAGGACGACGTTGTGACCGTGCTCGGGTTGTCGACAGCCCCGCAGTGATGCATCCCATGCGAGCAGCACGGGGCCGCGACGGTCGTGCGCGACCCCGACCACCGTCGAGGTCTCGGCGTGGATACCGCCGATACCGCCGTTACCGCCGATACCGATGGCGCGGGGCCTCGTCAAGCGCATGGTGGTCGGATGCACGATGATCGACGGCACGTCGTCGAAGACCGACAGCTCGAGCGCGATCGCCAAGATCGAGGCCTGCGCCGCAATCGTGACCCGATGCTCGTCCGTGATGA
This sequence comes from Actinomycetota bacterium, assembly GCA_005772765.1. Lineage (GTDB taxonomy): Bacteria > Actinomycetota > Acidimicrobiia > IMCC26256 > PALSA-610 > SXJQ01. The sequence goes on from SXIR01000197.1 coordinate 3,369, forward strand.
CGAAGCCTTGCGCGGCCTCCCAACGCTTGGAGAGCAGCACATCCATTGCCTCGACAGCGTTGAGGATCTCGTCGTCGTCGAGCGTGTTCCACATCGCGACGTTCGCGTCCACGATCGCTTCCCACGCATCCGGACGACGGCCCGCTGCGCCGGAACCGTCGCGTCCGCGCCAGAACCTCACGCGCGACACGCGTCGGGGATCTCGGTCGCGCCCTGCGTCGCGACGTCGCAATAGGTGCGGCGGCTGACGAGCCAACGGCCGTCGATCTGGATCGCCTTCCCGGGCAGGCGGTCGAGCACCGCTGCGCCATCGAGGAGGAGTGTGTAGGTGACCTCGGCGTGGCTCGCATCGGTCAACGTGATCGCGTCGAGCCGAACTTCGATGCGTTCAGCGATGGCTTTGGTGCGCTCGTACATCGCAAAGAACGACTCGCGGAGCAGTTCGGCGTCTTCCAGCGCGGTCAGTTTCACTTCGGGATCGCTGACCGATCCGGCGAACAGCGTGTTGAATGCGTCCGAGATCGCTTGGCGGGTGGGTTCGTCGGGCGGGCCGCCGCCGACCGCGATCGTGGTGCTCGGCAGTGGGGGCATCGTTGCCGCCGATGCCGCGGTTCGCTGCTCGGCGCTCACCGAGCACACCAGCGTCGCGATCACGCCCGTGTGATCGGAGGGATGCGCCAGGGGTCCGTCGCTCGGCGCGCCGTTGAACAGCCCACTGGCGTCGACGACGTCGCAGCCGCGCGCGTCGCTGACGAACAGGTAGTCGATGCGCTCTCGTTGCCGACTCGTCGGGTCGATCAAGTCGGCCATCGCATCGTCGACGCGACCGCTGGTGCACTGATCGCCAGTGACGGGATCGCATTCGGCGTTGCCGGCCGCGAGGTGCGTGTCGACGTATCCAGCATCGCGCAGCGACGCGATCGTCGGTTCGGTCGGCGTCGCGTTGAGATCGCCGCCGATGACGACCACGGCATTGTCGTCGGCGAACTCCTCGGCGTGCGCCACGACCTGGCGCATCTGACACGTGTTGACCGAGTCGGCGACGGCGCACGGTGGAGGACACGTCGTCGCGTCGCACGGCCGATCGTCACTGCTGCTCGCGAGGTGGGTCGAGAAGTAGTCGACCAGTCCGACCTCAGCCTGCACGCGCACCCAGTACGCGCTCCGCAACGGACCCGCGAGGCGGAACCGCCGGTGCCCGACGACGGGCAGCGTGCTCAGCACGGCTTCGCGGTCGAGGCTCGGATCGTCATCCCACACGATCTCGTACTCACAGATCGACAGCGCATTGCGGAGTTCGTCGACGGTCCGTTGATTGGCCTCCTGCACGCTCACGACTTCGGGGCAGTCTGCGGCCGCGAGTTGGTCGGCGAAGAGCGCGACCCGACCGGGAAGATCGCAGCGGTCGGAGTCGTCGGGGCACGCCGTGCCGTGCAACAAATTGATTGACACGACTCGCAGCGATGCCGATGTCGCGCTGGGCGCAGAGGTTCCCGGCGGTCCCGCGATTGGTTCCTCGGACGAGCAACCCATCAGTCCGACAACGAGTGCCAGCACAATCGAGGTCAGTCGGGTTCGCACGACGCCAGACGTTACGGCGCGCGTACGATGCCGCGTCGTGCAGCCGCAGCGCGCCACGCAACCGGACCGCACCCTGCGTTTCGCGGTGATCGGCGCGGGGATGGCGGGCATCCTGGCCGCCATCCGGCTGAGCGAACGAGGCCACGATGCCGTCACCGTCTACGAGAAGGGCGGTACCGTCGGCGGGACGTGGCGAGAGAACACCTATCCCGGCCTCGCGTGTGACGTTCCGTCGCAGCTGTATTCCTACTCCTTCGCACCGAATCCGGACTGGACCCATCCGTACTCACCGGGTCCACAAATCCAGCAGTACTTCGAACGAGTCGCGGCCGACTACGGCGTCGTCGCTCGCACGCGATTCAACGACGAGGTGACGTCGCTGCGGTGGGACGGAACGGCCTGGCAGCTCACGACTGCGGCCGGTCACCGCGATGTCGTCGACGTGGTGATCGCGGCGACGGGAGTGCTACACCACCCGAACGTCCCTGTCATCGAAGGCCTCGACTCCTTCGAAGGCCACTGCTTTCATAGTGCGCGTTGGGATCACGCCGTCACGATTGACAACGCCCGAGTCGGCATCGTCGGCACCGGATCGACAGGCGTGCAGATCATCAGCGCGATTCGTGATCGAGTCGACGCGCTGGTCGTGTTCCAACGAACCCCGCAATGGGTGCTCCCGATGCCGAACGATCCGTTCGGCCCCGAACTACTCGAGCGCCACCAAGATCTCGACCTGCTCCGCGCGACGCACGCGAAACTCTCCGAGTTGTTCGGCAAGTTCTCGAACGCCGTCATCGACGCCGACTCGCCCGAGGCTGCGATGATCGGCCAAGCCTGCCTCGACAATCTCGAAACGAACGTGCGCGACCCAGCGTTGCGCGAGCGGTTGCGGCCCGACTACCGCGCCGCCTGTAAACGCCTCATCGCGTCGCCCGACTACTACGACGCGATGCAAGCGTCGACCGTCGAGTTGGTCACCGATCCGATCGTCGGCGTCGAGCCTGATGGCGTGCGTACCGCCGACGATCGGCTCCACGAACTCGACGTGTTGGTGTTGGCGACCGGGTTCCACGCCGATTGGTTCGTGCGGCCGATGCAGGTCGTGGGCCGAGACCAACGCACGATCGACGACTTCTGGACACCGCGCCCGCTGGCGTACCTGTCCATGACCGTGCCCGGGTTTCCCAACCTGTTCATGATCAACGGCCCCAACGGCCCGGTCGGCAACTTCTCGCTCATCGAGGTCGCCGAGTACCAGTTCGCCTACGTCGATCAGTTGCTCGACCGGTTGCGAAACGGCGCGGCGACGATCGAGCCTCGCCTCGACGCAACCGAAGCGCTCGAAGCCGAACGGGTCGCGGCATCGCGGCAGTCAGTCTGGGTCACAGGATGTCGGAGTTGGTACCTCGACGATCGGGGGGTACCAGCCACGTGGCCGTGGACCTTCGATCGGTTCCGCGAGGTGATGGCGGAGCCCGACTGGTCGGCCTATGCCGTGACATGATTCGCGCGAGCACCCGATCCGTCGTGGGCGGTCCGCAGGCGACCCGCGGACCGCCGGCCGCGAAACGCGGCTACGACGTGCGGTAGTCGCCGAAGGGCGCGTCACGCTCCTGCAACGCGTTTCGCAGCCCTTCGGAGCGGGCCTTGCCGATGAAGGTCTGCATTGCCCGAGCATGGGTGCCGAGTGCGCAGAGTTCGGTGCCCTGACGGATGCCGGTGCGCATCCCCATGATCTCCATTTGGCGGTGCACGACACGCTTGTTCATCTGCACCAGTTCGGGTTCGACGAGCGCGACACGCCCAGCGACCTCGAGGACTTCGGCCTCGAGTTGATCGGCGGGGAAGGCTCGGTTGGCCCAGCCGAGTTCGGCCGCTTCGGTGCCGGTGAGCGAGTCGCCGGTGATCATCATCTCCATCGCGCGACGCATCCCGACGAACCACGCGTGAAAGTGCATGTCACCAACGCCGAATCGGACGGCCGGATACCCCATCTGGGCGTCTTCGGCGATGAAGACGAGGTCGCATCCGGTCGCAAGCTCACTGCCGCCCGCGAGGCAGTAGCCGTGAACTTGTGCGATCACCGGTTTGGCGAGGTCCCAGATGCTCATCCAGCCTTCGGTGACGTGGCGCGGCCATTGCCCGTCTCCCCCCGGCGTGTAGAACGGCATCTCCTCGCCGATGTTGCCGTCACCAAGTTCATAGCCCGCGGAGAAACAGCTCCCCGCGCCGCGGATGATCGTGACCCGGACGTCGGGGTCCTGGTCGTTGCGCCGCAGTTGGTCCAGGATGGCGCCGCGTAATGGATGATTGAGCGCATTGCGCTTGTCGGGACGATTCAGGGTGATCCGAGCCACGTGGGGCGCGGGCATGTCGGTCAGGATCACAGGTTCGCTCATAACCCGAGTCTGCGCGGGAGCCGACGGCATGCACAAACCCGCATCCCCCTAGCCTGGCTGCGATGTCGGTTGCGACCGCGATCCGAACTACATCCGAGCCACGACCGTCGCGCGGCCGCGCGCTGCTCGTGGGTTCGATCGTCACCTTTGTGGCCGGACTCCCGACCTTTTTCAACCGAACCGACCTTCCCGCGCTCGAGAACTGGGGCACGATCCACCTCGCGTTGGTGCTCCAAGCCCTGCCGTTCCTCGTGCTCGGCGTGGTGGTCAGTGCGGTGCTCTCGACATTCGTCGCGCCAGGTGCCATGGCGCGAGTCGTCCCGCGCACGACCATCGTGGCGGTACCGGTCGCCGCGTTGGCGGCCGCCGCCCTCCCGGGTTGCGAGTGCAGCTCGGTGCCCGTCGCCGGACGGTTGGTGTCGCGTGGGGTCCCACCAGCCGCGGCGCTGACGTTCTTGCTCGCCGCACCGGCGATCAACCCGATCGTCCTCATCGCGACGTCAGTCGCGTTTCCCGGGCGTCCGGAGATGGTCGCCGCTCGCTTCGTCGCCTCGTTTCTTGCCGCCACCGTTGTGGGTTTGCTGTGGTCACGCCGTCGCGACGCATCGACGTTGCGCTTCCGTGGCCACGAGCACACAGGCACTCCGGCCGAGCGTTTCACGAGCACGGTGACCCACGACTTCGTCCAGGCGGGCGGTTTTCTGGTGATGGGCGCGGCAATCGTCGCAACCATTCAGACGGTCGTTGCGCCGACGACGCTGCAGCGACTCGGCGGCCAAGGTGTCGTAGCGGTGGTCCTGCTGTCGCTGGCCGCGTTTGCGATGTCGTTGTGTTCCGAGGCGGATGCGTTCGTCGCAGCGGGAATGGCGCAATTCTCGCCGACCGCTCGGCTTGCCTTCTTGGTGGTCGGACCGATGGTCGACGTCAAGTTGGTACTCATGCAAGCGGGCAGCTTCGGACGTGACTTCGCAGTGCGGTTCGCTCCCTTGACGTTCGTGTGCGCCGTCGCCAGCGCGTCGCTCGTGGGCTGGGTGATGTTGTGAGCCGACGCGACGCGACGGCGGCGATGTTGGCGGTTGGGCTCCTCGCGCTCCACGTCGGGTTGTCAGATCGGATCCTGACGTTCTTGCGACCGCAGATGCGGCCATACCTGGTCATCAGCGGAGCTGTGCTCGCCGTGGTCGCCGTGGTCGTTCTCCTCGCAGAGCAGCGTGTCGCGTCGCGTGCTCCGGTCACCACGCGGGGAACAGACGCGGATCACGGCGGCGATGAACATCGAGGGCACGACCACGACCACGACCACGACCGTGGACACCGGGCGTCCCGGGCCGGATGGATGTTGTTGTTGCCGATGTTCGTTGCGGTCGTGGTGGCACCCGGAACCCTTGGGGCTTGGGCGGCCGACCGCCAACGCGGGGTCATGTTCGCCGGGACCTACGACTTCGATGTGGGACCGTTCTTGCAGGCCCACGCCATCGCAGGCACCGTCCCCGAGATGCGCCTCATCGATTTCTCGACCGCGGCGGCCGACGAAGCCGATCGTGCCCAACTCGCCGCTGTGAGCGTGCAGCTGACGGGGTTCATCAACCGGTCCGACGCCGACGCGGAAGTTCCCGACGAAGTGATGCTCGATCGGTTCATCGTCGGGTGCTGCGTGGCCGACGCCGCGCTGCTCGAGGTACGGCTCTCGGGTGAGATTCCAATGGAACTCGAGTCCGAACAATGGGTCGTGGTGACCGTCCGCTTCGACCCCGAGGCGTCGCCTCTGGCCACCGATGTTCGTCGTGGCGAGTCGCCCGTTGCCCGCGTCGAGAGCGTTCGTCCGATCGACCCGCCGAACGAGCCGTACGAATACCTGTACGGTTGACCGGTCCGCACCGACGATTCGTGTTCGTCCCATCAGATCGGAGTCCGACATGACCTCGAAGACCCAAGCGGCATACGACATCAACAAGGCGCTCGAAGGCACCGAAGAAGGTGTTGGCGAATGGTTCGAAGTCGATCAGGCCCGCGTCAACGCGTTCGCCGACGCGACGCTCGACCATCAGTTCATCCACGTCGATCCCGAACGGGCCAAGGCCACTCCGTTCGGTGGCCCGATTGCGCACGGCTTCTTGACGTTGTCGTTGCTGGTGCATCTCGACACCACGGTTCCGAAAGCGCCCGAGCGGTTCGCGGGCGCCGTGATGGGCGTGAACGTTGGGCTCGACCGCGTGCGGTTCATCAACCCGGTGCCGGTGGGATCACGCGTGCGTGCTCGCAGTGAGATCACGACGGTCGAACTCAAGGGCGACGCGGTGCAGACGAAACGGACACTCACGGTCGAGATCGAAGGCAACGACAAGCCCGCGATGATCGCGGAGTGGATCACCCGCACCTTTTACGGCTGATCCGACGTCAGCGCGTCTCGGTCGTCGGCCCGGTTGGCTCCGATCGGCGTCGATCGGTCCAACGGGTTCGTTGAGATCGCGCCTGGCGCTGCACGCGACGTCGGAGCGGGTCGAGTTTCCACGAGGTTGCGTATCGTGCGTAGTCCCACGGAGGTCGTGATCCGCCTCGGTCGCGGTCGATGTACGAACGGATCATCCGGCGGGCGAACGCTCGGCCGACGAACGAGCGCGCGCTGCGTCCGGGCGCATGCGACCACAGACGAGCGCCGGCGCGGCCCGCGAGGAACAGCACGCGAGTCCAACCCGGCGGAGGGACGCCGAGCGAGGCGGCCGCGTCCGTGCCGATGAACTCGTGCACGAGCGCGTCGGGGAATCGGCGAAGCCCCGGAGGCATGTTCGCTTGCATCTCGCGTCGCAGGGCCCCCATCAGCGCGATTCCGTCGTCGCTCGTTCGGGTCTGGCGGCATCGGATCGCCTCGTCGAGTTCGGATGCTTGTGCGAGGTCGAGCGGGAGTAGATCGGGGCGAATGCCGAGCAGGTGACCGACCACGCACCACGTGTGGAGGTAGGCCTCGGCGTCGAGGGGATCGATATCGAGCCCCATGCGCTCGAGCGCTCGAAAGACGACGGTGGTGAACGTCAGCAAGGTTCCGGTCAAGTCCTCTTGATTGATCGGAACCTCGGTTGCCGGCGCCTGGTATCGATCGGATGCCTGCGGGTCGCTGGCGATGAACGCTCGAACGGACGCGTGCATCAGTCGGACACCAATCGCGGCGCGAAAACCCGGCGTGTCGGGTGCCAGCGGAATCCCTTCGTCTTGGTCGCCGAGATCCATGACGGCGGTGAGCAGTTGCGCGGTTTCCGCGACGCGTCGATGGGTGTTGCTGACGAGATCGCCGGTGATGGCGATGACCTGGGCGCCGTCAGCCGACAGATACGCAGTCGGGAGCGAGGCGCAGAACAACGCGGTCGCGATCGGGAGACCGTTGGCCTCGAAGAACCGCTGACCTCGGGTGAGCAACGCCTGGTCGCGCCAGGGCGGGAGTGCGTCCACGCCTGCGCCGAGGAGGGCCGTCAACTGGGGCGTCGGTGTCTCCGCAGTGCATGGATCGGCGGTGGCGATGAGCCGGCCGACGAGGTGCCGTGGGTCGAGAGCGGGTTGGGTGGCCAGGTATTCGAGGACTGCCGCGTCGGCGGGGGCGTCTCCCACGGCCCGCAGATCGGGTCCGCCTCGTGGCGTGCGGGTCGTGGTCATGGCGCCGATCCTGGAACTGCGCGGTCGGACTCCTCAAGCCCAATGCCCTAATAGGGGGTGTGGGTGAAGTGCAGGCCCCGGTCACCCCGGCAGTGGCTGGTCCGCCAACCAGCCGCTGCGGGGGGTCGAACTGCCAGTTCGCCCAACCGGTCGGAGCGGTGTGCCGAAGCAGGTGGGGGAGGGGCCGGCTGTATCAGCCGCCCCTCCGGCACACCGTCTCCGTCGACCGTTGCCGCGCGGGTCGGCTGGCGTTAGGGCACCCGTCGCGAGAGACTTCGAAGCGTATGGACGCGTGGGAGGGCCTCCGACGACAGCGACGGATGAGCACTGCGCGCAAGTGCGTCGAGTTCGTCGACGAATGCGTTGTTGCCGGCACGGTGTCCGCCTCTCGGCTCGGACGAACGCAGGCGGCCGTCGCGTTTCTCGCTCCGCTCTCGTCGGGACCGATACCGACCGAAATTGTGGCCGTGGTCCAGCAAGCCGTCGAGCGCACAGCGCCGCGCGACGAGGCGCCGGTCAATGTCGCCGTCGCGGTGGGCGCGGGCTGGGGTCGCGTGATCGACCCGGGCCGTCGTTGTCAGTGGCAAGGCGTGTGGGATCACGCCTTGAGCGCGCTCGCGGACGATTTCGCCCGGAGCTTGCACTTCAGCGTGGCGATGCTGAGTCGCCTGGTCCCGACGGTGCAACTCGACGCGACCGAAATCCGATCCCTCGCCGACATGTTCGCAATGGAGTTCGCGCTCGGTTGCCGTTGCGGCCGCCACCGACGAGTGTGCGACGATCCCAGCGGGCATCGGTGCTGCGTCTCGCAGCACCGCCTCGATTGCTGGGACCCATCCGTTGCCCACTTATCCGCCTACATCGACCAAGCGGTTCGTGGTCTCGCAGGCAACACCATCAAAGGCGCGGCATTCGCCGATGGCATGCTCTACGGCGAGCTCAAGCGCGCCGGGCGGGTTCGGCGAGCATTCGTCGAAGCGTTCGAGTGCCCGATGTGCGCTCACCGTGCCGACCGACCAACGTGTGGGTCTCCAGGTTGTCCGGGCCCGCAACCCGGGATTCGGTGGCGTCGGATCGCGCTGCCGAATCGCCTGGTGTCGTCGGTCGACGTCGGTGGTGATCACCGCCCCGAACGCCGCTATCTGTGTGGCGCGATCGACTGTGACGAGATCTACCCGATTTTCGATGGCCCGGACTGTCCGCGTTGCCACTGGAGCCCAGCGACGGGACACCCGGCAACTCGACAAGTGTGGGTGCGAGCCAACCAGCGGGGACCGGGCCGAGTGCGATGATCTTTGATGACACGTTTCCCAACGAAGTCCAGGGGCTGCTCGATCGCGCCCTACGGCGAGGATTGCCCGACTCGATCGTTGCGGCTTCGCCAACGACGACGGTCATGGCCTCGAGAGTCGATGGCGCCGAGACCGACCTCGTCGTGGCGGTGCACGACCGTCGGCACCGCTCGTTCGACCAGATGTACGTCAGCATTGCTGACAGCGTCGGGTCGCTCGTCCGCGCGCCGTTCACCAGTCGCGGGCAAGCAATGCTGCGGGGTGTCGGTCCGGCACCCTGGCGGGCGAGGGTGATCCGAGCGGCGAAGTCGGCACCTCCACTTCCGATCCTCGAGATCAATCGGCACCTTCCGCTCGCGGCTGCGGTCGGCGAACGAGAACTCGACTTTGTCGCGCGTGACGCGTCAGGACGGGTTTCGGTCTCGCTGCACGAAGACGACGAACGTCACCTCCAGGTGTCGATCGCTGGGGTCCTGCCCGACAATCATCTTGCGCGGTTGCGATGGCTGGCGGTCGGCCGTCATCATCAGGTCGCCGGCACGTTGGTGACGCCGGTGCCCTGGGACGGACCGGCCGAGGTGGGTTACGACCTCGGCCCGCTCGGCGACACCACCACCGTCGAAGTGTTTCCGATCGAGGTGGTGAGTGCTGAACAACTCGAACGTGCCGATGTCGAAGCGACGCTCGAGTGCGGCTGGCGCGGCGCGGCGCGGCGGGCATGGCGCACTTGGCTCGGAACGGCGACGGTCGATGCTGAAACCCGGGCACTCCTCGCACCGTTGACGCGCTGAGCGACGTGGCCGTTTCCTCGAGCGTGCGCGCCGTCCTCGACGGCCCTCGGACCGAAGACGTTCGCCGTTGGCTCCTCGGTCCGACGGGAGTGGTGGCGTGGGCGCGTTCGCTGGCCGCCGAGCGCGCGGCCCCGGAGGCACTCGGCGACCTTTCGAGTTTGGGCGACTGGATCGACGACGCATCGTTTGCGAGCGAACCGCGTCCGAGCGACCGCCTGAAGGCCCTGTTGGCGTTGACGCGTCTGTCGTCGATCGATCCCCAAGGGTCCTCAGGGCTCCGCGACATCAACCAAATCCTCGACACCGTCCGCGTCGGGTATCCGTGGCCCAACTGCGATCTCGTGTTCGCGCCGGTCGAGGGCGACACCGGCATCGATGTCGTGGTGCGCGCTGCGGCAGGCGCAGGTGCCTTCGAACTCGAACATCTGGTACGGGTCATCCACAATCGGATCCGCAGCACTCGTCGACGGGTTGCGGCCGTCGCGCTGCCGGCGTCGGCCCACCGCCAGGGCGAGATGATGCTGTTGCACGTGACGCGGGTTGCCGGCCCGCCCGGGCTGATCGTCGATCGCATTGCCGCACCATTTCTGGATCACGACGAGGCGTTCGCGGCTGCGATCGAACGCGCCTATCGAGCGTGGTCGTGCGGGTTCGCGGCCCGCTGGCATGTGACCTACGAACGGAGTGGCCGACCTGTCGAACAGGTGATGGGGCCGTCGTGCGGTTTGGCCGCCGCGGCCGCGTTTCGGAGCCTCGAAACGGGTGCCGCGATTCCGCGGGACCTCGCGTTCACTGGCGATGTCGACATCGACGGTTCGATCGCGACCCTCGTGCGCAACGGTGCGGATCAGTACGAAGCGAAACTCGAGGCCGCGTGGGGTCGGCGGCTCGTGGTGCCGGTCGTCGACGTGCGCTCCGTGAGCCAGGCGTCCCAGCGGCGGACGCGCGGCCCTGTCGTGCTCGGCATCGCACACGTTGCTGACCTCGACGCGCTGCTCGAACCCGGTGATTGCCTGCCGGGAGTCGTGGCATATCCGCGTGTGGCCGGCGGTGCGAGCCATGACGGCGGATTGATCGGCCGGAACGACGAGATTGCGGTGCTGCACGACCTCGTCCAGCGCGGTCGTGGTCCGCGGGTCGCGCTCGTCACCGGCCGATCGGGTATCGGCAAGTCGGCCGTGCTCGATTGGTTCGCGCAAGGACTTCCGATACTCGATCGCATCGACGGTTCCGACCAGGCCCATACCGGTCGCCTTCGGGCTGCCGTCGAACGTGTCACGCCCACCGCCATCCACGCGTCGGCATCGGTGCCGGTGGTGGTCGTCGACGATGCGCATCGCCTTGCCGACGATGACATCCGGGCGGTCTCGGATGTGGTGTTGTCCGACGTGGTGGGGGAGATCGTCATCGTGCTGGCAACTGCCGCTCCCGTCGAGTCTTCGGCGTTGCGTGAATTGTTCGAAGCGGCGGCTGGCTCGCATCCCCACGTCGTCGGTCTCGAGCTCGGCCCGTTGACCGATGCAGCAATCGAAGCGATCGTCGATCAGATCGTCGAAGTGAACGCGTCGTCATTGGGTCCGAACTTCGCGGCGCGCGTCGCGTCGATCGCACAAGGCGATCCTTTTGTCGCGATGCTGTTGGTGCAGCTCGCGGACAAAGACGAAGGCATTGTTCGGGGAGCCGTGGGCGACCGGACACGGGATCTGGCCTCCCAACTCGTCGACGTCGCCGCGCGGTCGCTCCCGATGCCTGACGTGCTCGAGGCTGCCGCGGTGTTGGGCCATGCCGCCGACGACCGAGCGCTGCAGGCCGTCACTCGGCTGTCTCCCGCACGATTCCGAGAAGTCGTGCAGGCAACCGTCGCTTCCGGCCTCATGGTCGAATCCGGAGCTCCGCCACGGTTTCGCTGCACACACGACATCGTTGCTCGATCGGTCATCGCGAGCCTCACTTCGGCGCGGCGCAACCAACTCCATCGTCGGATCGCGACCCACCTCGAATCCCTCGAACCAACTGCTGCCCGGATACGCGAACTGGCGTTTCATTACTGCTCGGTCGACCCTCCGGAGCTTGATCCCCGAGCGCTCGACCGGTCGCTCGATGCGGCGATGGCGGCCGAGAACGAGCGCGACTTCGACGCGGCCAGCGGCTGGTACGACCAGGCGGTCGGTCTCGCCGGGAAAGTCGCCGGGTTCGATGTCCTGGTCCGTGCCCAGATTGGGTTGGGTCGGGCCCGCCGACGTGCTGGTCGCGCCGGAGCGCGAGGGGTGTTGTTGACCGCCGCGCGGCGAGCGGCTGACCTGCACGAACACCAACTGCTCGTCGAAGCCGTGCTGGCAGCACATCGGGGTTACTTCAGCTCGGCTGGGCGTGTCGACAACGAGTGGATCGAGTTGCTCGAACGGGCGGCCGACGTGGTCGACGAGCGAAGCGCGCGCGCTGAGATCCTGGCTGTGCTCGCCGCCGAACTGACGTGGCAGTCGGAGCCGACTCGACGCCGTGCACTCAGCGACGAGGCGCTGGCGCTCGCGCTCGAGGACGGATCGCTGTTGACTGTCGCGCGTGTGCGCTATCGGCGATCATTGGCGATCGCGGAAGCGAACTCAGTGGGCGAACGTGAAGCGAACGCGCTCGAGTTGGCAGAGATCGCGCAACGCATCGGTGACGACGAAACGCGATTCGCCGCCGCGATCACGCAAGCAACGATTGCGAGCGAAGTCGCTCGGATGGACGAGGCGTTGGTCGCGGTGCACGACGCTGAAGCGTTGGCAGAGCAGTTGCGCGATCGAATACCGCGGTTTAGTGCACGGCTCGCACGCGCGGGGTCACTGTTGTCGCAAGGCGTCGTGGATGCGGCCGCCAAAGTGAGCGAGGAAGCCCTGACGATCGGATTGGCGGCGGACGCCGCCGACGCGGCGATGCTGCATGGCGAACAGGCCTGGGAGATCGCACGCGTCCGCGGCGACCACGACTCATACCGTTCGATGGCGGCCTTGGTCGCGGACATGCCGGATGCCGGCCTTGCGACCTTCGGCGCGCGCTACTCGTACGAGGCCGGAGCGGTCGAAGTCGCTCGCAGCGCGTACAGCCGGTTGCGTGAACGTGGCGACACCATCATCGAACCCGGATTGGCCGAGACTGCGGTCGAACGAGACCTCGCCGTGCTTGCCCGTCGGTTTGATGACCCCGTCACTGCCGAGTGGCTTGTGCGACGGTTGCGATCGCGGCCCGATCACTTCGCCAACACGACGATTGTGCGCCCGTCGGGGCGTCACGCGCTTGCGCTCGCATTCGCGACCCTCGGCCGATTCGACGAAGCCGATTACTGGTTCGAAGGTGCGGCCCATCTCCACACGAAGTGTCGGGTACCGCTGTTGTTGGCCGAGACCTTCGTCGAATGGGCCGCAGCGGTCACCGACCTGGTGGGAAATGCCGGTCGGGCGAGCGAGTTGTTGGACCACGCTCAAGCCATTGCCGAACGGCACACCGCTCCCGGTATCGACGAGCGGATCCGCCGAGAACGTGAGCGCGCGCACCTCGCGCCTGAACGCGTCGAGCGGTGACAATGCAGTCGCCGCGTCCACCGCGGCATCGGATCTCGGTCCGTCGTGTTCTCGGGGAGCGCAAACCTCGCCGCCTGAGCATCAATACGGAGGTCGACGTCGAGACGGTTCGTCGGATCGTCGCGATCGGCGACGACCGGCTCCGTAATCACGAGATCACCTTGGCGTATTGGCGGTTGGGGCGTCAGTTCCACGATCTGCTCAGCGTCGACGCGGCGAACTGGTGCACCTGGGCGACGTGGGCGTCGCACACCGTCGGGCATGCGCTGGATCCCGACCAGCACCCGATCTTGGTGCTCGAACGGACACAGCACTGGCCCGGCCCCGTGCGACGTTGCGCATTGCGGGTCGCTCGGTTGCTGCGGACCTGGCTCAACCCACGCATGGCGCCAGCGATCGCTGAGGGCAATCGGGAGATCTTTGCTGAGATCGCGCACCACTTTGCCGTCCTGGCTGATCTGCTCGAATCCGACGATCTCATCGATCGAACGGCCGCCGAACGGATCGTCGCGGGAATGCCGATGGCTGCACCAGCCGATTCGGAGGCGAACGCGTTGGTCGAACGCCATCGCCGGGGGCTGCTCGCGTATTTCGACGCCCGACGCGAACCCGATCTGGCTCGTCGCGCCGACCACATCCTGCTGGGCAACCTGTTGATGGCCGAGTACGAACAAGCGCGTTTGCAGCCGTGGATCGAGGAAGCGTTCTTCGTACGGTCACGCAAGGTCGCTCCCTGGCGAAGAAAGCTTCAGCGCTGGATCGGACCGGCGATCGCACGTTGGACGACGCGCCACGTCACGGCCGTGATCACACCGGAAACGCTGATTCCGGTCGCCGCACCAATCGCGGCACCGCCCGACGGCACGGCGTACCTGTCGACCGGGGAGGTCGTCGAGCTCGAGGCGTGTCGTCAGCGACTCATGGGTGCTGCGACGGTGCCCTGCGACAACTGGGCCGACTACCCGGGACGCATGCGCGCGATCACGGCAATGTTCGTCGCGTTTCACGACGAACGCAGCCTCCATCGACCGCCAATGAGCGACGAGGCCCGCGCCGAACTGGAAACCGCGCTCGCGCTCTCGGCGCGCTGATCCGACGTCGAACGCGAAATAGTGCCGACCGCCATGGCGCACGAGGGCAGAATGCGAGGGTGAGTGGTCCCAACCCGGTCGTACGCGCTCGAGCGGTCGTCAAGCGGTTCGGGGCCAAGACCGCGGTGGGCGGCGTCGATCTCGACGTAGCTCCGGCAGAACGAGTCGGACTCCTTGGCCCGAACGGTGCGGGTAAGACAACCACGCTGTTGATGTTGCTCGGGGTCGTGACCCCCGACTCGGGCTCGATCGACCTCGTTGGCCATCGGCTGCCTCGCCATCGGACGAAGGCACTCGCCCGAGTCGGGTTCGTTGCCGGATATCTCCCGCTGCCCGAGAACTTGAAGGTGCGCGAGGCGCTGACGATCTTTGCCGGCTTCTACGGGATCCGACGTCCACAGCCGGTGATCGATGCGGCGATCGATCGATTCGGTATCGCGCACCTCGCCGACCAGCAGAGTCGCGAGCTGTCGAGTGGGCAGCGGACGCTTGTGTCGATCGTGAAGTCGACGTTGCACCGGCCGGACCTCCTTGTCCTGGATGAACCAACCGCGTCGCTCGACCCTGATGTTGCCGGGAGAGTCCGCACGACGATGCTCGAGATCCACCGCGAGACGGGTGCCGCGTTGTTGGTCACGAGCCACAACATGCGCGAAGTCGAGACGTTGTGTGAACGAGTGGTGATTCTCAGTCAGGGAACCGTCGCGGCCGACGGAACTCCCAGTGAGGTCGCGGCGGCGTTCGACACCGACGATCTCGAAGGCGCTTTCCTGGAGGTCGCGTTCCGGGCGCGACACGCAGGCGCCGATGATCGGCTCGGCGACGCGAGTGGCGAGCACGAGGGGTTCCACCGATGAGCCTCGTTCGCCTCCGCGCGATCGTGCAGCGTCACTGGATCGTGTTGCGGCGAGCGCCACACCGTTGGTTCGAAATCTCGTTCTGGCCAGTGATGGACGTACTGCTGTGGGGCTCCCTCGGCGCGTTCGTCGCGCAGGAGAACGAATCGTCCCGGGCCGGCGCGCCCTACCTCCTGGCGGGCATGGTCATGTTCTGGACCTTCACCCAAGCGCAGTTTGCCATCGCGCTCGGGGTCAACGAGGAAACCTGGACCCGCAACATCTTGAACGTGCTGACCACTCCCGTGCGAGAGATCGAATACGTGGTCGGGATCGCCGTGTTCGGGTTGTTGAAACTGGCCGCGTGCCTCGCGACGCTCACCATCACCACGATTGTGTTCTTTGGGTTCGATCTCTCGGACGTGGGCTGGGGTGTGATTCCAATCGTGATGCTGCTCGTGATCAACGGGTGGGCGCTCGCGATGTTGACGGTCGGGATGGTGCTGCGGTTCGGACAGAGCGCCGAGATCCTGATTTGGGGTTTCAACTATGCGCTCATGGCATTTTCTGGCGTGTTCTTTCCGTCGGAGTATCTCCCCGACCTGCTCGCCAAGGTCGCCGGAGTGTTGCCGACGACGTTGGCGTTCAAGGCGTTGCGGGCGCTGCTCGATGGCAATCCACTTCCGTGGGGCACGCTCGGATGGTCGCTCGTCGGATCCGTGATCGCCTTGTTGCTCACCACCTCATTCGCAGCGTGGCTCCTGCGAATGTTCCGTCGGCGCGGTTTCGTCACTCGCTACAGCTGATCTGCGTCAGGATCGGACTTGCCACACGAGTCGTTCCTCCGACTCGGGCGCGAACGAGTGCTGGATGCGGTTCCCCAGATGTCGGTTGGAGGTTCGTCGTCGGACTCGGGTGGAATGGGCGGGTGGACGACGCCGTCACGACCATTCGCCTCGACGCCGACGGCCTGACGTTGGCTGCCGATGTGCACGGCCCGATTGGGGGCGCGCCGGTCGTGCTGTTCCATGGAGGCGGCCAGACCCGCCACTCGTGGCATCACACCTCGCAGGTGCTCGCGGCGCGCGGACGGCGCGTGCACAACGTCGATCTCCGCGGGCATGGCGACAGCGACTGGGATGCCGACGGCGACTACAGCCTGGATCGCTTCGCTGCCGATGCTCGGCGAGTGACGACCTATGTGCGCGACGAGGCCGGCGGACGTCTCCCCGCGCTCATCGGTGCATCGCTGGGCGGCATCACCTCGCTCGCCGCGATCGGAGAGACCGACGCCGACGTCGCGAACGCGCTCGTATTGGTCGACGTCGCGCCTCGGATTGAGCGTGACGGCGCCGATCGCATCGGATCGTTCATGTCGGAACACATGACGAGTGGGTTCGCGGACCTCGACGCAGTGGCCGATTCGATCGCGGCCTACAACCCGCATCGACCTCGCCCAACGAACCTCGAAGGCCTCAAGAAGAACCTTCGGCTACGTGCGGACGGTCGTTGGTACTGGCACTGGGATCCCGCGTTCATCACGGGACGCCGTAGTTCGCCCGACGAAACTCGGTCGATCACCGATCCCGATCGGCTGAGCAACGCCGCCCTCGCCATCGCAGCGCGCCGCTTGCCGACCCTGTTGGTCCGAGGCCGCCAGAGCGACCTGCTGAGCGAAGCGGGCGCGCAGCACTACCTCGATCTCGTGCCCCATGCGGAGTTCGTCGATGTCGCGGGCGCGGGGCACATGGTTGCCGGTGACCGCAACGACCTGTTCAACGACGCGGTCGTGGAGTTTCTCGAACGCGTTTGAGCGTGTCGAAACGCGTGCGCGATCGAGGCGATCGGTTGGCGTCGTGCACGCGTCGCCGCCGACGCCCCCACCGGTCTCGCCTCGCTGCACCGCCTGCGGTAAGAATCACGCTGTGAGGCTGAATCCCGATCCGATCGCGATCACCGACGACGATGCGACGATCCGCAACGCGGTTGCATCGGCGGTGCCGGCGCCACTGTTGGCCGCCATCGCGCAGGTGACAGGGCGCCTCGAGCTCCTGCGCGATGACCTGCGGCCCGATCCGTCGAACATGTTGGATCCGACCGGTGGACTGAGCCCTGCGCAAGTTGCCGAGATCCAGCGGGTCGCGGTCGACGCGTTGATCGATCTACGCGACTCCGGAGCCCGCGCCGCGTTGCCCGAAGCTGCCGACTTGGCTCGCCTGATCGAATACCTCGCTGGGGGCACGGTCGATCCGGCCTACGTGCCGTTGCTGCGCGAGGAGTTGGCCCTCGGTGGTGACGAGCGCTCGCCGTCCTGGCACCGGCGTGAGGTTGCGGCCGATCGCGACTTTCGAGTGCTCGTCGTCGGTGCCGGCATGTCGGGGATCGTCGCCGCGCACAGACTGCAGCAGGCTGGAATCGACTTCGAGATCGTCGACAAGAACACCGAAGTCGGTGGCACCTGGTGGGAAAACCGATACCCCGGGTGCCGAGTCGACATCCCCAATCACTTCTACAGCTATTCGTTCGCGCAAACGAACGAATGGCCGAGCTACTTCTCGACCCAGCCGGTGTTGTTCGAGTACTTCCGCAGTTGTGCCGAGGCGTTTGGTCTGATGCCGCATCTGCGGCTGGGTACCGAAGTCGTGGGTGCGCAGTGGGACGCCGATGCCCAACGGTGGAACGTGCAGCTCCGAGCGGTCGATGGCACGGAGTCGACGACCATGGCCAACGCAATCATCAGCGCGGTCGGCCAGCTCAACCGACCGAAGTGGCCCGACATCGACGGCATCGACCAGTTCGCGGGCGAGTCATTCCACTCGGCACGATGGGATCACGACGTCGATCTGACCGGCAAGCGAGTCGCGGTGATCGGCACAGGCGCCAGTGCTGCGCAGTTCATCCCGCACGTCGCCGATGCGGCCGAGCACCTGACGGTGTTCCAGCGCACGCCACCGTGGCTCGCGCCCAACGAGAACTATCAGGCCGAGATTCCGGAGGGGCTCGGTTGGGTGCTGCGTCACGTGCCGGAATACGCCCGGTGGGAACGGCTGTGGATCTTCTGGCGTACCCACGAAGGGCTGTTGCCCGCAGCGGTCGTCGACCCAGAGTGGCAGCCCCAGGACCGTTCGGTGAGCGCGCTGAACGACATGATCCGGATGTTCTTCGAGAGCATGTACGAGACGTTCGTTCCCGACGAGGAACTACGCGCCAAGGTGGTGCCGCAGTACCCGCCGATCGCCAAGCGCATCGTGTTCGACAACGGGGTGTACTTCCAGACCCTTTGCCGTGACGACGTGGAGTTGTGCACCGAGACCATCACCGAGATCTGTGAGAAAGGCATCCGCACCGCGGGAGGTGCCGAACGGGCATTCGACGTCATCATCTACGGCACCGGATTTCAGGCGTCGAAGTTTCTGAGCCCGATGAAGATCGAGGGCGTCGGCGGGGCCGACCTCCACGAACGATGGGACGGCGACGCTCGGGCATACCTGGGCATCGTGGTGCCCGAGTTCCCGAACCTGTTCTTGATGTACGGACCGAATACCAACATCGTCATCAACGGTTCGATCATCTACTTCTCTGAGTGCGAGACGAACTACATCGTCGAGAGCATCAAGCTGCTGCTCGACGCAGACGCGTCGTCGATGGAATGCCGCTCGGACGTGCACGATCGGTACAACGACTGGATCGACGCCGGCAATCGTTCCATGGCGTGGGGAGCGTCGAGCGTCAACAGTTGGTACAAGAACCAGCATGGACGCGTTGCGCAAAACTGGCCGTACTCGTTGCTCGAGTACTGGCAACAGACGCGCACGCCGAATCCCGACGACTACATCATGCGATGAAATCGGCATCACGACGCCGCGGGTTGGGCGCGCGCACCATCGGCTCTGGATCGTTTCTGCGCCAACAACCACGCAATCGCAACGGACGTCGTGCAGCCAACGCCACTCGCTTCAAGACGATTGGGCCGAAGGCGTCGACGCGTTGTGTTGCTGTGTGCGATCTGAGCCAGTCCGCCCCCCCACTTCGCTTGGGATCACCGAGCACTGCTCGGCCAAGGCCGAAGTCAGGGTTGGAATTCGAGACTCGCGAACTCCCAATAGGCGCGCAGCGCGGTGATCCTGGCCGAGTCGTCGATCCGATAGGTGTAGACGCCTTCGACGACCGAACGCGCGCCGCCGGGAAACGTCACGGTGATCGTTCCGACGTTGGCGACTTCGTTGCCGCACGCAAACGAATGGCGGATCGCAAAGCGCACGGTTCCGCCGGCGATGACCGTGTCGTAGAACTCGCTGATTGCGGCGACGCCACGGCGGGGTTCACCCGATTCGTTCATCGGCGACGGCCCGATCGGGTCCTCGACGATTGCGTCCGGAGCGAATAACGCCAGCCACGCGTCGCGGTCACCGGCCTCGACGGCGGTCATCGACCGAATCGCGGCGTCTCGTGCTGGATGCGGCCCGAACTGGTCCATGCCTTCCATCTGCCAATGTTGCCACAGCGTGCGAGACTCTCCCCATGCTCTCGAAGTTCGATGACTATCCGATCCATCAGACGGCCGCTCCGATTGCGCACCCGATCAGCGGCGACCGCAACCACTACGACCGATACTGGTTCAACGGTTATCAAGACGACGGCGAGTTCTACTTCGGCATCGGTGCCGCGCGTTATCCGAACCTCGGGATCTTCGATTGCGGCTTCAGCATCGTCCGAGGTGGTGAGCAACACGCGTTCCACGGTTCCGCCCGAGCCGGGCTCGAGCCGACCGACCTGCGATGCGGTCCGTTCCGCATCGAGATCATCGAACCCATGCGCCGAATCCGAGTGGTGCTCAGCGACAACGACACCGGAATCTCCGCCGACCTCACCTTCACGGCCCGAACCGCATGCATCGAAGAAGGTCGGCAGACGATCGCACGCTCGCCCCGCCTCATCATGGACGTCACCCGATTTGCCCAGTTCGGTCGTTGGGAGGGGGAAATTCGTTACGACGGAACCGTCGTGCCGATCAACGCCGATCGGGTCTACGGAACCAAAGATCGCAGTTGGGGTGTGCGCCCCGTCGCGGGTGCCGACCCGGCGTTGGCGCCCGAACCGCCGCATGCCACCCAGGCGTTCTTTCTCTGGGCGCCGCTGCACTGGGACGACCGGTGCACCCACTTCGGCGTCTTCGAGAACGCGCATGGGCGTAAGTGGCATACCGACGGCGCGGTCTTGCCGGTCTACGACGACTTGGCCGCGATCCCCGGCGCGGAGGATCCGGCAACCGAGGTGCTGGCATCGGTCGAACACCATCTCGAGTACCTCTCGGGTACTCGTCGCGCCGGCCGGGCCACGATCGACCTCGTGCACGAAGGCGGCGCGACGGAGTCGATCGACCTCGAACCCGTCTTGTGCTTTCGCATGAAGGGCATTGGGTACATGCACCCGGAGTGGGGGCACGGCATGTGGAAGGGCGAACTCGCCTACGCGGGCGAGATGTGGAAGGTCGACGAGGTCGACCCGATGGCGATCGAGAATCAACACATCCAACAAGTCGTCATCGCTCGCAGCGGGACCCAGCAGGGGATCGGGGTGCTCGAACAGATCTGCTTCGGACCCCACGCTCGCTACGGCTTCACCGACCTGCTCGACCCGGCACCGTAAGGAACGGCACGGCGACCTGTTTGGCCGGTTGGGCTCGACGGGCCCCGTCGTCGTCCAGGTTCGTCCGACCTCGTTCAAGTTCACACAGTGATTTGCCGACAATCGCGTGGGCGGGCCCTACGGAGAGTCGGGTCCTTTGCGAGTACGAAACCGACGGCGGATCGGTGTGATGGCGGTGGCAGTGACGCTGATCGCGTCGGTGCCTGCGGCCGACGCGTTCGGGGCTCGCCAATCGAAGGCCAAGCGGCCCTTCGGGTCGGTGTGTCTCTATTCGCACACCGCGAGCGATGACCCGATCGTAAAGCCGGGACAGCCTGGTGCCGCGCACAGCCACGACTTCTTCGGGAGTACCTCGACGGACGCGTTCTCGACCGTGGAGTCGCTCGCCGGTTCGCCCACGACGTGCAAGCTCACGACCGATCGCTCGGCCTACTGGGCCCCAACGATGTACTCCGACGGTGAAGCTGTGACGCCCGTGCAGGCCCACGCCTACTACGTGCGCAAAGTTCGTGGTCGGGTTGTGCCGCCGCCGCTCGGTTTGCGGATCGTCGCGGGTGGCGAAGCGAAACGGGTTCGTTTCGGTTGCGTCGTCGAGGCGATGCCGAGTCGATTGGGGAACATGGTGCCGAAGTGCGGCGACGGTTACTTCACGATTGGGATCACCTTCCCCGATTGCTGGAACGGCGTGGACCTGGACAGTGTCGATCATCGATCGCACATGGCGTACTCGCACGACGGCCGGTGCCCCGAGACCCACCCGGTGGGAACCACGCGACTGCGGGTGTTCTTCGCCTATCCGAAACCGGATCCCGATTCGGCGCTGACGCTGTCGTCGGGGGACCTGCACACGGCGCACGCGGACTTCTTCAACGCGTGGGATCCGCAGATGCTGGCCGAGACGACGGCGTACTGCCTGAATGCGCCGAAGCGCCGCAACTGCACGAAGCGGCTACCCGAGTGGTTGCGTGATCTCGATCGCGAGCTCGCTGGCGCGTCGAAGACCTGAGCCCAGCGCCCCGCAGCGAGGGGCTGCCCAATCGACGACGGTGCGACCCCACAACCGTCCGCACGTCATGCGCTAGAAACTGGCAGTGGGTCTCGTCGCGCTGCCCGAACAACCAGACTCGATCGCATGGCCGACCGACCGATGGCCGCAGCTTCTGGGACTGCCGCCGGCCGCGGCCCGCCTCGTCGACGAGCTGTTCGCCGACGAGACGACCTTTGGGGCGACCTATGCCGTTGTCGTGATCGACCGCGGGGTGCTTGTCGCCGAGCGCTATGAAGGTGCGCTCGCGAACTGGTCCGGACCCGATGTCGTGGTCACGGCCGAAACACCGCTGCTGTCGTGGTCGATGGCAAAGTCGATCACGCACGCCGCGGTCGGCGTTCTCGTGCGCGAGGGCCGCATCACGCCGGCCGCTCCCGCGCCGGTTGCGGCGTGGAGCTCCGACGAGCGTTCGACGATCACCCTCGATCACCTCCTGGCGATGCGCGACGGACTCGATTTCGTGGAGGACTACGTCTCGGATCCGACGACCGGTGATGGTGTGTCGAACGTGATCGAGATGTTGTTCGGTCCGGGGCACGACGATGTCGCGGCCTACGCAACGCACCGTCCACTGCTCCATCCGCCGGGTTCGGTGTTCAACTATTCCTCGGGGACATCGAACATCGTGGCGCGGATCGTCGGCGATGTCGTCGGCGGCGGCGCCGACCAGATGCGAGCGTTCTTGCACGACGAACTGTTCGCCCCGATCGGCATGCGCAGCGCCGATCCGCGGTTCGATGCGGCGGGGACATTCGTTGGTTCGTCGTACGTGCACGCAACCGCACGTGACTTCGCCAAGTTCGGTTTGCTCTATCTGCGCGACGGCGTCTGGGACGGACACCGAGTGTTGCCGGAGGGCTGGGTCGATCATGCCCGGACCGTGCGATCGATCGACAGCGACAACGGCCGGCCTTATGGGGCGCACTGGTGGGTCGTCGATGATCCGTACGGGACGTTCTGGGCGAGCGGTTACGAGGGCCAGTTGGTTGCGTGCGTCCCCGAACGTGATCTCGTGATCGTGCGGTTGGGCAAGACGGATGCTTCGCTCGGCCCGAATCTGTATCAATGGCGGGCAGCAATCACCGAGGCGATGGCATGAGCCGAGCGTTCGATCCGTTCTCCGATGAGTTCTTCAACGATCCGTACGACCTCTACCGCTGGCTGCGAGACGAGCAGCCCGTGTATCACAACCCCGATCTCGGCTTCTATGCCCTGTCGCGGTTCGACGACGTCGTCCGAGCACACCGAGATTGGCAGACGTTTTCGTCCAACTTCGGCGTGACGCTCGAACAACTCCGCTCAGGACGCCGTGACGCGACCGGAAGCATCATCACGATCGATCCACCCGACCACGAGCGCCTCCGCAAGTTGGTGTCGCGGGCGTTCACCCCTCGAGCTGTCGCGGCGATGGAACCATTGATCCGCGACATTCAATCCTCGATGCTCGACCCGCTGACCGCGGACGATTCCTTCGACCTCGTCGGCGACTTCGCGGCTCGGTTTCCGTGCGAGGTGATCTCGACGATTCTCGGAGTTCCCGAAGCCGATCGGCAAGCGATTCGGCATCGCACCGACGTCATGCTCCATCGCGAGCCCGGCAACCCGAACACGACGGACGCAGGAATCGAGGCTGCAATCGCGAACGGGGTGTACTTCTACGAACTCGTCGCCGAGAAGCGCAGGCATCCCGACGACAAGATGATCAGTTTGCTGTGCGACGTCGAAGTCGAAGCAGACGACGGGTCGCGGCACCGACTCGATGATGCCGAGATCGCCGGCTTCGCGACGCTGATCGCGGCCGCGGGGAGCGAAACCGTCACCAAGCTCGTCGCGAACGCCGTCGTCGAGTTCTCCCGCAACCCGGACCAATGGAACCGCGTGGTCGACGGCACGGCTGATCTGTCTGCTGCAGTTGAGGAAGTGCTGCGCTATCTCCCTCCGTCGCAGTATCAAGGCCGCTATTCGGTGGCGGATGCCGACTTCGATGGGGGCACCATTCCGGCGGGCCATCCGGTGTTGTTGATCACGGGCGCGGCAACTCGCGATCCGCGGGTGTACGCCGATCCCGACCGTTTCGACATCACCCGGGTCCCGCAACTCGCGGTCGGGCTCGGGCACGGCATCCATGCCTGCCTCGGTGCGGCTCTCGCCCGGCTCGAGAGCCGCATCGCGATCGAAGAAATCGCCCGTCGTTGGCCGCGTTACGAGGTCGACGAGTCCCGGCTCGAGCGCGTCAACATGTCGAACGTGGCCGGGTACGCCTCGGTGCCGATGCGTCGGACCTGACCCACCCGGACGCAAACGCTGCGTTGTCACGCCGGTAACGGGGGACGTCCGAACCGGTGATCGAACGCCACGCGTTGAAGACGATGTTGATACCCCGCATGTCGCCGTGCCGGTCGGGTGAGTGCAATGCGTTGTCACGGACGGACTCTCGGGGGACTCCCAGGCAACTCCCAGGTTGCGCGGCAATACTGAGCGTGGAGGGTGTCCGATGGCCCGGGAACGACTGCTCCTCGTCGACGACGAGGAGAATCTACGAACGATGCTCGAAGCCGCGCTGGCACATCACGGTTACGACGTGGTTGCCGTTGCGAACGGACGTGACGCTCTCGACGTCGCCAAGCGCGAGTTGCCAGACCTGATCCTGCTCGACGTGATGATGCCCGATCTCGACGGCTTCGAGGTATGCCGCCGCCTGCGCGCCGAGTACGTGAAGACGCCCGTGATCTTCCTGACGGCGCGCGACGCAGTCGAAGATCGCGTCCGAGGACTCACGCTCGGCGGGGACGACTACCTCGTGAAACCGTTCAGTCTCGACGAACTGATCGCACGCGTCGATGCAGTGTTGCGCCGCTCGGGTGGAGGTTCCGGCGCAGTGGCGTTGCGATGCGCCGACCTCGAGATGGACGACGACGCCCACCGCGTCATTCGTGACGGCGTCGAGGTTTCTCTGTCACCGACCGAATACAACCTGTTGCGGTTCCTGCTCGCGAACCAAGGTCGGGTGTTATCGAAAGCCCAGATCCTCGACCATGTCTGGCAGTACGACTTCGGTGGCGACGGCGGCATTGTCGAGACCTACATCGGGTATCTCCGCAAGAAGATCGATCAACACGAACCGCGTCTGATTCACACGATTCGCGGCGTCGGCTACACGTTGCGGGTGCGATGACCCTCCGGCTGCGAGTGACGCTCGCCGTTGGGGTGATCGCGCTCATGGTTGTGACGACCGCAGTGGTCACCACACGGATCGTCCGTGGCCACCTGATCGAACAGGTCGACAACCGAATCGTGAATGCCGGACCGGGGCGTTTCGGGGCGGGTCGCGATCCGATCGACCGTCGCGTTCGCTTCGATCCGTATTACATCGCGGTCGTGGTCGACGGGACGCTCGTCACCTTGGCCACGCCGAATCTCTCGGGCGACGAGGTCGAGCCTCCGGTGCTCGACCTCGCGGATCTCGCTCGTCGAGCCGAACGAACACCGCAGGCGTTCACGGCCGGCACGGCCGACGGCGATCTGGAGTATCGGGTTGTCGTACGGAGTGACGGCCGGTCGGGTGCCGTCGTCATCGGCGCGCCGCTCGACGAGGTGTCGGCGGCGGTCAATCGAATCTCTCGAATGAGTTGGACGATTGCGGCGATCGTGCTCGGCGCGCTGGCATTGATCGCATGGTGGGTACTGCGGCTTGGGGTACGGCCCGTGCAAGAGATGACGCGCTCGGCCGCCGACATCGCCGAACACGATCTCACAGCCCGGGTGCCTGTGCGAGCGCCTCGCACCGAAGCCGGCGAACTCGGCACAACCCTGAACGCCATGCTTGATCGACTCGAGTCGGCGTTCGATGAGCGCACGCGGACCGAAGCCCGGTTGCGCCGTTTCGTCGGCGACGCTTCGCACGAACTGCGAACGCCGGTGCAGACGATTCGTGGGTACGCCGAGTTGTACCGGGCTGGCGCATTGACCGATCGCGACCGACTCGACGATGCCATGCGCCGAACCGAGGCGGAGGCGGCTCGCATGGGGTCGTTGGTCGACGAGTTGCTGACACTCGCGCGGTTCGACCAGGAGCGTTCGGTGGCATCGGAACCGGTCGACATGGGTGTGCTCGCACGCGACGCAGTCGACGACGCGCGCGTGATGCAGCCGCAGCGAACGATCACACTCGACGTCGGTGACGCGACCGACGGTCTCGTCGTGCAAGGCGATGAACACCATCTGCGCCAGGTGTTCGCGAATTTGCTGATGAACGCGCTCTCGCACACGCCGGTGACCTCGCCGATTCACGTGGTGATCGAGGGAACCGAATCGTCCATCGCGGTCACTGTGCGCGACGAAGGCCCAGGGATGTCGGCAGACGACGCATCCCGAGCCTTCGAACGGTTCTATCGAGTCGACGCGGCGCGCACGCGTGCGGCGGGCGGGAGCGGCCTTGGGCTCGCCATCGTCAAATCGGTGATCGACCACCACGGCGGGTCGATCGAGTTGCTGAGCGATATCGCAGCCGGAACGACGGTCGAGTTCGAAATCCCGAGGAACGGTGAGATCCGTGGAACGTGAAATGTCGCGACGTCGCGCGCTGGGAACGATCGGTGGGGTTGGAGCCTCCTTGTGGCTGGCCGCATGCGGTCAAATCGACGACTCGGCGAAGCGCAACGATTCGGAGACTGCGGGTGAGGCATCGTGTGAGGCGATTCCGCAGGAGACGGCGGGTCCCTTCCCCGGTGACGGTTCCAATGGCCCGAACGTCCGCACCCTGGACGGTGTTGTCCGCTCGGATATCCGTTCGAGTGTTGGCGCCGCGTCGGGCGCGGTCGACGGCGTCGAGTGTGTCGTCGAACTCGCGCTCATCGACGCGACGACGTGCGCGCCGTTCGCTGATGCGGCTGTGTACGTCTGGCAGTGTGATGGTGTGGGCCGTTACTCCATGTATTCCGACGGGGTGACCGACGAGAATTGGTTGCGGGGGATCCAGTCCGCCGACGCCGATGGCGTCGTGCGGTTCACGTCGATCGTTCCGGGCTGCTACCCGGGGCGTTGGCCACACATCCATTTCGATGTGTACGCGAGCCTCGACGACGCGACGGGTTCGGGCGTAGCTCGGTTGACGTCGCAGTTGGCATTTCCCCGAGCCGAGTGTGAAGCGGTCTTTGGCGACGCCCGCTACGGCGAGAGTGCGAACTACCTGGCAAGGCTCTCGTTGGAATCCGACGGCGTGTTCGCCGACGACGGCGCCGCACGCCAACTGGCCACGATGACGGGTTCGGTGACGAACGGGTACCTCGCGCGCCTTGTGGTCCCGGTCTGAGTCGGTCGTGTGGCCGACCTCGGCGGTCCCGGAGCGCCGCTCGCTGGCGAAGTCCCAGTTGGCTCTCAGCGATTCTTCAACTCCGAGGTCGACACTGCACTTGTAGCGCCCACCCAACAAGGAGTGATTCACATGAACCCCGAACCCACCAACGAACCCCTCGATGTCATCGATCCGACTGGCAGCCCCGCCGGCGTCGACGGTCGTCGCCGCTGGTTGCGTGCCACCGCCGTGGCCGCCCTCGTCGCGGCCGGAGGTGTCGGGAGCTGGGCCCTCGCGCAGCCGTCGAGCTCCACGGCCCAATCCGCCGGTACCGAGACCGCGACGGATGCGGGCGGCGATGCGGCCGGCGGCCGATTCGGACGCAAGGGTCACGGACCGGGGCTCGGGCTCGACGCTGCGGCGGAAGCACTTGGCTTGACGGCCGAGGAGCTGCGTACCCAACTGCACGCCGGTGCGACGCTGGCCGAGATCGCGGCTGAGCGAGACGTTGCCGTCGACGATCTCATCGCCGCAATCGTCTCCGCCATCGGAAGTGACATCGACGCCAAGGTTGCCGCAGGGGACATCGACGAGGACCGCGCGACCGACATCAAGGCGAACCTCACCGAGCGAGTGACCGCAATGGTCAACGGCGAGATGCGCATGGGCGGCGAGGGCGGCCCCGGTGGGCATGGCGGTCATGGTGGCCCCGGCCAAGGCCACGGCCACGGGCGCGGCGCCGGACTCGAGACCGCGGCCGACGTGCTCGGACTCGAGGTCGATGCGCTGCGTACGCAGCTCCGCGAGGGCGCATCGCTCGCTGAGATCGCCGAAGCGCAGGGTATCGATGTCGACACGTTGATCGACGCGCTCGTCGAGGACGCTCGCGAACGCATCACGGCGATGGTCAACGGCGAACGTCCCGAGCCCGATTCGACCAACGGCAGTGGCGAGACAACCGAGACTGCCGACCCAGCGGCTGCGTAGCTCGCAACGTCACCGCTGGCACGTCCGGCCTCGGGACTGATCCGCTCGGAACCCCCGATCCGAGCGCGCGGGTCGGCCATCGTTCTACGGTGGCCGACCCCGCCGCGTGCTGACGTCGACGCGTTCGCGAGTTCACGAGTTGACAATCGCGAGCCTTGTCATCGATGGTTGGGTGGTGATCACGATCCCGCTCCGCCAGATCGGGTTTGTCGCGTTCGTCGTTGCGACGTCCGCAGCCGTGTTCGTTGCGTGCGGCGATGACGACGCTCCGAGATCGATCGCGTCGACGGTTGCGGATGACGATGCCACGAGTTCGAGTGCGGCGACGCCGACAACGGTGTTCGAAGACCTCGACATGACCGACGACGACTTCGTCAACATCAACGCGATGACGAAGGTCAAGGGCTACTTCATCGACAACCGTCTCGGGCATCTCGACGAGGCGATCGCCGTCGCCGAAAACCCCGATGGTGGCACGTTCCCCGTCGGCACGATCATCCAGTTGGTACCACAAGAGGCAATGGTGAAGCGATCGCCCGGGTGGAATCCGGCGACCAACGACTGGGAGTTCTTCTTTCTCGACGTCACGGCTGACGGCACCACGATCGCCACTCGAGGAGCCGAAGACACCGTGAACCGCTTCGGCGGTAACTGTGCGTCGTGCCATGCTGCGGCGGAGCCCCAATACGACTTCATCTGTGAGGATGACCACGGTTGTGAACCGCTGCCGATCGGTGACGATGTGATCGCGTCGATTCAGGCTGCCGATCCGCGCCCGATGCCGTAACCCGGCTGAGCTCAGGGTTGGTAGAAGCAGGGGCTCGTCGCGCCCTTGGGCACACCCTCATACGGCTCAGCGATCTCGGCCACCGTGGGCCCGACCTTCGCGGCCAGGGGCGCGAGCTTGTCGAGATCGAAGCCGTACACGTTCGCGGCGTTCACCGCGAAGATCTGGTGAAGGTCGGCCGGTGCAACGTCGTGGAACGCGCGCCGCAGGCTCTCTTTGCTGAACGGTGTGCTGCCCTCGTGATGTGGGTAGTCGCTTCCCCACATGTACTTGTGCAGGCCCATCGTGTCCTTGCTCTGTCCGTCGCGCCGGCTCGGAAAACTCGCACCGATCCAGACGTTGCGCTCGAAGTACTCGCTCGGACGCATCGGGAGCGCCGTCTCGGGTTTCAGCCCAACCTCACCGGTCCGGCCCATCTGCCAAGCCATGTGCAAGCCGTCGAGTTGACGGAGCTGCTGGGGTACCCAGGCCGCACCACCTTCGGTCATCACGAACTTGAGCGTGGGAAATCGTTCGAACACGCCGCCCATGATCATGAACCACAACGGGCGATGCGCGAAGAACGGCGTCTCGATCACCCACAGCACCTGGGAGAACTGGTGCTCGCCGTAATCGGGGAGTCCCGTCCCCGAGTGACAGTTGACGACCATGTCGAGTTCTTCGCACGTGCGCCAGATCGGGTCGAACTTCGGGTGATAGATCGGGTCGTTGTCGGGGTGGTCGGGCGGCACGTTCGGGACCAGAACACCGGCTTTCAAGCCGGCTTCTTTCGCCCAGCGAATCTCGGCGACGGCGTCGTCGACGTCGTTCAGGAAAATTTGGGCCATGCCGAAGCGACGATCCGGCGCGAGCGAACAGAAGTCGGCGAGCCAGCGGTTGTGCGCCTGGATGCCGGCCCAGCGCAGTTCGTACTCCGAGTCGAGCGGGGGCCGCGCGACGACGATCCCAGTTGGGAAGAACGGCGGCACGGTGTTCGGGAAGAACACCTCGGCGACTTGCCCGTCGGCTTCGAGGTCCGACCAGCGGCGGGCGTCGTCCCAGTTGCGGGTGCGACCGTCGCCTTGGAGGTCGCGATACGGGTTTCGGTACGCGCCGCGCCACTCGTCGAAGGTCGCGCGCAAATCGGCGCGCAGATACTCGCGGTACTGGTCGGGGGAACCTCCGCCGTGGCAATCGGCGGAGATGATCGTGTAGCGGTCGGTGGGCGCACTCGGCACGGCGACGGTCATGACGCGGTCCTCCAGCAGCGATTTCTGTCGAACCTGACACGTGTGTCAGGTTGCGACGCGGATCGTAGCCGCACGCTCAGAACCATGGCGAGGCTGGAGGCGATCAGTCGATGCGCGCGAGGATCGCCGTATGCACGGAACCGCGCTCACGCTCGCGGTGCTCGGCGCAACCAAGGTCGAACGAGACGGAATGCAGGTTGCGTTGCGTCAGCGCGAGCTGCAGTTACTCGCTGCGCTCGCGCTGCACCGGGGAACGCCGGCCTCGCTATTGACATTGGCCGACGCAATCTGGCTCGACGCGCTTCCGATGACAGCCCGCCAAGCTCTACACAATCAGGTGTCGCGCGTCCGCCAGACGCTTGGCGAATCGACCGTCGTGACGGAACCTTCGGGATATCGCCTCGGCGACGATTGGCAACTCGACATCGACGCGTTCGAGCGACACGTCGGGGCGGGTCGTCGATCGCTGCAACTCGGCGATCATTTCGTTGCTCGGGCGGAGTTCGAAGCTGCCCTCATGCTCACACGGGGAACGGTCTACTCCGATTTGGCCGAGACCGACGGGGTGCTCGCAGCCCGGTTTCATCATCACGAACAACATCGGCTGATCGAGGATGATCACCTGCTCGCCTTACTGGCAGGCGGCGACGTCGTCGGGTCGGTCGCCACGGCGAAAGCACTGGCCGAGGCCGAACCGTTCCGGGAGTTCCGCTGGGCTGCACTCGCACTCGCGCTGTATCGCAACGATCAACGGCGCGAGAGCTTGCGCGCCCTTCGCCGCGGTCGAGAGATGTTGATCGAAGTCGCCGGACTCGAACCCGGACCGACGCTGCTTCGTCTCGAGTCGCTCGTGCTCGACGACGACGCCGCGCTCAAGTTCGCAGCCCCGGCATCACTGACCGGTCGTCACGAAAGCGCCTGGTTGCGGGGTCATGGACTTGCCAGCTTCGTCGGTCGATCGGAGGAACTCGCGCGGGTGGCGAGCATTCTCGCCGAGGCGAGTTCCGAACGGCATGGGCGATGGATCGATGTGTGCGGCCCCGTGGGTATTGGCAAGAGCGAGTTTGCGCGACAGGTCGCGCAACGCGCTGCGCTCGACGGTTGGAGTGTCGGCGCGGCAACCTGCCATGCAATACCGGCCGAAGTGTTCGAACCGTTGTCGGTGTTGGTCGCGGGAGTGATGGGTGCAGGCGCGCCGTCAACAAACGACGACCGTCAGTCCGGATCGGATGACGCGACCGTCTTGGGTGACGTGCTGGCTGCACAGGCGGCTCGTTTCCCGCTCTTGCTCGTTGTCGACGACGCCCAGCACCTGCGCGCGCCCACGGAGCAACTGCTGCGCCGGATCGTGGACGGGCCTGCGCCGATCGTCGTCATGGCGTGCCGACCGTCGACCGGCCGCTCCCGCGAAGTTGGTGACGAGTCGGTCGAGCTCGCAGCGCTCCTTGTCGACGAAGTCGCAGCACTACTCAGTGCGATCACGTCTGTCCAGATCCCGGTGTCGGCCGCGGAGCTCGTCCACGCGACGACGGGGGGTAGTCCAGCGCTGGTCAAGCACGTTGCCAGCGACCCGGACTCGGGCGCCGACTTCGACTCGATCGGCATCGAGGCGCGCGTCTTGCGCCTCAGCGAGATCACGGTATCGAAGCTGGCTGATCCCGCTCGTGCGGTCGCGACGATCCTCGCGGTCGCGTCGTGTCCGATGACGCTCGATGCGCTGGGCAATGCCAGCGCGCTCGACCCGGAGGTGGTGGCGTCCATCGTCGATGATCCGTCGAACGCCGGCGCGTTCCGAGTCGAGGGCGACGGGAACCCATCGGCCAATCGGCGACTCATTCTCCAAAGTGACGCGCTCAGGACGTGGCTGCTCGCGCAACTCGACGGCGATGCCCGTCTCGACATCGAGGAACGCATCGGGCTTGCGCTCGTCGCCCATGGCGGCACGTACGCCGCAGCCGCTCATCTGATGCGGGTGCCGGATCGTCATCCTGATCTCACGATCCGGGTGGCGTCGCAAGCAGCGCGCGCCGCTTTCGACGGCGCGATGTACGCCGAGGCCGTGCAACTGCTCGAGCCGACGTATGCGATTGCGTCGAGCCATCTTGGCGCTCAGCACCGAACGACGAGGGAGCTTCGCCTCGCGCTCGGCGAGTGCCTTCGAATGCTCGGCGACCCCACCAGCATTGACCTCATGTGGGCGGCGGTCCGTGACGCCGAAGCGGCGGGTGACGGCGACGCACTGGCCGGTGCTGTCGCAGCATTGTGCAGACTCGGGCAGGTCTCCCAGGCGGGCACGCTCGACGACGAAGTCGCCCGAGTCGTCGAACGGGCGATTGCCGAATGCCACGATCATCGGATCCTCGCGGACTGTGCGGGACAAGCGACGCTCTTCTACAGCATGTCGGGCCGCGTCGACCTGTGCCGCAGCTACTTCGACGTCGCGCTCGATCACGCTCGAGCGAGCGGCGACGATCGCGTGCTGCTCGGTGCATTCGGCAACGTCTACGTGTCGCTGATGCACCCCGCCGACTGGCAGCTCCGACGCGAGCTGGCCGCCGAGATGCTGGCGCTCGCCGAGCGACTCGACGACGACGACGCTCGGTGCCAGGCGTTGCACCTCGCGTTCTCGACGCAAGTCCAGTACTGCGATCCGATGCTGCGCACGACCTTCGCCCGCCAAGAGGCTCTGGCCGGCACGCTGCAATCGGCGCCGCGACGTTGGATGGCGGCGTACCAGCGCGCGTGCCTCGCTTTTCTCGATGGCGACCTCGATGGTTCGCACGCCATCGCCGAACGCGCGTTTGCTGACGCCCCGGTTGCGCAATCGCGCGCCCTTTCGACGTTCTGGATGAATCTGCTCGTCGTCCGCCTCGCCCAGGGGCGCGCGGTCGAGCTGCGATCCGACATCGATTCGATTATCGACCAGCAGCCCGGCCTCCCCGGTTGGCGCGCGGTCGCGGCGTGGTTGGCCGCAGTCGTCGGCGATGTCGAACGAGTGCACGAGGAGTGCGAGGCGATCGATGACGGTCACGGGGTTCCTCACGACATGTCCTGGAACGGCGCAGTGATGCTGCTCGGTCGGGCGATCGCAACGACGGGGGATCAGACCCGCGTCGCACGGGTCACCGAATTGCTGCGCCCGTGGAGCGGCTTGATGACGTGGATCGGTTCCCAGACCGTCGGCCCGATTGATCTCGCGCTCGGCGAGCTGTGCCTTGCGGCCGGAAACATCGAAGGGGCGCGCCACCATCTGGCGTTGGCGCGACGATCGATCGATCTCCTCGGCGCCGTTGTCTATCGGCCCGAGTTGGAACGGCTGGCTGGGCGTCTCGCCTGAGGACGAGGACGGCCCGGGTCGCGGCTGCAGACCGTGCCTCGGTGGAATTAGTCGCGTGTTAGGGACGGAACGCATACTGCGCCGGACGAAACGCGGGGGGCGAGATGCAGCACATCGATGGGCAGGGTGCGACCCGACGGCGACGCGGGTTCGAAACGCACGGAAACAGGTTGTTCCGTGTGACGAGGATCGCTCTGGCGCTCATGATCGCGGTCATGCTCGTCGGCGGTGGCCAGGTCGTCGACACGCACGAGGCGACCGCTGCGGCCGAGGGCTCGCTGCCATTTGAGATCGTCACCATCGGATACAACGGTGAGGCGTACCGCGACCGGCGTGGTGGCTACTACTCGTGTCAGTACTACGTGCTGGCACTGTTTGACGAAGACCAGGCCTACCAGTACGACAGTGGCTCGGGACCCCGGCCCCACATCACCGTCACGCGGCCCAATCTCCCAGGACCGACGCCGCGACCGGCATTCGACTACATCCCGCCGCAGGCCTGGGCGCGAGGTTTTGAGACCACCGCGGAGCAGGGCTTCTTCCCGGAATATCGCGTTCCTGCGGGAAAGCTCGCATACTTCTGGTACGCAGCGGCGGACGATTACAACTCCTTCTTCCCGCCGTCGAATCCGCCTGAAGTCATCTGGTGCCGGGACATCCTGGAACCCTTCGCTGCGTCGGGTCAGGCCCCAGCGAACGCAGCATTACACCTGGGCCTGTTTTCGAACTCGACGGTCGCCTCGTTCACCCATGAGGTGAAGGCAGGCGTGCGTCGCACGATCGCGTTCACGTCGACGAGCCAACCCGAACCGCGCGATGGCTTGTTGCATGAGTGGGACTTCGGCGACGGCGAGACGGGCACGGGTGCGAACGTCGAGCACAAGTACGACGCACCAGGTTCGTACGACGTGACGCTCACCGTCGGAACCGGCGACCAGCGCGACACCGCGACCGCGACGGTCGAGGTGCGCGACGGTCTCGGCGGCGCGATCTTCCGGCCGAATGGTCCGGGAAACACGGTTCGCGTCGGTGAGACGGTCGACGTGACGTTGCGCGTCGAGAACGAGACGGGTGTTGACCTGACGGATCTCGAGGTGGTGCGGGCGGAGGTGGTGCCGGTTGGGAGTCCGGAGGCCGCCGCAACGCTCACAGGTCCGATCGGGCGTGATCTCGTCGGAGAGCTCGCAGCGTCGGGTCCGGGCGCGATGGATTTCGCAGACTTCCGACTCCGCGGCGACGGCACCGTCGATGGTGACGTACAGCTCGAGATCGAGGTGCATGGACGCGATCTGCTCGGCGAACTGGTCACCGAGACGTTCATCGCGGATTTCTCCGTCCAAGCGTCGGAGCTTGCGGTGTTGTTGGAACTCGATCCGCAAGAGCGGGTGATGGAGGAAGACGACGGCGATCCTGAGCCGATCGACGTTGTGTTGACGATCCGGATCGAGAACACGAGCGCGGATCCGATCGAGTCGATACGGATCGATCCGATCGACATCTTCAAGACGCATCCCGATCAAGTGCTCCAGATCGAACAGATCGCCGGTTTGATGCCGGACCGGATCGATCCTGCGGTGGTGATCGAGTCGCTGGGGGCCGGTGAGATTTCCGAGCCGTTCACGGCGACCTTCCGCACGAAAGACGATGGTGACATCGACTTCCGCGTGTTTGCGCGCGGTGTGTTGCCGGGTCCGCGTGCGGCCGTCGGCTTCGCCACGGTGACCTTGCAGGTGTCGCCGACGAAGTATCTGGAGTTTCGTACGTATCCGACTGATCCGATTCCGGGTCCGCTGCACGATGCGGGCAAGGATTATGTCGTCGATGGTTTCGTGAAGAACTTGTCGAATACGGCGCCGCTCGAGGTGGGTCCGGTGTATCCGTCGGTGACGGGCAACATCGGTTTGATGTCGTTGGCGTGGGAGGGTGCGGCGCCGGATCCGCGGGACACAACTGGTGATTCGTCGTTCATCACGTTGAAGCCGGGGCAGCGACGCGATTTTCAGGTGCGGGTGACGACGAACCGCAGCGATCCGCGCGCGCGCGATGTGCAGCCGAGTGGTGGGACGCGCCTGGTTCTCGATTTCGAACCGTGGGCGATCGCGACCGAGACCGACGGATCGCAGACCGTTGTGCGTACGTTCGACACGAACGTCGCGGGAATGGATGCTGACGGCCGCGTGAAGGCGAAGGCCGCCGATCTACGCGTGCAGGTGAGCATCGACGATTCGATCGCGATACCGGAGTATCCGACGAGCGCCTATGTCGCTGGGATCGGGGTGGGCGTTGTCGAAGGGCTGTACGGCGCGGGTGTGATGTTCGTGCAGTCGATTCCTGACATCATCCGGATGCCGTTCACGGTGGTAGCCGGTGTGTCGGAGTACCAGTCTCGGGTCTGGGCCGCGTTCACCGAGGAAGAAAAGGCGTACGTCGTCGATTCGATGGTGTTTTGGATTGTCCCTGTACTGAAGAAGAATTACGAGTTGGCCGTACAAGACGGGCCTGAGCTGTACAACCAGGTGCACGACTATGTCGAAACGGCGATGACCGATCTGGCGAACGAGTGGGAGACTGGCGATGCGGTCAGTGTCGCCCGTTTGTACACGAAGTATGGGAGCGAGGCGATTGGTTCGGTTGCTCTGCCGTTGGCATTGACCCGTCTTGCGAAGACGCCGCAGGCGGTGGCGGCGCTCAACCGGGCCCAGGCTGCGTTGCAGGTTCGCATGGCGCCGGTGATGAACCGGATTGCCTTGTTGAATCGAATCGATGAAGTGCTTCCTGCGCTCGAAGCGTTGGAGGAAGGCACGATCGCTAGCAAGGAGGTACTGGCGAAACTCTTTGGTATCTCGCTCGACGAGCTTGCAGAGCTCCAGCGTCTCGCCGACAAGTACAACGTGATCTTGACGGTGCGTTCTCGGCACGAGTCGTCGATCAAATGGATCAAGAAGTTCGGTGCAATGCTGAAACCCCAGGCGATACAGATCAAGTCGGTGAGTGAACTCGACGCGAATCTTGGGTATCGGCTCGACGATGTTGGTTCGGTTGTGTTCCGGCGACCGGACGTGTTGAAGGATGGCGTTCCCGCGGATCTCGATGCGGCGGTTGAGGCGTTCGTTCGGAGTAAGGGCTTCAAGGCCGACACCCCGGAGCACGCCAATGCGGTCCAACGGGTGAAAGACCGCGTCGACGAATGGGTGAAGTACGAAGCTGAGTACAAGGCCGCGGCCAAGCGGGGTTGGCTCCGCACCGATTTCGACTACGAAGGCAACGACATTCCCGATCCCAACGTCAAGGGCTCGACCAAGGCCGCGAGGTACACGGGCTTCGAGATGAAGCCCGTGGGGCCTCCCGGGAACGAGGAATACGTCATCAAGTTGATGGACAACCGCACGAACAAGTTCCGACGTGTCACCGGTGATATCGACCCGATTGCGTTCACGCACAAGGACGGCCAGCCGCTCAGCCCCAAAGACCATAAGGCCCTGATCGATGACATGCGCAAGAGCTCGATCTTGCGGGCCCAGCACCCTGAGTCGGCCACGTACGCGAAGCCCAAAGACGGCGACGGCATCGCGTTCGTCAAGAAGCAGTTCGGCGATCAGACGCTCATCCAGGTGGCCGGCGGCTCGAACGAGGCACGAATCGTGCGGTTCAACGCGGACAAGAGCCGTTGGGTGAACCCGCGCGACCACAACCTCATCTTTGAGGGCGGGTTTATCGACATCGGGCAGGTCGCTCGACCGAACGCACCGAAGCCGTCCACGTGGCTGGTCGACCTGACCAGTAAGGCCGCCGACCAACTCCTCCCCCGCGCGCTGTTCGCGTATGCACGGCAATCGTCTGTCGGGCGTTGCGAAGTGTCGTTCGGAGGCGGTGGCCTCGACGGTGCCGTGTTCATGGGCTCGGACGGATACCTGCAACGTGCGAGCGCGGATGGCTCGGTCTCCCGCGCCGCCGACTTGCACGAACAGTGCTTCGCCGAAGGCCCGAAGCTGAAGATCCAAATCCAACCCGTAGCGCAGCTCGTGGCGCTCGTCGGCGATCTCTTCTCGGTGCAGCCCTTCGCCGACGGTGCTCAGGTGGTGGTCGAGCCCGGTGATCGCCAGTTCGCGCTTGCCGAGAGCGAGGGAGGCGCGACCACGGCGAACTTCCAGGTTGGCGATGTGATCCTGCTCGGGGCGGGAACCGAACGAGCCGAACGGCGAGTGATCGGCCGACTGAGCGAGCGTGGCGTCGAAGTCACGGAGGCGTTCTCGGTTGCCCATACGAGCGACGAGATCGTGCTGCGGATCAAGGAAGCGGATTCCACGGTCGGTGGCGGCGGGGTCGATGACGACGACGAGCTCCCGGTGACCGGCTCCGACCCAATCGCGACGCTGCTGCAAGCGCTCGCGCTCATCGCGATCGGTGCGGCCTTG
This sequence comes from Actinomycetota bacterium, assembly GCA_005772765.1. Taxonomy (GTDB): domain Bacteria; phylum Actinomycetota; class Acidimicrobiia; order IMCC26256; family PALSA-610; genus SXJQ01. The sequence goes on from SXIR01000197.1 coordinate 41,312, forward strand.
CGTCGACGCCGACTCGAGATTCGCTGAGCGCTACGAACTCGGGCTCGTCCACCCTTTCGTTGCGCAGTCCGCGGGATTACTCCTGCGGACTGCGCAACGTATGGAACGGGGGTCGAGCCGCCGCGTCCGGTCGCGAACTCTTCGCTTCGGCGTTGTGGGTCCTGTTCGCTAGGTGCTTGTCGCGATCGTCGACGCGCGTTCAGTGCAGGTGGGTGTCGAGCCAGTTGACGGTTTCGGTCCAGGCGTCGATTGCGGTGGCTTCGACGTAGGTGGGGAGGGCGTCGTTGTTGAACGCGTGGCCGGCGCCGTCCCACACGCGGATCTGGAGGGTTTTACCTGCCATTGCCGCCTCGAGCGCAGGGATTCCTGCGTTGACGCGTTCGTCGGTCGCTCCGTAGTGAGCGAGGATCGCAGCGTTGGTGGCCGCGATGCTGCCCGCGGGTTCGGGGGTGGGGCCGTAGTAGGGCACGGCAGCCAACACCTCGGGATTCGCGGCGGCGAGCGACAGTGTCATGCCGCCCCCGAAACAAAACCCGATCACACCCAGCGCTCCCGAGTAACCGCCGACTTCTGCGATGCGCGCCGCGGCCGCGTCGAGGTCGGCCACGCGGTCCTCGACCGGCCCAGAGGTCAACACGCCGGGGACGTTCGCCGCCGTCGCGCTGCCACCGGAACGCGACGCGAGGTCGGGTGCGAGCGCGATGAACCCCACCTTCGCAAGGCGCCGAGCGACATCGCGGATGTGGTCGTTCAAACCGAAGATTTCGTGGATCACGACGACGCCGGGAAACGAACCCGCCTTTGTCGGTTCGGCGAGGTACCCGAACATCGTCGACGCGGGCCCGTCGAACTCGATGTCGGATGCGGTGACGTCGGGGTCGTCGGTCGTGACGCTCAGAACCCTTGCCGGGTCAGCAGACGTCGGCGGCGTGATCGTTGGCCGTGTCGTCGACGAGGACGGCACGATCCGGCTCGAACTCGTCGTCGGATTCGCGGATGTCGTCGACGTCGACTTCGAATCGGAGCCGCATGCGGTGAGGAACGCGCTCGCGGCCGCCGTGGTACCACAGATCATCGTGAGGTAGCGCAAGACCGATCGTCGGTCGAGGCGACCTTCTTCACCAAGTTCGACCATCTCGTTGGCGGCGTATCGCTGCATCCAGTTGAGTTCGTTCATTGCGCCTCAGATTCGTTCGAGGTGTGCTGCGATCGCGGCCAACCAGCGCTCGGGTTGTTCTTCATTGGGGTGAGTGAGCCGCGTCGGCGATGGCTTCGAGGCGGGCGGTGAATCCGTGGACGAGCACGAGGGGCGGGTTGCCATCACCATGCTCGCCCTCACCGTGCTCGGCGTCTGCGAGTTCGACGATCACGGGCTCGACCGTACCGGTTGACGACCATGGTGAGGCCCGGATCGCACGGCTACGGTTGTTCCATGGCCAACGCTGCCGCTTTCTTCGACCTTGACCGGACGCTCTTACGCGGCGCGAGCGGACCGATCCTGCAAACGCACCTCAAATCGGCGGGTTTGGTGGGCGACCGAGGTTTGCCCGGCCAAGAGGTCTTCAACCGCATCTACGACGTGTTCGGCGAGAACCGGATCTTCATGGCGGCGAGCAAACAGCTCGTTCGTGTCGCGAAGGGCTGGGACATCGCGTTGGTGCGCGAAGCCGCGCAGAAGGCCGCTGAACCGCTCCTCGACATCGTTCAGCCGTATGCCCGGCCGCTCATCCAGGAACATCACGACGCCGGTCGAACGGTCGTGCTCGCGACGACGACGCCGTACGAGTTGGTGAAGCCCTTCGCGGATCTGCTCGGCATCGACGACGTCATCGCAACGCGCTACGGCGTGAGCGACGGCAAGTTCGACGGCACGTTCATCGACGGGTTCGTCTGGGGGAAGGGCAAGCTCGCGGCCGTCACAGCGTGGGCGAAGCAGCAGAACATCGATCTGCGGGAGAGCTACGCCTACAGCGACAGCTATTTCGATGCGCCGCTACTCGGCGCCGTCGGTAATCCGTTCGCGATCAACCCCGATCTGCGGCTCCAGGGATTGGCGACGTTGCGGCGTTGGCCGACACGGTTTCTCGACGCGCCGAGCGGAGTGCCGAAGTTGCTCGGTATCGAGCCGCAGATGATCGTGCAGCAGTTCTTCCGGTCGGAGGTCGTGCGGTACGCCAAGTTCGACATCGGCGGCATCGAGAACATCCCCGCAACCGGCCCGGCCATTCTCGTGCTCAACCATCGCAGCTACTTCGATGTCATCGCCGCGGGCGCAGCGCTCGTGAAACGCGGCCGCCCGGTGCGGGTGCTGGCCAAGAAGGAGCTGTTCGACGTCCCGGTGCTCGGCCAGGTGTTTCAAGCGCTCGGCACGATTCGCGTCGATCGCGGCACGGGCTCGAACGAACCGTTGCTCGCCGCGGCCAAGGCACTCGAAGGCGGCGAGCTCGTCGCACTGTTCCCGCAGGGCACCATTCCACGCGGCCCGGCGTTTTTCGAACCCGAGCTCCAAGGGCGACACGGCGTGGCGCGTCTGGCCACCCAAACCAAGGTGCCGGTGATCCCGATCGGAATGTGGGGCACCGAACAGGTGTGGCCGCGCAACGCGAAGGTGCCGAACGCGCTCAACGTGTTGAATCCGCCGCCAGTGCGGGTTCGGGTCGGCCCGCCGGTCGACCTCGTCTACGACGACGTCGACGCGGACACGAAACGCATCATGGCCGCGATCATGGACCTGCTCCCACCCGAGTCGCGTGAGCGGCGCACGCCGACGCCCGAAGAACTCGCCAAGTCCTATCCGAGCGGCAAAGCCCCCACCGACGACTGAAGCTCAGCTCGTCATCCCGCCGAGGCCGACCAGGCCGCGGGCGAGTTCGATCTCGCCCATGTGGCGCAGCCCGTGTTGGTAGTGCCAGCACTCGAAGCCGTCGAGCACCGTGATGCCTTGCGGTCCCGCGCATCGTGCGCTGTAGGTCGACGCGACCTGGGGCGGATACGGCGGCGCGACGAGCACTCGCTCGAAGTCGTGAGGGTCCATCGACGCGATGTGATCTTCGGTGCGGGTGAAGACCGTGCGTTGGTATTGCTGGAACGCGTCGTAGTCGCCGATGCGCTGGTGGATCATCTCGTCGACGGTGCGCTCCTTGCCGTGGTCGTTGATGGCCATCTGCACGCGCGATTGCCAGTCGTCGTTCCAGATCGGCATCTGGCCCGACAAGACCATGAACGTCACGTCTTGCATGTTCGTGTAGTGGAACAGTGAGAACGCGATCGGCAGCACGCCTTCGCGCTCGAAGTGGTTGACGTGATGCAGTTCCATCGAGTCGACCGCTTGGTAGTAGAGCGAGTGCATCGTGCGCATGCGACGAAGCAGCGAGTCCTGCCAGGCCGCCAGCACCGCTCCCGGGGTGGACATCGTCGTAGGTGTCGAGTTTGCGTCGGTCATGCCCAGCCTCC
>SXIR01000028.1 GCA_005772765.1 Actinomycetota bacterium
GCCGCCCGCGCCACCCGCGCCGACAGGGCCGACAGGGCCAACCGCTCCAGCCGCGCCTGCGGCCGCAGGATCGTCAGAACCCGCTGGGGAATCGGGCTTGGAGCCTCCGCATCCCGCGTAACCAACGGTCGTAGTCGTCGGCCTTCCGCCGGAAGTAGTCACCGACCACCGGATGCGGCAAGATCAAGAACCGTTCGTCGGCCAACCCCTCGACCGCGGCCGACGCCACGTCGTCGGGTTCGATCATGCCGTCGACGCCGGCGACGCCACCTTCGACGGTGCCCGCCGTCATGTTCGTACGCACGGCTTGTGGACACAACACCGAAACGCCGATTCCGTGGTCGCCGTAGGTGATCGAGATCCACTCCGCGAACGCGATCGCGCCGTGCTTGGTGACGGAATACGTCGCCGAGCCCAGTTGGGTGAGCAAACCCGCGGCGCTCGCGGTGTGCAGGAAATAGCCGCCACCGCGCTCGATCATGCGCGGAATCAGAACCCGCGCAGCCCAAACGTGTGACATGACGTTGACTTCGATCGTGGTTTGCCACACCTCGTCGGGCGCGTCGAGACCGATACCACCGATGATGCCCGCATTCGAACAGAACAGATCGATCGGGCCGTTGGTGTGTTCCGCTCGATCGATCAGACCTCGGATCTCATTGGGGTTGGTGACGTCGCACCGCTCGACCACAACGCCCGCGGGATGTTCCACCGTCGGCGGAGCGATATCCGCTGCCACTACGACACGGGCACCCTCGGCAACGAACCGCCGAACCAATGCGGCACCGATGCCGCCGGCCGCTCCAGTGACGACCACATGCGCGTTGGTCAACTCCACGATCGATGGCTCCTGTCGAAGTCGACAGATGCGCCGACGTGGTCGATGGGGAGCACCTCGGTCCGGCCCCCCGAAGTGGTCTCGAGCGCAGCGCGACACTCGGCTGCCGCCGCGGCGTCGACGACGAGCGCGGCAACCGTCGGACCGGAGCCGGACAGCCACGCGGGCACACCGCGCGCGCGCAACGCCGTGAGGACGGCCGCCGAGTCGGGCACCTCGATCAGGCGCTGCGACTGGTGCCATCGATCTTCGGTGGCGTTGGAGAACGCGGCGGCCGTTCCGCTCGACCACGCGGCCACGAACATCGCGGCGCGACCGAGATTGAACACCGCATCTTCGAGCGACACGCTCGTCGGAAGGCTCGTGCGCGATCGCTTCGTCGATGTCTCTCGATCGGGTATCCACGCCAACACCTGCGGCTCGAACCCCGGAGCAGCCGGTACTTGCACGCTCCGCTCCCCCGCGGTGACGACGAGCCCGCCGAACATCGCCGCCGCCGCGTTGTCGGCGTGCCCCTCGAGATCGACAGCAACCGCGAGCAGTTCGGCCTTGTGGTTTGCCCAATCCTCGCCGCGCTGCACTGCGGCCGCGATCACCGCGGCGACTCTCGCGGCACCGCTGAATCCGAGACCGCGACCCGGCGGAAAATCGCTGCGCACCGCAATGGGACCTGATCCCCCGGCAGCGGCGAACGCGCGCGCGGCCGGGTGTTCGGGTGCAGCGACGTCGGCGTCGGACGCGGCGGCGTCGAGACCGAGTTCGAACGAGCGACCGACTGCAAGGCCGAGCGCGTCGAAACCCGCTCCGAGGTTCGCCGTTGTCGCCGGCGCGCGCACGACCGTCACGGCGCGGGCTCGACTCCGTCGGCACCGGCCAGGTGGTCGGCGTACGCCAGCGGTAACAGTTCGATGAGCTGGCCATCGGGGTCGCGAATGAACACCGCGACTCCGATGTCGGTCGTGTCGAGCACTTCACCGCCGTACTCGACCGCCCGGCGCCGGACGGCGTCGATGTCGCACGAGACCGACAGGTGGGTGAGGCCGGGCTCGTCGAGCGCTCGCGTCGCGGGCGTTCGCCGGTGGTTGACCGCGCCGAAGTGGAGCAGTTCGAGCACGAGTCCGTCACGACGGAGATAACACGCCGTCATGTCGAGCGGCTCGGAGAGGCCGAGCAACCTCGCCGAACTCGCGTCGGGCGGACGGATCTCGCGCCAGAACTCGAACCCGAGCACCGCCTCGTAGAAGCGGCGCGACCGGTCGAGGTCGGTGACGCAGTGGCCAAGATGGTTGAAGACGAAACGCTCGTCGGACATCGCCATTGATCGTCGCACATCGCCTCGGCCAACGTCATCACGGATCCGCCACATCGTGTGCGTGTTCCTGCCGCCGCCGAGGAGCACCGCGAGTTGCGGGCGAACCGACACGAGGGCAACCCGGGCCGAGGGGCGGGCCCGCGATGCGGCCATTGCCACCTCGCCGCGCCCGGTCCTGTGTCGTACTTCCCCGTGAGGCGCGCCCGAGACGTACCATTCGCGCATGCGGCGCTACTGCGGACGACCCGGGTGCAGCGCCAACGCCGCGGTGACCTTCACGTTCGACGCAACCGAGCGGGTGGTCTGGCTCGACGACATCGTCGACGGCGCGGCCCGAGCGGGCGACCTGTGCACCCGCCACGCAGACGCCCTCGTCCCGCCCCAGGGCTGGACTCGCGTCGATCGTCGCCAGCCCACGCCGGTTGCGAAGGACGACGTCGTCGGCACAGCGAGCCCCCCGGCGTCCACGCCGGGTGCTCCGACACCGGCAGCCGACGAGTTGTTGCCGCACCGGGAACCGAAACGGAAGCGGCGGCGATCGCCTCGATGGTCGGACGTACCGTCGTTGTTCGATCCGCCCGAGACGCCTCCGAAAGCCGACGTCCCGATCCTCGAACTGGTTGGGAGCGATCCGACGGCCTCGGTCGAACCGGCCCCTGCGCCCGCCGCTGCGCTCACCCCTGCGCCCGAGCCGCCGCGCCCGATCGAACCCGACGCCCCGATCGAACCCGACACGAACGGCCAGGTGACCTCCTCCGCTCCGTTCGTCGCAATCGAACTCGACGACGACCCCGACATCCCAACCGGTTCGATCGCTCACTTGGTCGATCGCAGCGACGACGACAGCACCGTCGCCGCGGAGATCGACGAACCGACGCCAGCATGGGAACCCCGCTTCGACGTCGACGACCTGGGGGGATTGCTCGACGCGAAATCGCCGTTGCTGTCGCGCGCATTTCGCGCCGCGAAGTCGAGCGAAGGCGATGGCGATGAACTCGACGACGACGAGGTGTTCTGAGCTCGATCGCTCGCGTCAGCGACCGTAGCGTTCCATGTCGTCGAAGTACGTGGACAGGTCGGGTGGCCACCACGTCGGCGACACCGATGTCTCGATCTCGCGCGGATCGATCGGCCGACGCTCGTTGCTGGCTTGATAGACCGCGAAACACAACTGCAAGGTCTTGATCGCGAGTTCACCGGTCATGTCCGCCGAATCGCGACCTTCGAGCAACGCATCGACGAACGCCTTCGACCCGTCGGTGAATCCCCGCAGCCAGTTCGCGTCGATGTTGCTGTAGTGCGTCTGTGACCCGTCGGGGTGATACACGATGACCGGCGCGAGGTCGAGCATTTCGCCGGTCGCTCGCGTCACCCATACGAAACCGTCGGTGCCCTGAATCTCGAAGAACTCGTCGGCGCCGTAGTAGCTGCTGCGGAGATGCATGCGAGGCGCGTACGTGACCTCCATCATGCCGAGCAGCGTCTCGCGTTCGTACTCCCAGATCGCTGCCGTCGGGGCCTCGAAGAACGCGGGAGCCTTGCGAACGACGGCTTGCACACTCGTGATGTCCTGATCGAACAACCACAGCGCGGTCGTGTATTTGTGGACCATGTCATCGAACAGATGCCCGCCCGGTGACTGGTCGTTGAAACGCCAGACGTAGCCGCTCGGATCCAGGTTGTTCTGGAACTCGGTGTCGGTGGTACCGACCACGGTCTTGATGCGGCACATCGTCGGCGCGCCAATCGCGCCGGACGCGATGATCTCCTTCGCCTTGACCAGCGGCGGATAGAACACGTTGCATTCGGCGACGCGCAGGATCAGTCCGGCCGCTGCGGCGGCGGCGACCATTTCGCGCCCGTCGGCGACGGTGTTGGCCAGCGGCTTTTGGCAACTCACGTGTTTGCCCGCCGCGATGGCAGCAAGAACATGCTCCTTGTGGAGCATCGTCGGGGTGCAGATCTCGACGGCGTCGATGTCGTCATCGGCGAGCAGTTCGTCGAGGTCGGTGTAGACGCGGGCAGCACCCCACTGGTCGGCGGCCGCTTGCGCCTTGCCACGACGGGTGTCGCACACGGCAACGACGTCGCATTGCGGGTGTTCGAGGTACCCCGCAACGTTCAGGGGCGCGATGTTGCCGGTCCCGATCACCCCGATACGGATGCTCCGGTCCTCGCGTCCATCAACCATCGCCGCCGCCTCTTCGCTTCGTGTTCGTATCGCGGAGTTCATGTGCCAATGCCAGCACGCGCGAAGTCGAAACTATGTCGTGGATTGCGTTGCCGCGCGACGGACGTCAACATGGCACGATGGCGCGAACAACACCCCGCATCGAACCCCCGCTTGCGTCCCGTCCGATCGAACTCGGCGACGACGCCGACCTCGACGAGGTCGAGATCCGCGATCTCCGCGTGGACGACCAGCCAACCGTGCACGACGTTCGAATCCTGCGGAGTCGGCTCGTCTCGGTGTCGCTCGCCGGCGTGCACCTGAAGGGTCTCGAACTGCGCGACGTCGCGCTCGACGCAGTCGACGCGGTCGGCGCGCGATTCCCCGAAGCCGGATTGACGCGTGTGGAGTTCCGCGATGCTCGACTCAGCGGCATCGATTTCGGGCAAGCCGCATTACGCGACGTCGGATTCATTCGCTGCCGCATGGATGCCGCCAGCTTTCGCCTCGCCCAACTCGAACGGGTCGACTTCGATGAGTGCGAGTTGCGCGAGGCGGACTTCGGCGGAGCAACGTTGCGTTCGGTGGGGTTCGCCGGAACCCATGTCGATCGCGTCGACTTCTCGAATGCGCGATGCGAACGCGTCGACCTACGCGGTGCTCGCCTCGGGTTCGTGAGCGGTATCGCTGGATTGCGCGGGGCGACGATCGGCGTCGATCAGGTTTTGGTCCTCGCGCCGGCGGTGTTCGCTGACCTCGGTATCAAGATCGCCGACGACACCACCCCATGACCGCTTTCCCGGAGAGTTAGTTGCGGTTTTCGTAGCGAACTCTCCGGGAAACGGGTAGGCGTCAGGAGTCGAGGGCGGCGCGCGAGTCGAGCATTGCCGACCGATAGATGCCGCTCGCCATGAAGCTCGCCTCGGCACCGCGACGCTCGTCGTACACCGCAGCCCGCACTTCGTGGGCGCGCCGCGACTCGGGTTCGGCCTGGACCGCCATCTCGGCAAAGTGGCACGCGAGGCGCAGGTCGCCCGACTCCGCCAGTCGTTCGGCGCGCTCGGCCAACGCATCGGCGCCGCCAGCCAGCGCCGCGACCTCGCGGGCGATCTCGACATCGCGAGCGGGTTTGAGGTTGGCCGGGTTCCCGTCGTACCAGCCGCCGTACAAACGCCACAGGTTGCGCACGACGAACTCGGGTTCGTCGTAGGTCGGACGCAGGTAGGGCTTGCCCGCGAGATCATCGGGCAGCCGCACCGAGTGGATGACGTCGTCGAGCCGGGCACCTGTATTCATCAACGCGAGCGTCTGATCATGCAACGATTCGAGGGCGCGTGCCGTGTCGAGCAGCACGGTACGGATCCGGTCGGTACCGGCAATTGCCGGACCGTGCGCGGGCAACAAGAGCTCGGGGTTCATCGCGGCCATATCGCGCAGCGCGACCGCCCAATCCCACGCGTACCGCTGCACTTTCTGCGGGTTGCCTGCGTTCGGAAACTGCCAGATGAACAAGTCACCGACACAGATCGCTTTGCGCTGCGGCACCCACGCCCAGGTGTGATCGTCGGTCTCGCCGCGTGCGTGGCGAAGATCGAACGTCAGGCCGCCGACTTCCATCGCGGACGCGCTTCGATACGTGAGTTCCGGATAGTGGAACTCGGTGGGCCACGCCGGCTCGGGCAGGCGGAACTGGCGCATATTGATGTGACCGTTGTAGCCGGCGGTCTGCTGGTAACGGTCGAAGCGCGTCGGCACGGCTTCATGGCCGACGTAACGGATTCTCGGTGCGCCGGCGGCCTCGGCTTCGGCGTCGAAGGTGTGCGCACCGGTGACGTGGTCGGCGTGTCCGTGCGTGTAGACCGCCGTGTGCACCGGCGCGCTCGACCAGGCTCGCAACGCTTGCACGACACCCGGAGCGACGAGATGGTGCGAGACGTCGAACACGACGAGTCCATCGTCGGTGTCGAACGCGACGACGTTGCTGAACGCCTCGGCCAGCGCGACGCGCTCGCCGACTTCCTCGGCACCGCCCGCCGAAGCATTGATGAGCCCATGCATCGACACCTCGGCCGTGCCGTCGATCCAGGCCGCGGATCGGTCCAACATCGATTCGGTCATGTCGTTGCTCCTTGTGGGTTGTCGCCGTCGATTCGTTCACCAAATGCTTGGAGCAGGGAGCCCAATCCGCCGAAACGACTCACCCTGAACTCCTCGGCCATCGCCAAACCGTGGCGCGAACCAACGACTTCGGCTTGGCGTCGCAGCAGCGGGTCGATCACGGTGCGGAGATCGCCCCGCTGCGCATCGTCGAGTAGGGGAACCCGCCAGCCTCCGGTACGCGCCTGGAGCCGGAGTTGATGGATGAAGTTGCGGAGGGCTCGTTCGTGCGCGAGCGCGGCATCGATTTTGCGTTCGATGGTCGAACTGATGTCGACCACGTCGGTGACACGGGTCAGTTCGCGGCCGAACCACCAACGTTCGAAGACGCCGTGGACGTCGAGTCCGGCCGCGAGATGTTCGGGATGGTGGAGATCGAACTGGGCCGTCCAGAACGCTTCGTCGGTCGCCGCCGCAACCTGGACGTGATCCTGGTTGTCCTCGCCGTACATGGCCGACTGATCGAACGTGACGAGCGCGTAGGGCCGGTGGGTACGCACCGCTCGAATGATGTGCTCGCGCAGCGCCACCTCGGAAACGTCCGCCAACCTGTCGGTCGGATAGTCGAGTTCGACGATCTCGGCGACGCCGAGCACCGTCATCGCCCGTTCGAATCCGTCGCGATTCGCGGCGATGGTCGATGCTTCGTCGCAGCCAACAGAATCCCAGCGGTCATCGGTGACGCGCACCACAACGACTCGCCATCCTGCGTCCGCCCAGCGCGCCACCGTGCCACCCAGGAAGAGTGTCGGGTCGTCGGCGTGCGCGACGACGAGCAAGACGACGCGTTCGTCACCCGCTTCGATGTCGACGGCGCTGGCCACGTTCCGAGCCTCGCACATCTCGGGACCCGGTCGAGGCCGGCGTCGTAGTCTGGCAAACCATGCGCGCCGCCTTGTTGGAACCGACCGGACGTCCCCTCACCCTCGTCGACGACATCGTCGTCGCCGACCCAGGACCGGGAGACGTCGTCGTCAAGGTGCACGCCTGCGGCGTGTGCCACTCGGACCTGTCGAACGTCAATGGCACCTACCCCGTTCCGGGTCCGATTGTGCTCGGTCACGAGGCCGCGGGCATCGTCGAAGCCGTCGGTGCCGGTGTCACGACGGTCGCGCCTGGCGACCGCGTGATCATCAGCCCCATCGCGACCTGCGGGCACTGTTACCAGTGCCTCCGCGGCGATTACGGCGTGTGCGAGCAGGCGATGTCGGTCACCACTGGGACCTTCATCGATGGCTCGTCACCGCTCTCGCGGGCGGGCGCCACCGTGTTCCGCGGGCTGGGTGTCGGCGGGTTCGGTGAGTATTCGCTCGTCCACGCAAGCGCCGCGGTGAGAATCGCCGATGACACACCACTCGACGTCGCGTGCGTCATCGGCTGCTCGATCCAAACCGGTGTCGGAGCGGTGCTGAACACCGCGAAGGTCACGCCCGGCAGCACGGTGTTGGTCATGGGTCTGGGGGGCGTCGGAATCGCGATCGTGCAGGGCGCACGGCTCGCCGGGGCCAGTCGGATCATCGTGAGCGACCCGGTGAGCGCGCGGCGCGACGCCGCCGCTCGCTTCGGCGCCACCGACGCCATCGACCCGACCACTGACGACGTGATCTCCCAAGTGCTCGCGATCACCGGCGGTGGCGTCGACTACGCGTTCGAGGCGGTTGGCAAAGGCGCTCTGGTCGATCAAGCGGTGTGGACAACCCGGCCCGGCGGCATGATCGTGATGGTGGGCGCGGCGCCGATCACCGATGCGGTGACGATCAACCCCGCCGTGGTGTTCATGGCGAGCGAGAAGAAGCTGGTCGGGAGCTTCCTTGGCTCGTGCAACAGCCGCCGTGACATCCCGCGGCTGTTGTCGTTGTGGCGCGCCGGACACCTCGACTTCGAAGGCATGATCACGCACCGCCGACCCATCGACGAAGTCAACGAGGCCTTCGCCGACATGGAGGCCGGTGTCGGGATCCGCACCGTCTTGACGTTCTGATCGAACGCTCCGCACCGGCGGATGACCCGCTGCGGAGCGCCGACACCGACCCCGGCCCGTGCACGTCTTCTCGCTTCGTTGCGCCCGCGGGTTGGCGGCGACGGCACTCGTGACGACGGGCCTGCACGCCATGAGGAGGGAAGGCACATGACGATGTACGTGGTGCTGCCACCCAGTGAGGGAAAACGACCGGGCGGTGCGGGAGCCTGGCAGCCCAGCGCCGACGAGCTGGGCAAGGCCCAACGGCGCGTGGCACGCGAGCTGCGCACGTTCGTTCGCTCCGCCACCGACGCCGAACGCACGAAGTTCTTCGGGGTGAGCGGCGACCACCTCGTACGAGCCGTTGCCTCCGCGCGATCGGGGCTCGTCGACACGCCAACGTTGCCTGCACGCGAGCGGTACTCGGGTGTCGTCTGGGAACACCTCGACCTTGCGACATTGCCGGCGGCGGCTCAGCGACGAGCCGCGAACAATGTGCTCGTCGTGTCGGGTCTGTTGGGGCTTGTCCGAGCGGACGAGCCCATCCCCGACTACCGGCTCAAGATGGGCGCTCGCCTCGGACGACTCGGGCCCCTCGCGACGTGGTGGCGGCCGCGGCTGGCCGGTGTCGCGCGGCTCTGGTTTGCCCACCACACCGTGGTCGACCTGTTGACCCACGAACACGGCGCGGCGCTCGATCCGGCAGCGTTCGCGCGGCACACGGTCCGCGTCCGGTTCGTGTCGATCACCGGTTCGCAAGCAGCCGGCCACAACGCCAAGGCGGCCAAGGGCCTTCTGGCCCGGTCACTCGTCGCCGCGCCCGCCAAGTCCGATGCTGTTGACGTGTGCGCCGCGTTCATGGGTGGTGGGTTCGCGTTCGCCGATGCATCGACCGAGGGCACGGTCACGACCGTGCGGATTGCGGCCCGCGCCTCGTAACATCTGCCCGTGCCGACCTACGTGTATCGCTGCGCCACGTGTGACGACGACTTCGAGCTCGATCGGCCGATGAGCCAATCGTCCGAACCCACTGCCTGCCCCAGCGGACACACCAAGACGATGCGCAAGCTCACCGCGTTCACGTCCATGTCGAACAATGGCACCACACCGCTCAAGGCCGCGCCGTCAGGTGGGATGCCGTGCGGCGGATCCTGCGCCTGTCACTGATCGGCCACGAAGGCTCGCAATCTTCGCTTGTCGGTCGCGCATCGTCACCCGACGATTCGCGCCTCCGACAACACCTCGTGGCGTTACCGAGCGCAGTCGTGCACGACGACTTGGGCACCGACGCTGGTTCGGTTGCCACGCGCGTCGCGAGCGATGATCTGAATCGGAATTGTCGTCGAACCACCGGTCGGAGCAATGTCACTCATCGCCGCCGTCGTGTACCAGTCGTTGGTCCCCGATCGGCGTTGCAGCGGCTTTTGCAGCATCTCGGCCGACGCAACTCCTGACGCATCCGTGATCGAAACCGTGTACGTGCCGGTCGGCGTGCACGGCGCTTCGTAGATCTTTCCGGGGGAAGTCCGCAGTGACCCGATCGTTGGACCCTGCGTGTCGGGCGCGGTCGTGGGTGGCGGAGGTGGAACTGTCGTCGGCGGCGCCGTTGGCGCGACCGTGGTGGCGCCTCCGACGGTGGTCGACGGAACCGTCGTCACCGTCGTGGCGGCCGCAACGGTGGTGGGGGTCGATCCCGTCACCGTGGTCGTGACCTCGGGCAGCGTGAGTTCTGGCGGCAGCGTGCGTTGGGTGGTCGTCGTCTCAGCCGGACCAAAGTTCAGTCCCGCAGGAATCGTCTGCACGTCGGGATTGTCGTCGCCGCCCCAGTTGAACAATCCGTAGATGCCGGTCCCGATGAGCCCGACCATCAACACGACGAAGAAGTAATCGACGTAGCGCCGCCACTCCGAGTCTTGCGATCGCCAGATGATCAACAGGGGCCTTCCGAAATGCCGACAGGACCGAACCGCGATGGGTCCGACGCTCTCCAGGCCGCAACGGATCGTCTGCGACCTGTAGAGCATCCAGGCTAACGACCGATTCGTCCGAGTTGCCAGGCACCGTGGCCAGTTTCACGCGATCTCGAAACTGAGCACCAGATCCGGACATCACCTCGGGGTCCGAACCTCGATCTGCAGATCGGCCAGGACGCCGACGTAATAGTCGCACTCGATGTCGGCGCCGTCGCAGAAGGGCTTGCCGCCGATCGTGAGCGGATCGTCGTTGGCCACGACGCCGGTCACCTTGTCGTTGTCGCGGGTCTCGCCGTCGACCTCGATGCGGACCTTCGTGGCCGTGTGCCGACAGGTGATCGTGTGCCATTCGCCGTCGTCGATGCGGTCGGGCCCGGCCACCGCGGCTGCGGCGACATCGCCGACGAAGGTGCAATGGGGAACACCCGGTCGTTCACCGTTCGCGTTCAACTCCACTTTCCAGAAGGTGGGTTGGTCGTTTTGGCCGTGTTGTACGAGGTTGTGCTCGCCCGCGTCGGTGGTCCGAACCCGGATGCTGACCACGAACTCGCCCGCGCCCACATCGAATCCGGGTTGGTCGGGAATCGAGATCGTGCGTTGCGTATCGGGCTCGCGCTCGACCGCAGGGAACGTGATCCCTTCGCTGGTGGCTTCGAGGGCGGTGCCAACCGAACCGTCGAGGCCATTGCCCGACCGCTCGGGCGCCACCCCGGACTCGACGTCGGTGAGGGGCCACGCCCCAACCAACTCGACCGTGTAGGGCAGCGTCGTTGTCGGCGCCGAGGTCGGGACCTCGACCTCCGCAGCGTCCTGGCCGCAAGCGCCGATGCCCACGATGGCCCACACTGTGAGGACGCCCACTCGCACACGCACGGTCCGAGAGGTAAGCACACCGCGGCGCTCGGTTCTCGAGACCCCGGGTCTGCTCTGGGCGATACGTCTGGACTTGCCCGAGACGATGTGATGCCTCCGATCGCAGGACGTCGGGGTCGAGCCGCGCCGATCGGGTCAACAGCGCCGGCTTCCGGCCGATGAGACCGGGCCAAACAGTCGGTGATTGCGGTTGGAGGTCCGGGAAATGGGGAAACGCCAGCGGGTGCAGCGCCGAACCGGCGCGCCGCCGCGGGTTGCCGCAACCCCGGCCAATCTCGCCCGCGCACGCACGCGATTCGCGCAGGGCGTGACCGCCTACGAACAAGGCCGCAACACCGAAGCCGCCGACGCGCTCGACGAGGTCTTGGCGATCCTGCCGACCTCGGCCGACGCGCTGTGTGCACGCGGCATGGTTGCAGCGACCCTCAACGATCGCGACACCGCGGCGCGGTGCCTTGGCGAAGGTCTCCGCCTCCTCGCGAGTGCGCCCGACGCCAGCACCACCGAGGCCTGGAACGAGTTGGGTGTGAGCCAGCGTGCACTCGGCGACCTCGAAGCTGCTGAGACGACCCTGCGCAAGCTCACCGAAACCATCTCCGATTTCGCGCCTGGCTGGCACAACCTCGCGTTGGTCTTGTCCGAACGGGAGCAACACGACGAGGCCGCTGCGGCCGCGCGGCGCGCGTCGAGGCTCATGCCCGACCACCCGGGTGTTCTGGCGCTCCTCGGCAAGGAACTGCGCGCGCAGGGTCGACTCAACAGCGCCATCGCAGTGCTGCGCCGTTCGCTGGCCAGTGCACCCGACGAC
>SXIR01000198.1 GCA_005772765.1 Actinomycetota bacterium
CACCTTGCCGAGGTAGATGTTGCCATCGATCTGCCAGACATCGTCGGCCGGTTCGCCCACGTAGTGCTCGACCAACGTGCGGCCTTCGAGCACCGCAATGTGGCTGCGGCCGTTGCCTTCGGCGTGGACAACCATCTGGTAGCGGCCCGTCGGGCGACCCTTGCGGGTGTTGCCCCGACGGCGGGCGAGCGTCTTTTCGTCGAGTTGATCGAGATCGAAACCGTCGTCGAGATCGACCGTGCCTTCGATGAATCCCTCGGCGTGCTTCGCGCCACCGACGACCTGGGTCGCGGCGGGTCCCCGAGCAGCGGGGGTGCCCGCGCCCGCCGAGCCGGTTTTGGTCGCTCCCGCGTTGGCAGCCCCGCTCTTGTTCCGGCCTCGTCCGCCCCGCCGACGCCGCTTCTTCTTCGCCGCACCGTTGGCGCCGTTCGCGTCGGCGCCATCCGCAGAGGCGTCGCCGTTTGGGCCGCTCGCCGGCTTCGGGCCACGAGGCGGAGGCGGCGGCACACTGCCGGTCACGGCAGACAACGGCGAGGCCGGGGCTGGGCGGCTGTCGCCGATCTTCGGCTTGTGCACCGCACCGACGGGCGCGGCTGCCAATCCGGCTTCGATCTTGGCGTCGGCCGCGACATCGTCGGTGGTCATCCCGCGGTCGGATGCGGCGTCGGACCAGTCGTCGGGGCCATCGTCGTCGAGGTCATCGCCCTCGGCCGAGTTGGCGGCGTGCGCGCCACCCGCGCCCGCCGGACGCTTGCGGTTCTTGCCGCCGCGGCTCCCGCGACGGCGCTTCTTCCGCGGTGCGCCGTCGGGACCGGTCAAGCCCGAGGATTCGCCCGAGCCCGACTCGCCCGGGCCGCCATCGGCGTCGGCGGGCTCGCTGGAGTCCGTGTCACGAGCGACGGCATTCGTCTTCGGTCGCGGGACGATCGTGTCGTCGTGCGCGGCTTCGTTTCGCTCGCGGTGAACTGTTTCGTGAGGTGGTGTGGTCGAACCCGACATCGGGTTCGACTCGTTCGACGGGGTTTCCGCCGATTCGGGTGCTGACATGGTGTCCTTCTCTCATCACGTCCTCGCTCCTGCGAGTGACGTGCGAGCGTCGATGAGCAGCGGTGCGTGCTGCTCTCCGTCGCGCTCGATGTATTGGTGCAGCCGCCAACCGCGGCCGGGAACGAACGGGCCGATGGCCGCCAACACTTCGGCGACCTTCACGCCCTTCGACGCCAACTCCAGTTCCATCACAGGAACTGGGTCAGCCGTCGGGCTCGGTGCGACGAGGGTGATCCGCCGAATCATCGGACGGATGTCGTCGACCTGGGTGCGGCCCTTACGGACCTTGGTGCATTCGATGTGCTCGGCGGCCAACGCCCGCTCGATCGCATCGCGGACCCGGGCCGGATCGGCCGGGTAGGAACCGTTGTCGTCGTCGCCAGGCGCGTACACCTCGACCTGCCACACGACACTGGTGACGGCTTCTTGCAGCGCCGGAGCGCGATCGATCAGCCAGGCGGCCGCCAACACGTCGATACCCGTTGGGAGGGCGTCGTTCAACGCTGCGGGCAGCGTCGAAAGCTCGATGGGTTCGAGAAACTCGACATCGACGAACTCGGCCTCGGATTCGAAGCCGGTCGTGAGCGCGAGCCCGAAGCTGATCTTGGGGTGCGGGTTGAAACCCTCGCTGAACGCGAGCGGCAATCGGGTGATGCGAAAGGCTCGTTCGAGGTTGCGGGCAACGTCGCGATGGCCGAGGAAACGGACTTTGCCGCGCTTGGTGTACTGCATCCGAGCGATGTGGCGTCCGAGTTCGGTGAGCGGTTCGGGGGTGGTCATGACCGCACTCCGGCGTCGGCGCTCACCGGACGCGTCCCCAGAAAACGCACCGGTGCCTCTCCCCCATCCGCGAGGTCTTGCCCCGTGCCCTGCGAACCGCCGGCCGGCGCAACCGCGCTCGCGACGACGTGTTCGAGCGCGTAGTCGGTGCACACTCCACAGTCGTAGCAGGGCGTCCACCGACAATCGGGGAGCCCGTGCTCGGCCAGGGCTGCCTGCCAGTCGAGCCACAGGAAATCCTTGTGGAGGCCAGCAGCGATGTGGTCCCACGGCAAGATCTCGTCACGTTCGCGGTGCCGAGTCGTGTACCAGTCGGGATCGATGCCTTCGGCCGCGCACGCATCGAGCCAACGGTCGAGCGCGAAGTGCTCGGACCACTCCTGGAACGTCCCGCCGTCGCGCCAGACCCGCTCGATCACGCGTCCGACTCGGCGATCGCCCCGACTCGCAATGCCTTCGGCGAACGTCGCGGCCGGGTCGTGCCACTTCAACTGCACCGCCTTGTGGGGACGCAGATCGGTGCGCAGCATGTTGATCTTGCGCCGAAGTTCGTCGGCGCCGTTCTGGCCGAACCACTGGAACGGCGTGTGGGCCTTCGGGACGAACCCGCCGACACTGACCGTCACACTGGCTTGTTTGTTGTACTGGCGGCCGATCTGCACGCAGTTCTTCGCCATCTCGGCGATGCCCATCGTGTCGTCGTCCATCTCGGTCGGCAAGCCGGTCAAGAAGTAGAGCTTCATGCGCCGCCAACCCTGCGAGTAAGCAGCGTCGACCGCGGCGTACAGGTCGGCTTCGGTGATGAGCTTGTTGATCACCTGCCGGAGCCGCCAACTTCCCGCCTCCGGAGCGAACGTGAGCCCCGTTCGGCGGACCTGTTGGATCGAGCCGGCGATGCCGACCGTGAACGCATCGACCCGCAGACTCGGCAGGCTCACGCTGACGCCACCCGTTCCGGCCTGGTCGGCGATGATCCCAGCCACCAAACCGTCGATGCCGCTGAAGTCGGCGGTGCTCAAGCTCGTCAAGGCGACTTCGTCGTAGCCGCTCCGGGCGAGGCCGTCGCGCACCATGGTGCGGACCTGCTCGGCGCTGCGCTCGCGCACCGGGCGGGTGATCATGCCCGCCTGGCAGAACCGACATCCCCGCGTGCAACCCCGAAACACCTCGACGTTCAGGCGGTCGTGGACCACCTCGATGAGCGGGACGAGCGGCGTCTTCGGGTACGGCCACTCGTCGAGATCGGCGACCGTGCGCTTGTCGACCCGGTCGGGGACATCGGGGAAGCGAGGCGTGACCGCAACGATGCGCGCACCGTCGTAGGCGACGTCGTACATCGAGGGCACGTACACACCGGGCACCGTCGCCAGGTCGTGCAGCACCGCTTCGCGACTGGCGCGGCCGCCGCGTTTCCAGGCCCCGACCACCTCGGTGATCTCGGCAATCACCTCTTCGCCCTCGCCGATGACGAAGGCGTCGACGTATTCGGCCAGCGGTTCGGGGTTGAATGCCGCGTGTCCGCCGGCCAGCACGATGGGATGCTCGGGCGTCCGTTCGTCGTTGCGGACCGGAACGCCCGCGAGATCAACCAGGTTCAACACGTTCGTGTAGACGAGTTCGGCGCTGAGGTTGAACGCCAGCAGATCGAACTCCCCCGCGGCCCGGTGGGTGTCGACGCTGAACAAGGGCGTCTTCGTCGCCCGCAGCAACGACTCGAGGTCGGTCCAGGGCGCGTACGAACGCTCGGCGACGGCGTCGTCGCGTTCGTTCAGGATCTCGTAGAGGATCTGAAGCCCCTGGTTGGGGAGGCCGATCTCGTAGGTGTCGGGGTAGAGGAGCAGCCAGGCGACCTTGCCCGGATGGTGTTCCGGGTTCTGCGCCCCGCGCTCCATGCCGATGTAGCGAGCGGGTTTCTCCACCTTGGCCAGGAGCGGTTCGATCCGCGGCCAGAGGTTGGACATGACTGACTCACACTACCGGTTGATTGCAGCGGTGCAGCACCGAGGGCGACGGCCGGGGCTCGCCAAGCGCCGATTCGTCCCATCTGGGCCGCGCGGCTGTCGCCGGCACGCGGGTCAGCTGAATCGGCGGAGATGGACGTTGAGCACGATGCCAACCGCCGCGAGGTAGGCGATCAGGGCCGAACCGCCATAGCTGAGAAACGGCAACGGCACACCCGTGATGGGCATGATGCCCATCGTCATGCCGATGTTCTCGAAGATCTGAAACACGAAGATCGCCAAGACACCAATACAGAGCAAGGTGCCGAGGAAGTCCTGGGCCAGCTTCCCGGCCCTCCAGATCCGCCAACACAACAGCCCGTACAGCCCGATCAGCGCCGCAGCGCCAGCGAAGCCGAACTCCTCCCCCACCGCGGTGAAGATGAAGTCGGTGTGCTGCTCGGGCACGAACCCGTTCTGGGTGTTGGGTCCTTGCCCAAAGCCCTGACCCCAGAGCCCCCCAGCTTTGATCGCTTCTTTGCTCTGGTCGAGGTTGTACTCGGTCGCGCTCGCTTCGGTCGCGTCGACGACCTCATCTTGGTTGATGAACCCGGTGAGCCGTTCGAGGCGATAGGCGTTGAAGGTGTCGGTCACCAACAGCCCAGCGAGCAGCGAACCCGCCAAGCCCAGGAGGACGACCATGTGGACGGCCCGCAACCCCGACACGAACAAGATGCTGACGAGACAAAATCCCATCACCAGTGTGGTGCCCAGGTCGTTTTGCATCATCGTGAGCCCCATCGTGAGCCCGGCCACCACGAGTGCCACAGCCAACCGCCAGGCGTCGAGTTCTCCTCGATGCACGTGGCAGTAGCCCGCAACGGCAATGACGATCGCGAGCTTCGCGACTTCGGACGGCTGGAACTGCAGCGGACCGAGATCGAACCACGCCGTCGTTCCGCCCTGGCCGCCGCCGAGGAACAGCACTGCGACCAGCAACGGAACGATGAGCGCGTAGAGCAGCGGCCAGAGGTCCTTCCATCGGCGGTAGTCGAACGCGCTGGTGACGATCATCGCGACGATTCCGAGACCGAACGCGATCGCCTGACGCAACACGTAGTGCGTGCGGCTGAGCCCTTCGAGTTCGGTGAGCGCGTTCGTCGTCGACCAGATCATCGCCAGCCCGAAGGTCGCGATCGCCGCGACGATCGCGACGAGAAACCAGTCGATGTGCAGCAGCGGCGCCGGTTCGTCGGCTTGGCCGCGTCGGCGCAGCCGCGCGAGTCCCGACAGCCCCGACGGAGGAGTCAGCGTTGTCATCGGTTCTCGCCCCCGCGGTCGGGCGGGTCGGGAATCGGCGTGATCGGCAAGCCGAACAACTGCTCGATGATCTGGCGGGCGACCGGTGCCGCAACGTCGCCGCCGAACCCGCCTTCTTCGACCATGACCGCCACCGCGTACTTGGGGGCACCCTGTTCGGCGACGAGGGCGACGAACCAACTCGTGTCGCCGAGGCAATCGGCAACGTCTTCGGGGCCATCCGCGACAGTCCCATCCGGGATCGGTTCGGCACACCCGGGGTACTTCGATCGCTGCGCGGTGCCGGTCTTGCCGATCACGGGATAGGTGATGAGATCGAACCCGCCAAAGGCACGCGCCGCGGTGCCTTCGCTCACCGCTCCGGCCAACCCGGCCTCGAGCGCGATCCGTACGTCGGCCGGTACGGGAATCGTCCGACGCACGACCGGTTCCGTCGACCGCACGACGTCGCCGTTCGGATCGCGCACCTCACGCACCAGCGTTGGCCGAAGGAGTTGGCCACCATTGGCGAACGCCGCATACGCGCCGACGAGTTGTAGCGGCGACGCGATCAGGTCACCCTGTCCGACTGCGAGGTTGATGTTGTCGGCGGGGTTCCAGTCGTCCCACTCGTCGACGGCTGATGCATACGGCTCGACCCCGGCCTCGGCTTGCCCGTGGGTGTACTCGAACCGCCACTCGGCATCGGGGACTCGGTTCGTCGACTCACCGATTTCGATGCCAGATTTCTCGCCGAATCCGAACTCTCGCGCCGTCGCCTGGATGGCATCGCCGCGCGTACGGTCGCCCGCCTTGTAGGCAATCCAGAGCAAGTCGCCGATCTCGTAGTAGTAGGTGTCCGACGACACGGCCATCGCCCGGGCGAGATCCATGGGATCGCCGTTGTTGGCTTCTTGTTGGCCGGCGTTGCAGAACTGTTGGCGTTGCTCACCGCCCTTGTTCGTATAGCAATCGAGGTCACCGACCGTCGCGGTCGCGCTCCGCGTGCCCGTTCGTGTCCCTGCGACGGACGTGATCAGCTTGAAGGTCGATCCGGGCGCGAGTCCAGCCTTGGTGGCTCGGTTGAACAGCGGGTCGCCTTCTTCGTTCGCCAGCTCTTCCCATCGCTGTTGCGACACGCCGGAGACGAACTCTTGCGGGTCGTAACTCGGCAGGCTGGCCATCGAGAGAATCTCGCCGTTGGTCACATCCATGACGACTGCGGCCCCCGATGTCCCTCGGAAGTTCACGAGACAGCATTCGGCCAAGTCGAAGTTCTGGGTTCGCCGCGCGACGTCGATGCCTTCGGCCAACGATCGTTCGACTTGTTCTTGCAGCGCCAGATCGATCGTGAGGTACACGTCGTCGCCGCGCGTCCCTGGTACCGACTCGATCGGATCGCCGATGATCTCGCCCGCCGGGTTGATCGTGAGTTTCTCGAACGCGCGCTCGCCGCGGAGATCGGACTCGAGCGCCGCCTCGATGCCGCCCCGACCGATCGTGTCGCGTGCGCCGTAGTCGTCGGGATAGTGGGCCAGATCGTCCTCATTGACGCGTCCGACGAACCCGAGTACTGGTGCCAGGGTCTTGCCCACCGGGTAGTCACGCACCGCGGCCTGCTCGACTTGGATGAAGGGGTATTGCGCGCGGTGCTCGACGATCTGCGTGCGGATGCGGTCGGGCACGTCGACGGCGATCAGGGCATCCTCGAGTGGTGAGATACGCGGGTCGTCGATGCGCTCCTGGATCTGTTCCGGCGACTGATCGAGCAGCCGGGCAAGCCGACTGATCGTGTTCTGCAAGTCGTCACCGCGCAGGCGACGGTCGACTTTGATCACCCACGTGACGCGGTTCTGCACGATGGGCTCGCCGTTGCGGTCGTAGATCCAGCCGCGGGGCGCCTCGTAATAGACCTCGCGCACCGACTTGCGTTCGACTGCGGCGACGATCCGGCCGGGGTCGACATCGGAGACCTGGAGGAACCACAGGCGCGTCAGCAGCGCCCCGAAGAGGGCGACGACGAGAACGCCGACGATGCTGACGCGGACGCGACTGTGCTCGGTCATGAGGTGGTTGGTC
>SXIR01000199.1 GCA_005772765.1 Actinomycetota bacterium
CGGGGTTGATCGCCGCATCGGTCTGAATGACGCCGGCGATCGCGCGCGCCTCGGAGGTCGGCAGGGTGCGATCGAGCGCGCTCACGATGCCGGTGGTGACGGAGAGTTCGCCTTCGAGTCCCAGCGCGTTCCCCACCGCGATGACCCCGTCGCCGACCTGGGTGACCGGCGGGTCGCTGTCGCCGAGTGGCAACGTCGGCAAACCCTCGCGATCGATTTTGATCACCGCCAGGTCGTGGGTTGGGTCGCTTCCCAACAGTTCCGCCGGCTCGAGATCGCCGTCGGACAGCCGCACGAGTATCTCGTCGGCCGAGCCGGCGACGTGGGCGTTCGTCACGATGACGCCGTCGCTCGTGACGATGAAACCGGTGCCTTCACCCTGGTCGAAACCAGCGTCGATCTCGATACCGACCACCGCCGGGCGAACCCGATCGAGCAAGGCGCGCAGATCGGTCTCGGCAACCGAAGCGGGCTGCGCAGGATCGGCCTCGGCCGTGGTGAGGGGCTGGGAGGACGGTCCGTTGGTTCCCGGGTCATCGTCCTTCGTGAGTACGAAGGCGGACGCGGTGACCATCGCCGCGACGAGTGCGCCGACCCCACCGGCCACGAGCACCGCGCCTCGGCGATTGGTCCGAGGACTCGCCGCTGCCACCCCACCCGCTGGCCCAATTGCCGCAATCGGTTCGGTGAACGGATTGTCGACGGTCGGCGATCCCTGCTCGGTCGCCGCGGCGGGCGGCGTCCACGTCGGTATCGGCGCAGGACCAGGTGGTGGCGTCGGGAGGGCTTCGGCGGCCTCGACCACAGCGGGTTCTGCACCCGGTAGCGGTGGCGTCCACGCCGGAGGTGATTGTCGGGTTTCGGCGGAAGGCGCCAAGTTCGACGATTCGGGATCGTAGGGCTCGTTCATCAAATCCTCACATCATGAAAGCGACGATCCGGGAACGTCCACGGTATCGAACACGTTCCATAGCCAGCTGAGAAGTCCCTGAGACTTGGCCGCTCAGAGACGCCGCACGGAACCTTCCCGGTTCCTCGAACGTCGGAGATCACATGCAGAAGCAATCGGTGACCAACTCGAACGCCGACGTGACCTCGTCCACGGTCGAAACGATGCCCGAGGGCATGGAGTGGATGCTCGACGCGAAGTGCCGAGGGGCTGCGGCGATCGAGTTCTTTCCGTCGGACGGATCCGGCGTCGAACGAGCGATGCGAGTGTGTGCCACCTGCTCGGTGCAAAGCGAATGTCTCGAATACGCGCTCGAGCATCGCATCGAGCACGGAGTCTGGGGCGGCGCTTCCGAACGCGAACGGCGACGCATCCTCAAACGACGCGCCGCGACCGTCTGACGCCCTAGAGCTCGAACGGCGACAACATCGTGCGCGCCAGGCGTGCCACGCGGCCGTCGACCCGCTCGGCCGACACCGCCTCGGCCACGCCGAGAATCTGACCTTCGGGCGCGTCGCTGACCGCTGTGTACACGACGCCCCCGCGCTCCCAGACGTACGCAAAGCCCACCGCAAGCTCGAATCGCCGTGCTGGGACACCGTCAACGCGGGTCGCGACCCCACCATCGGGGAGTGCCGACCAATCGAGTGCGCCGGGCTCTTCGAACACCGACACCGTCAGCAAGCCATCGCCGTAGAGCAGTTGTGCGGTGCCGTCGCCGTGCAACGATCGACTGACCAACACGAAGCCGTCACCGGCGTGGTCGGGATCGCGATAGATCCCCTCGAGCCGGCGAGTCGGACGAGCGGAGCTCGCTTCGAAATCGGGCACCTCGAGCGAGACCTCGCCGATCGCAAGTTCGACGAACGAGACCGAACGCAACACCGTGGAACCGTCGGCCGCGAATCGTTCCCGCCGCAACATGATGCCGGTCTCGGTATCGATGAACACTCGCTCGACCAATCCGCCACCGTCGCGGAGCACCGCATCGATCGCGGTGGTCGGCCGCCCGGCAATGGCCGGACCCGACTGCAGGGTGAGGTCGTACTTGTCGCTGGGTGTGGGCACCACGTCGAGGAGTTCCGTCGAACCCATCTCGACCCAACCTGAATCGTCGCGGCGCAGCCCTCCGTCGACCGTCCGCACGAACGAACGATCCGAGAGCACTTCGACCGTGCCGTCGGCGCTGCGCACCGCAACCTCGTTGCGCTGCACGCCTTCGGCGTCGCGCCACTCGACAACGACCGTTCCCGAAAACGACGTGGTGGCAATGCGCTCGCGCGCATCGCGCAGCAACCCCGCAGCGTCCTCGACCGACGTACCGCGCGCTTGGGTTGCGAGGGTGACGCCGAGCGAAGCGGTCAGCACCGTCAACGCCACGACCCGATGCCGTCCGATCGAGAACACGCCGTTCATGGCTGCGACCCGGCCGCCGGC
This sequence comes from Actinomycetota bacterium, assembly GCA_005772765.1. Classification (GTDB taxonomy): domain Bacteria; phylum Actinomycetota; class Acidimicrobiia; order IMCC26256; family PALSA-610; genus SXJQ01. The sequence goes on from SXIR01000199.1 coordinate 2,387, forward strand.
GCCAGGATCATGATCGGATCGTCAGCGAGTCCTGAGGTCGTGACGTGGCCGTCGGCGTTGTCGTCGAGTTGCGGGGTGATCTGCGGGCGGTCGTCGGGGCTGACGACCAACAACGCAACCGTCACCGCCGCCGCGGCGGAGGCGACAGCGAACCAGCGACGACCCGTTCGTCCGACGGTCTCGCGTCGGCGGCCCTCGTCTTGCCCCGCCTGGAGCAGTCGGTCGACGAGATCGAACGGGGCTTCGCGCGGGGCCAGGTTGCGCAGGGTCTCGCGTACGGCTGCCAGCGCGTCGAGTTCGGTCCGCAAGGCTTCGGACGCGGCGAGATCTGCCTCGAGTGCGGCGCGCTCGAGGGGGTCGAGTGCGCCGTCGAGATAGGCGGACAACCGCTCGTCGGTCACGTCAGCAACTCCCGCAACTGGCTCCGACCTCGATGGATCCGCGAACGCACGGTCCCGACGGGAACCCCTTGGTATGCCGCGATTTCGTCGTAGCTCATGTCGACCACATCGCACAGCACGACCGCAACGCGGTACTCCTCGGGCAGTTGCAACAACGCGGCTTGGATTTCGTCGCTCAGGCGATCGTGCGCGGTCGCAAGGTCGGGAGCGGGCGACGGCGGCAGCAAGACATCGTCGCGGTCGCCCAACGCGACGGTCGGACGACGCCGCTTGCGACGCACCTCGTCGAGAAAGATGTTGGTGACGATGCGGGCCAACCAGCCCTCCAGCGATCCGGTCGGTCGATAGGACTCGAGCCCCCGACGGACACGCAACAGAGCTTCTTGCGCGAGATCGGCGGCATCGGCGTCGTTGCCGGCCAGGCGGTATCCCACGTTGTAGAGGAAGCGTCCGTGATCGCGGGCGATGTCCTCCCAAGCGGGAGTGCCGTCGGGCATCTCACGAACGTATTCGGGGTGCGAAGAGTTCCCCGGTCAGGTGAATCGTTGATCGGGTGACGCGGCAGCGCCGCGGGCTCAGGTCGCCGGTGCGTCGGTGTCGCTGGCAGCCGGGCTCTCGTCCTCGGCGCCTTGCTTCACGCCCTTCTTGAACTCGGTCGAGGCTTGTCCGACCGAGCGAGCGAGCTTGGGCAGCTGCGAACCGCCGAACAGCACCAGGATGACGAGTGCGATGATGATGATCTCTTGGGTACCCAACTCGGGACTCCTGTTCGCTGGTCGATCCTGTGGTCAGGCTACTGCCGGGTTCGCGTCTCAGCGCAGCGCCGCCGTGAACATCTCGAGATCGTCGAGCGACGTGGCCTGAAACGGCACGGCACCCAATCCCGCGATGATCTCCTCGACGCCCAGACTCACCCATTGATCGACTTTTTCGCGAACTTCCTGAACCGTGCCGACCAAGCGGCCCTCCCGAAAAGAGCCCAGCGTCTGGCCGGCGAGCACGCCCGCCGGGCTCACCTCGACCAACCGGTCGAAGCGACGCTGCAGATCGGTCTCGTTTTCGCCGACCAACAGATACAAACCAAGCGATCGTCGCACCGTCGCGGGATCACGCCCGACCCGGTCACAGGCCCGGGCCAACTGATCGAGACGCTCCTGGTAGTCCGTCGGCGAAATTGCCCAGCACGTGTTCCAGCCCTCCGCGTAACGCGCGACCAGCCCGAGCAAACGGTTCCCGCGCCCGCCAACCCACACCGGCGGTCGAGGGGTCTGCAGCGGAGGGGGAAGCAACTTCGCCCCGTCGACCCGGTGGTAGCGACCTTCGAACGTCACAGCCTCGCCCGCGAGGAGCCGCGTCACGATCTCCAGCGACTCGCCAAGTCGATCGATGCGCTCCCCCGGGGTCGGCAACCCGAGACCGACTGCCGCGAAGTCGGGCGCGTACCAACCGGCGCCGAGTCCGATGTCGAGTCGCCCGCCGCTGATCCGATCGAGCGAGACCAAGGACTTCGCCAGCACGGCTGGTGGTCGCAACGCTTCGAGCAAGACGAGCGTCCCGAGGCGCACCCGTTGGGTGCACCGTGCCAACGCGCCGAGCGTGACAATCGGTTCGAACAAACCCGAGGTCTCGGCCGACCCCCCGTACTTGGCAAGATCCCACGAGACGTGGTCGGACAGCCAGATCGAATCGAGTCCGAGCCGCTCGGCCGCCTGCGCCCAAGCGACGACAGTCTCGAATCGCAGCGGGGACTCACCCGAGATCGAGACGTCGTACTGCGGCAGGGCGAGTCCGATCCGCACGGGAGTCACAGCCATGGTCGTATTCTTAGTCGCAGTGCTGGAGTGCGTCGTCAACGTGTCGGAAGGTCGCGACCCCAAGGTCCTCGACGAACTCGTTCGCGCCGGTGGACCGTCGCTACTCGATTGGCACGCCGACGTCGACCACCACCGGTCGGTGTTCACCATTGCCGGGCCCGGCGCCCGCGACGCCGAGGCCGCCTCGCGCGTGCTGGCTCGCGTTGCGGCCAAACGCATCGACCTCACGCTCCATCGAGGCGAACACCCGCGGCTCGGTGCCGTCGATGTCGTGCCGTTCGTCGCGCTCGGCACCACGTCGACCGAACGTCAGCACGCTGTCGATGCCGCCCACAGCTTTGCCCGATGGTGGTCGCAGGCATACGAGGTGCCGTGCTTCATGTACGACGATGCCGATCCGGAAGGACGCGATCTGCCGTCGGTGCGCCGAAGCGCATTCAAGTCTCGACGACCCGATTACGGCCCGTCGCTCGTGCACCACACCCTCGGTGCCACCGCCGTCGGCGCACGCAAGCCGCTCATCGCGGTGAACGCAATGCTCATCACGTCCGACGCGCCGATCGCCAACCAGATCGTTCGCCGAACCCGAGAAAGCGGCGGTGGACTCCCTGGGGTGCGGGCGCTGAGCTTCTACCTCCACGAACAAGAACGCATGCAGGTGTCGCTGAATCTGGTCGACCTCGATCGCACCGGGTTGGAGGAAGCCATCTTGCACGTGCGCGACCTCGCCCGGAGCCTGCGCACCGACATCGCATCGGTCGAACTGGTCGGTTTGGCCCCGCGCCGCGAGCTCGACCGGTGTTCTGCCGACTTCTTGCGCTGGGCGAAGATCCCCACCGAGGCAGCCATCGAGGCGCGCGTCGCGCTCGGCGGGTGGTCGGCAATGCAAGCGTCCGCCAACCCCAGGACCGCCGCCCCTGGCGGGCCGACTGCGGGCAACGACATCAATCCGTAGCCCACGTTGCTGGCCTCACGACGCTCCCGCCTGGCGGTGCCAGGGACGAGCCCCGGCGACGTGGGCGTCGAGGCGGTCGGAACGGTCAGGCCGACGCGGAACCGCGACGGGCGAGCGCACGTTGGCGGCGCAACCGACGCCGCTCACGCTCGGACATACCGCCCCAGATCCCGAACTTCTCGCCGTGGGCGAGCGCGTATTCGAGGCATTCGCCCTTCACCTCGCACCCTCCGCACACGCCTTTGGCCTCTTTGGTCGAGGCGCCCCGCTCCGGGAAGAAGAGGTCGGGATCGACTCCCAAACAGTTGGCGCGCTCTTGCCAGCCACGCTCTTCGGCATTGGGGAACATCATGTTCGCTGCGAACTCGTGCACCTGCGGGCCCCCTCATCGCGTTCCGGTGACGCTGTTGCTGGCACCGGGACTCGCGTCTGTCGGCAGGGAAATACTGCCAATGGAATTACAGTCATGTCATCTTGCCCGCAAATGGCACGTCGATGCAAGGGGAAGGTGCCAACACGGCCGCAATCTGACGCCATTCCTGTACTGGTCTGCACTCTTCGTGATGAAGGGGGACAATAATCTCACTCTTTGTGAGATTGAGGCGAGCGGCCCTTCCCCACCACCCTGACCTGGGGCATCATGGCGCTCCCAGTCCGCACCAAAACTCCCGGCCCGGAGACGCCCTGATCGTGAGTGCCGCCGCCGCATCCGACTCGTTCACCCGAGTTGGTTACGCATATCGACCCGCGCTCGACGGTGTGCGGGCGCTCGCGGTGGTCACGGTCGTCGCGTACCACCTCGACGGTGACATCCTGCCCGGCGGTTTCCTCGGGGTCGACGTCTTCTTCGTGTTGTCGGGGTATCTCATTGCGGGTCTGCTGCTCGCCGAACAGGAACGTGTCGGCCGGATCGGGCTCGCGGGGTTCTGGGTGCGTCGGGCCCGGCGCCTCCTCCCGGCACTGGGCGGTGTGCTCGCGGCCGTGGCGGCATACGCGCACTGGTGGGCACCGACCGACACGCTCGATCGGCTCCGCACCGACGCCTGGGCGACCGTGTTCTACGTCGCCAACTGGCGCTTCGCGTTCTCCGATCAGAGCTACGTCGCGACCAACCAGGTCGAATCGGCACTGAAGCACGCGTGGTCGCTGGCCGTCGAAGAACAGTTCTACATCCTGTTCCCGCTCCTCGTGATGGCCTGTTGTCGTGGGCGCCGACCCGCGCGCACGCTCGGCGTCGTGAGCGCGATCGGCGCGGTTGCGTCGGCGCTCGCCATGGCAGTGTTCGTCAACGACGCAGATCCGTCGTTCGTCTACTACTCGACCCACACCCGCGCGCACGCGCTGCTCATCGGCGTGGTGCTCGCGTGTTTCGGTTCGGCCACCACCCGCGTCGAGCGCCGGAGTCATCATCTTGCTCTACAGAGCGCCGGCGTCATCGGGCTCGTCGCGGTGTTGGTCGCGGGACGCGTTGTCGACTTCCGCGACGAGTTCATGTATCGGGGCGGCTTCTTCGTGGTCGCGCTGGCGGTGGCCGCAGTGATCGCTGCGGCAGTGCGACCCGGAATCGTGCAACGGATCTTGGCCCCCGCACCGTTGCGCTGGATCGGTCAACGGTCCTACGGCATCTACCTCTGGCATTGGCCGACGATCGTGGCCCTCGAACCGGCGCGCACGGGCCTCGAAGGATGGCGTCTCGCGGCGCTGCGGTTGGTGGTCACCCTGGTGGCAACCGTCGTGTCGTATCGCCTGATCGAAACACCAATCCGCACCGGCGCACTCCGCGGCCTGCGCTTCACGTACACGAGCAGCGCCGTCGCCGGCGTGCTCGTGGTCGCTTTGTTCGTGGCGACCACCGGGAGCACGACACCTTCGTACGCGATCGACACCAACATCGCAAGCGTGCGACCCGAAGTGCTCGCTCCGGTCGTCGAGGCCTCGTCCGACAGCGTCGCCGCGACGACCTCGACCATGCCGACGTCGTCGACGGACACCGCAGCGGTTCGATTCCGGCCGCGCACCGTCGCGATCATCGGCGACTCGGTGCCCGCGTCGGCAATGACAGGCTTTCGCGCCGAAGCAGCCGCGCGCGGCATGGGTCTGGTCACGTTCGTCGTTCCTGGCTGCGGCGTCGCCATCGGCGGCGTCGCCGACGAAGGTCGCGTCATCGAGTGGACCAAGGACTGTCCCGACGTGATGGCGAGCGGGATCGCCGACCTCGTGCGCAATCACGATCCCGACGTGATCCTGTGGTGGTCGGGTTGGGAGACCGCCGATCGGGTCGTCGGCGACGACATCGCGGTGGCGGGAACGTCGATGTGGAGCGCCGATCTCGACGCAATGCTCGAAGCGCGCTGGGAAGCCGCAACTGCTGGCGGCGCGCGCGTCGTGCTCGTCGACACCACGCCGAATGCAGCGTCACCGGTGGGCGAAGCCGATCGCGATCCCGAGGGACGCATCGTGGCGCTGCGCGACCGACTGCACGAGCTCGCCGAGCGGCATCCGACAACCACCGCCGTGGTCGAGTTTTCCAACCTGCTGTGCCCCAACGGCGTGCCATGTCCGCGCGAGATCGGCGGGGTCACGCCCCGGCCCGACGACGGTGGTCACTTCACCGAGGCAACCGCGCGATGGGCGATCGAACGCTTGTGGCCACTGGCCGAACAAGCATGGTCGGGGTTCGCCGCATAACCACCTCGTTGCACGCAGCCGACGGCACGCAACGCGTCGTCGAGCTCGGGAAACCCCAGCGTCGGCCCGAAGCCGAAGTTGGGTGGGGTCCTGCCCCAGTACTGCGGAACACCGGCCACGACTGCGGCGCCCAGCATCGCGGCGAGAACGAGTCGTTCCGACGTCGTCCCAACCGACTCTCCGACGACTGCGATGACGATCTCGACCTGGTCGGGAATGCCGCCGGCGCGCTGTGCGATCCCGACGAGTTCGACCCAACGAGCGGTCGCCCGCAACGCAGATGATGAGAGGTCGGTCGCGACGACCAGCCGGTCGATCGGCGCGAGGAGTTCGGCGTCGAGGGCCGGTCCCGGAGCGCCTGCACCGAGCGGGAGGTCGACCACGACCAGGTCGTGGGTCGCAGCAACCCGCTCGATGCTCGTCCGAGCCGCGCGGAGATCGACCATGGCACAGGCCGGCACCACGGTCAGCGGTGGCCACTCGACGCATGCGTGGGTCTCGACGCCGAGCCGATCACCGATGTCGCGGCCGGCGGAGTCGCAATCGACCACCGCGACCGAGCACGCGCCGTCGGCCGCGAGGCGTGCCGCAACGTTGGCGGCAACGCCGCGTTTCCAGTCGCCCGACCGGGCCGAGGTGATCCCGATGACCGCCACGTCGTGCTCATCGGCGTGATGGCGGGGCGTTCCGCGCGCCGTTCGATCGTGCGTGACGTGTCGCACGACGTGGCCAACTTCACATCCAAGGCCAACTTCACTGACAAGGCCAACTTCGAATACAAATCGTGCCGCTCGGGGATGGCGTCCCGCCACGAGCACTCGCGCTGGAACCCGACCCGGTGGGGTCAGTCGCGATCGTCGAAGCGGAGCGCGGCGGAGTTGATGCAGTAACGGAGGCCGGTCGGTCGCGGGCCGTCGTCGACGACGTGGCCGAGGTGGGCATCGCAGGCATCGCAGCGGACCTCGGTGCGGGTCATGCCGTGGCTGCGATCGACCACCTGGTCGATCGGCGCACCGGCCGCCGGCTGCCAGAAGCTGGGCCAGCCGCTCCCCGATTCGTACTTCTGCTCGCTGTCGAACAACACAGCATCACAGCAGACGCAACGGTAGACACCGTCGTCGTGGTTGTCCCAGAGATCGCCCGTGAACGCTCGTTCCGTGCCGGCTTCGCGCGTCACGTGATACTGCTCAGGAGTCAGTCGTTGTCGCCACGCGTCGCCAGTCTCGGGAAGTTCGTCGTTCGCCATCGGAATCGGCTCCTCGTCGTGGACCATCGCAACCCAATGCAGTCTCGACTGCACCCGAGATGTTGCACGCGACAAGTCATCGGCGACTAGAAACCTTCGCGTGGTCGATCTCGATCCGATCGTAGAACGCATCGCCGCACAAGTCGCCGCGATCGGCGGGGTCACCGCCGTCGCCCTCGGCGGATCGCGCGCACGCGGCGACCACCGTGCCGACTCCGACTGGGATCTCGGCGTGTTCTACCGCGGGGCGCTCGACACCGACGCCATTCGTGCCCTCCGATACTCCGGACAGATCTTCGAACCCCACCAGTGGGGTCCCGTCATCAATGGCGGCGCCTGGCTCGACATCGAAGGACGACGGGTCGACCTCGTCTATCAAGACCTCGACGAGGTCGAACGTTGGACCGCCGACTGCGAGGCCGGCA